>JBDLIB010000269.1:0-1501 GCA_039715085.1 Bacteroidota bacterium | reverse complement strand
AACCTAACAATTTTAGCATCTATTGGTGCGCCTCCACAGGGCATCATTTTTATTTTTCCTCCAAGAACATCTTTAAGTTTTGAAAGCACTAATTTGTCAGCAATTCTATGTTTTAATTTTAGACCGGTTGGAACTCTTTTTTCCAATCTTATATGACGGTTGTAGTAATCATTTCCAACATTTATTGACCAGTTAAAAAGCTTTTGTTTTATTTCAGAACTAGATTCTTTTTTGTCATTTATAGCAGCATATATTTTCTCATAAAACCTTGGAACAGCACACATATAGTCAGGACTTACTTCCTTTAAAGAATTTGCAATTAATTTTGGATTCTTATTGAAATAAACTTCAATTCCGTTATGCAAACAAACCATAACCCAATTGTGTTCAAAAATATGGGTAAGAGGCAAAAAACTTAGAGAAGTGTCATTATCGGAATAATTTAACTCCTTATCATGCGCCTTGATTGTATCTGCAAAATTGGCGTGATCGAGTATTACACCTTTTGGTTCACCGGTTGTACCCGAAGTGTAAATGATACAAGCAAGATCTGATAAGTTACTTTCATCATATCTTTTTTGAAGCTCTTTATCAATTTTTTCACTCTGTTTAAGAGAAATAAAATCTTTTAGATATACTGAGTTAGTTGTTGTTTTGAGTTTTATATCTTCATTTAAAGCTATAACAATTTTCAAATGCTTATTCTTTTTACAAAGGGCAACAACCTCATCGTATTGCATTTGATCACCTACAAAAATCACATTTATCCCCGCATCATTAACTATATAATCTACTTCTTTTGTTGAGTTTGTAGCATAGATAGGAACTGTAACAGCTCTGATACTCATAATGGCAAGGTCTGTAATAATCCATTCTACACTATTTTGAGAAAATATTGCAATGTTTTGCTGGGGTGTAACACCAAAATCCAGAAGAGCTTTAGAAATATTTTCAATTCTGTTTCCAAATTCAGCCCATGAAATTCCTTCCCAAGAATCTGTTTGGGAGTTTTTAAAATGAATAGCATTTTTCTGTTGATACTGATCAACTTTTTTTCTGATATTTTTTGCAAGGTGTTGGTAAGGCATACGTAAAGTTAAGGAATTATCGGGTTGTTTCCTTAATCTTTATGTTAATACCTAAATATTTAAGGTATTTGGCACAGGGTGTTAAATTAATATGAAACATTAAATTTGAAATCAGGTATATCTAATTCAATTCAAAGATCACATTAATTGTACTACTGATCTTTATTTTTTTAAAGTCAATATCCAATGGAGCAGCATCTGTGGTACTATATGCTTTCATTTCCATTTGATAATTACCTTTGGCATAATTTCGAATATAATTTTCAGAAGAAATAAAAATTGCCTTTCCTATATTCTGACCAATACTTTGGGTAAGTAATTCGGCTTCGGTTTTGGCTTTTAGCAATGCTTTTTGTTTCATTAAAAACTGCATTTCCTCTTGTTTTGAATATTCCACTTTTTGGATACTTGTA
>JBDLIB010000268.1:0-1637 GCA_039715085.1 Bacteroidota bacterium | reverse complement strand
AAATCAGCAATTAATAATCTCCATTTTCCGGATAATTAGCCATAAATTCTTCCGCTTTAGCGACCATATTTTTACTTCCTACAAAGAACGGAACGCGTTGATGTAATTCGGTTGGCTTGATCTCTAAAATTCTTTTATAACCATCGCTTGCCCAGCCACCTGCTTGTTCGGCTAAAAATGCCATTGGGTTACACTCGTATAATAATCGCAATTTTCCCTGGGGCGCTTTTGAACTGGTAGGGTAGATATAAATACCTCCTTTGATCATATTTCGGTGGAAATCAGAAACTAAAGACCCAATATATCTTGCAGAATACGGACGGTCATCTTTTTCTTCCTGACAGTATTTTAAATAGTCTTTTACACCTTGTGGGAAATGTACATAATACCCTTCGTTAATGGAATACAACTTACCGTCTTCAGGAAATTTCATATTTGGATGTGACAGATAATAAACGCCAATTGCAGGGTTTAACGTAAAACCATGAACACCATTTCCGGTAGTGTAGACCAGCATCGTTGAGGTGCCGTAAACTACGTATCCTGCAGCAACCTGTAAATTACCGGGTTGTAAAAAATCTTCTTTTGTAACCGGGGTTCCAACCGGAGATATTCGACGGTAAATTGAAAAAATCGTTCCTACAGAAACATTCACATCAATATTGGAAGAACCATCCAGAGGATCCATTAACACAACATATTTATTGTCGTGTGTTTGATTTTTTCCGCCAATGATTACGAAATCATCTTCTTCTTCACTGGCTACACCACAAACCATTTGTCGGTTTGACAGGGTTCGCATAAAAACCTCATTGGCATACACATCCAGTTTTTGTTGCTTTTCGCCTTGTATGTTTTGGTTTCCGGCATCGCCCAGAATATCAACCAATCCGGCTTTGTTTACTTCGTGGTTGACTACTTTTGATGCTAACTTGATGGAACTGAGAAGGCTCGATAGTTCACCTGATGAGTATTGGAAATCTTTTTGATTTTCAACAATATACTCACCCAGAGTAATGTGGTTGTTCATAATAATTTTTATTTGAGTTGAGCCAAATAAATTTTAAAATCTATTTGGTATTTGAGTTTGTCTCTACAAAGATGACTATTTTTACGCAAAAAATTTATAAAAATGGATCTTAATATTCGGAAAGCCAAATCATCAGATATGAAATCTGTCTTGGAACTGATACAAGAATTGGCAACTTTTGAAAAACAACCGGCTGCTGTTGAAATTACTGAACAAACTTTAATACAGGATGGTTTCGGTGAAAAACCTGCTTTTGAAGTTTTACTTGCAGAAAGTGAAGATGAAATCATAGGTATGGCCTTATTTTATCCCAGGTATTCTACATGGAAAGGGAAAGCTTTACATCTTGAAGATCTGATCATTAAAAATAAATTCAGAGGGAAAGGAGTAGGTACGGCCTTATACAGGAAGGTTATGGAATATGCATATAACAATGGATTAAAAAGAGTTGCCTGGGAGGTTTTAGACTGGAATACTCCCGCAATTGAATTTTATGAATCAACCGGAGCAAGAGTTTTTAGCGAATGGCGTGTGGCCCAGATAGATGAAAAAGCTTTGGAAAATTATGTAAAAAAGTAACAACCGACTGAAGTCGGGTGAAATTGAT
>JBDLIB010000267.1:0-1639 GCA_039715085.1 Bacteroidota bacterium | reverse complement strand
CTCTTCTGAAGAAATAATCTTAATCGTACATTTTTTATCGTTTGCACTGATAATTTCTGCTGTAAACAAAAAACCTTTTCCATTGGTCAGATGTAAAGAATCTCTTTCTTTTTTGCGCAATACTTTGACAATATGCCTGCTTTCATTTTTATCGAAAATAAAACTTGGAGTATTGTTTGTAATATCAGGATTGTAAAAAAGTTGCATAAAAACATGTTTAAAGTTTGTCATTCACGTGAAAACTGGAAAAGCACATAGACAAAAGTATAAAAAAAGTAGTCAGTAGCAGTTGTAGTGAAATTAATAAAAACCGTTCAACACTAAAAGGGATGTTAACATTTACTGCCACTGCAAACTGTAACTGAACACTGCTGCTACCCAATCTCCTTCCTGTAAGTACAGCGTCTTTTATGGATTGTTGGATTAAAATTTTTCCAGATCAACTGAATATCTTCATTCTCTTCTAATTCAGGTGTTTGAATATTTTTTATAATACCTTTTTTTAGATTAGTTTTATAGAACTCATCGAATATAATTGCAGTTACACCTTTTTTCTGGTATTCAGGTTTTATACCTATTAAATAAAAGACCGACTCTTTTGGATTTTTTTTTGCATTTAAAAAATGAAGAAATCCAAAAGGAAATAATTTTCCTTGTGATTTCTGCAATGCTTCAGCAAAGGAAGGTAACGTAATAGAGAAAGAAACCATCTTACCTTCTTTATCAACTACAAATTTGATAAATTCAGGGTCTATTAATCCAATAAATTTTTCTTTAAAATAAGCTATTTGTCTATCAGAGATTGGAACAAAAGATGCTAGTTTTGAATATGTTGTTGAAAATAATTCGAACATTTCATCAACATAAGGCATTATCTGTTTTGAGCTTGTAAAATTAAGTGGTTTAAGTTCATTTCTTTTAGCAACAATTTTGGCTAACCTTTCATAATTTGTAATATCTATATCTTTCATAAAAAAATAAGATTCAAGATATTTTTTCTCTTTACGGTAACCAAGTTCTTCTAAGTGTCCTTTATAGTAAGGGTGGTTGTACCAGGTAATCATAGTTCCTCTTTCTTCAAATCCTTCGGTAAGAACACCAACTTTATCCAAATTTGAAAAACCAACGGGGCCTTCTATAAAATCCAGTTTGTTTTCTTTTCCGATCTCTTCAATCTTTGATAACAATGCTTTGCTTACCTCAATATCATCGATCATATCCATCCATCCAAAACGCATTTTCCTTATGTTTTGCTCATTGACTTCAAATGAATTGATGATCGCAGCTATTCTGCCAACAATTTCGTTGTTTTTATAAGCCAGATAAAACCGTGCATCAGCATGTTCAAAAACAGGATTTTTAGTTTTATCAAAACTGTCAACTTCATCTTTTATTAATGGAGGAACCCAATATGGATTATTTTTATAAAGTTTAAAAGGAAATTTTACAAATTGCTTTATCTCTTTCTTGGTCGAAATTTCTTTCAGTATAATCATTGGCCAAAATTAATCTTTTTCCTGCTTTTTACGATATTTTCTTTCGGCTTTTTCTTTTTGCTTTTGTTGTTTTATAAGGTGTTTGTTTCTTTTCTTTTTGGCCTTTTGTGCTTTTTTGTTAACAGGTGCTTCTAAATCTCTTT
>JBDLIB010000266.1:0-1703 GCA_039715085.1 Bacteroidota bacterium | reverse complement strand
GTATTACTTTTATTATTCATTCGCCAAGATTGACAAACTTTAGATATACAGCCGAAAAGAATACTAATATTAAATTTATTCGTGGGAACCGTTCTTATATTAATTATCCTAAGCGAATTGCTGAGGTGCGCAAAAAATATGCCGGAAAGATCAATATCAAGTATGGAGTAGAATTAGAATGGATGGGATCTGATCTTGGTTTGCAGTGGAGCAGGTCGAAGATATTTCAGGCAGAGGGAGCTGATTTTGTAATTGGTTCTGTTCATTTTGCACCTGAAGGCTTACCTTATGATGGTTCTAAAGAAGAGGCGCATAAACTGTTGAAATTGCGAGGAAGTTTAGAGAATTATTGGAATGGATATTTCAACGAGATGTTTGAAATGATAGAGAATTTTGGAGATATGATCCAGGTTATTGGCCATATAGATCTTCCAAAATTAAATGTAGAGGTTCCGGAATGTTTACAAAATTTTGAAACCAGTTTGCATCCTTTAGCAAATAAATTCCGAACCCTTTTGGAAGTAATTGCAGATAGAAATCTTGCTCTGGATGTAAATATGGCCGGTGCCGTAAAAGGATGTGGAGTTTATCCCACCAAAGATATATTAAGAAGAGCCAAAGAGCTTCAGATTCCTGTTGCACTTGGTACAGATACACATTACTTAAATCATTATGGACTTAATTTTAAGGAAAGCTTGGAATATATTCATGAGGCTGGTTATCAGCACTATGTGAGTTATTCAAAATTGATACCTGAAAAACGCACCATTTTTGATGATCACGATTTGAAAGTAAAATACACCATATTGAATAAAGGAATTGAAATGTTAAACCAGCGGTTTGACCTTGGGAATCGAAGGATGATTCCGGAATTTTCTTTTGGTGGAAGTTTTTCCGAATTCTTAGATGTTTATAAAAATGCCACAGGGATGGGGGAGTATAACGCAATAAGAATAAGAAAAGGCGAGAAATCGATTACAGTAAGCAATGAAACTCCAAGGCCCGAAACACATAAAGTAAAAGGGTTGTTTTCAAAACATGTGGATAAGCCGGGAGTAATGTCTTCTATTTTTAACACCTTGGCTTCAGAGGGAATCAATGTTGATACTGCCAGGTTAAAATCGAATAATGATGGTACTGCAGTTGCTTTTTTACAGGTTTCAGAGGATAATGGAAAGATCGATAATGCCATAGAATTTATAAAAGGTTCTGATCAGGATGTGTTTTTGGAACTGTCATTTAATGAAAATGCAGATCTGCCAAATTATTATCGTGATGATATTTACTTATATGAGGTGGACGGAGTAGAATTAAAATTAGCTTTAAGCGAAAAAGTAATACTGACCAAGCATAATAATGCTCCTGGTGTTTTATTGATACTGCTTTCAGCTTTAGCGTCAAAGAATATAAATATTATTGACCTACGATTGGGAAAACGAAATAAGATTGGGTATTCTGCATTAGCTGTTGACGGTGATGTAAATGTGATAAATAATTTATTACAAAAACTAGGAGATCAATATTACGAAGCTAATTTGGTGGAGTTTTATAGTCTTTGAATAAGAAGTAATAAGTAATAAGTAAGAAGTAAGGAGTAAGGAGTGTGGTTGGAAGACAGAAGCCCGAAGACGGAAGTGTTAGATAGAAGTTATTCTTTGCGAAACTTAGTGTAAATCTTTGCGAACCTTTGCGTGATAAAATAG
>JBDLIB010000265.1:0-1749 GCA_039715085.1 Bacteroidota bacterium | reverse complement strand
CTTGCCGAAGGCTCCAAACGTGTAAAATCATTGGCTCCCCTTGAAATCGTAGGCAAAGTAGTTAATTCTTTTCTGCCAACACTTGTTTCAGCACCGGTTCTGTCTGCCCCAAACACATTATCACCTATAACAGCTTTTACAATTACTTCTTCCAATTGATTATCTGCAACTAAGGCAACGTTAAAATCAAGTGTTTTACCAAGTGTTAAAAACACATTTTCAACTTGTTGCGTTTTAAAACCTACATAACTTACAGTAATGGTATAAGGCCCTCCAATACGCATATTACGAAGGTGTGCTACTCCGTCGAAATTTGTTGTCGTACCATACTTTGTACCTGTTGGGGTATGAACTGCAACAACACTTGCATCAGGTAAAGGTTGGTTTGAATCATCAACTACAGTACCCTGCATAGATGATGTTGTAACTTGTGCAAAACCGGTCACAGAGACAAGCATTGCAAAAATTACAATGAAAAGATAATTTTTTGTCATAATAATATTTTATTTGAATTTTGGTGATAAAAATAAAAAAAAAAGCCTATCCAAATCGGATAGGCTTAAAATTTTATTAACTTATTGTTAACTATTTAGCTTCAGCTATAACTTCAAAAGGAAGATCAACAATCACATCTCTGTGTAATCTTACTTTTGCATCGTATTTACCAACACGTTTTACTAATCCTCCAGCAATAGTAATAAATTTCTTATCGATCTCATGTCCTTCAGCAGCTAATGCCTCTGTAAGATTTGCATTACTGATCGATCCAAATAATTTATCTCCTTCTCCAGCTTTAGCAGTTAGCTTTAATTCTAACACTTTTAAAGCTTCTGCAGTTTTATTAGCTTCTTTTACAATATTTTGTTCTTTATAAGCTCTTTGCTTTAACGTTTCTGCTAAAACTTTTTTAGCAGAAGAAGTTGCTAATACAGCTTTTCCCTGAGGAATTAAGAAATTACGACCATAACCGTTTTTTACAGTTACAATATCATCTTTAAATCCTAAATCAGCAACGTCTTGTTTTAATATAAGTTCCATAATCTAAATCTTATTTAATTATTTTAACATATCACCTACATAAGGCATTAAAGCCAAATGACGTGCTCTTTTAATTGCTTGTGCAACTTTACGTTGGTATTTTAATGAAGTTCCTGTTAAACGACGAGGTAAAATCTTACCTTGCTCATTTACCAAATACATTAAAAAATCAGGATCTTTATAATCAATATATTTGATGCCATTTTTCTTAAAACGACAATATTTTACTTTTACCTGAGTATCAATATCTAAAGGTGTTAAGTATCTGATCTCACCTTTACTTCCGCCTTTTGCTTGTTGTTCAATAGATGCCATAACTTACTTTTTTGATGGTTTAACTCTTCCTCTTCTTTTCTCTGCCCAGGCAGCTGCATCCTTATCTAGCCTTACTGTCAGATAACGCATGATGCTGTCGTCTCTTCTAAATTCAAGTTCATAGGGAGAAATTGCTTCACCCGGTACTTTGAATTCAAATAAATGGTAAAAACCAGTTTTTTTCTTTTGAATTGGATAAGCTAATTTCTTTAAGCCCCAATCCTCTTTCGAAATCATTTCGGCACCTTTGGAAACCAAGTAATCTTCAAACTTCTTTACTGTTTCCTTTACCTGAGTATCAGATAAAACGGGATTCAAAATGAAAACAGATTCGTAATGATTCATAGTTTAAATTTTAATGTTTATTTTTAAGCGTGCAAATATACGATATATTTT
>JBDLIB010000264.1:0-1831 GCA_039715085.1 Bacteroidota bacterium | reverse complement strand
AGATATTTATACCACACTTGCAGGCACAATGTCAATTAGTTAAGACCTCTGAGAGTCTTTAGACCTCGGAGAGTCGATAGGCACTTTCAGAAGTAATCTACTTTTTTATTTTACAAGCTAAGATTTTTAAATTATCTCCCAAGGAAGATTAGTTTCTTGGGATTTTTTAGTTAAAAAAATGATTTTGGAAAAATTTTCAGATTTTAATTACGACAAAACATACTTATCCCATTAAGTTTATGTGAAGGTTAAATTTCAGGCTGCTTTTTTAGATGATTTTAATTGCATTCTGCGTCCTATTTCTAAAGCATTAGCGGTATGAATACCAAAGAATATCCAGAGGATTTCTGTTTTTAGAGTTTTGGCTTTAACCTTTTTTAAGTGATAGTGTTCCTTCTCTTTTCCAAAACTACCTTCCAATCTAGTTGCCCTTTCTTTGGTGATCAATTTAGCTAATTGGATTTGCTGCTTACGATGTTTTGAAGGTCTTCCCTTGGGCTTAAAGTCAGTTTGTATTTTATTATTTGTAGCAAAAACTCTGTTTTTATTAGTTGCATATATAGCATCGGCTCCTGCTATTTTTACTCTCGTTTTGGTAAGACCTTGTGCTTTATAAATTGTGTTTTTAAAGCGTATACCCTCATTAAAAGCATTAAAACTGATATGCTCAATAAAATTGATGCCATTTATTTGAAACTTATTGACTTTTGCACCAAACTCAACCCTTTTAATTTCCTTTCCTCTTACTATAGGTCGCAGATATGATTTTGATATACTTACAATTCTATCCTTAGGAGGTTTTCCCGTTTTAAAATATTGCTTTTGCTGTCTCTGTACTTTCTTTATAATTTCTCTCCGCTTGTAATACAATTCAGTCATACTAAAATCATACTGCTTTTCTATAATATCCAACTCATTGTTTACTTTTTCTAACAACCACAATAATGACCTGGTGAGTTTTCTTCTATTTTTATATGTTTTTTTACGGGTTTTACTATAGCCTATATATCGTTTCTTCCATTTAATATATTTTGTCCTTGGAAGTTTTATCTTTAATAATTTACAAAGTATTTTCATCTGGTGATACGTCCAGTGTACACTTTCCCAAAGTAATTTTTGATCTGTAGGATAACGAACCTCACTCTCATAACAAGTAGCGTCAACAGTTATGCAATGTTGGTCTTTAATAAATCTGGACCAATTATTGAATAAAACTTTTTCAGTTCTTGGAATATTTAATTTTCTGGATAATTCACAACGGATTTGACTAACTATTTTATAATTCGTCAAACGATGATGACCTAAATGAATATCACAAAAAAATTGATAATCAATATTAGCGTTGAGTTGCTCGATTAATCGCTTGTCGGAACAGCAAGCATAGTGTTTTAAAAACATCAATGCAAGTTTACCCTTTGGACTAAAATAATTCTTCGTGCCTTTGATAGATTCTTTAATCTTAAAAACTGACACCAATTCTTCCCATGGGATAGCTGTATATATTTTTCCTAAGTCACTTGATAAAAATTGATCAAAATATACATCAAAATTATCTGAAGGATTTAAAAATGAAAATTCGTGCTGTAAATCGGAGATTCTTCGTAATTTAGTCATACTAGATAAATTAAAACCCCGTTTTTTGAGTGTTCGGCTCGTTTTCGGGGTTTTGTTCTATCTAATATACAACTTATTTAATTGACATCCAAGTGTTTATTTAGTTGTGAAAGTGCCTAAAAAATCCCCACTAAAAGTGAGGATTTTAAAATATTTTGGGATAAAATTAATCAACTAATATGATGATCTTATTATCTTTCAGTTCAAGAGTACCACT
>JBDLIB010000263.1:0-1863 GCA_039715085.1 Bacteroidota bacterium | reverse complement strand
AGGGTTTCAACCAAAATTTGAAACAATGAACAAAATTGTATTTTCCCTAATCCTTTTAATATTAATCACACATAAAGGTTTTTCTCAGACTTCTATTTTAGAAAATGATAAATGGAAGTTATCAATAAGAGAAAATAAAACAATTGAATCTCTATTATTCAAACAATCAAATAATCATGTTATTTTTTCAGATAGCATTAATACCGGACCATCTTGGTATGTAGAAATCAAGGATGAAATATATGAATTAGAAAGTAGCTGGGAAACTGCAACCAAAAATTCAACCCACTTTAAGAATATTAATTTATCAATTGAGTATAAAGATGATGACGGGGATTTTTTGATTCTAGCAACTATAGAAAACAGTGGTAATATCCCTTTTCAGCCTAACAAGTTAGGAATTAGATTGGGCATTGACACTTATTTAGATGAATATCCGAATTGGAATAAAAAACTCTTCCCCACACTATTACGTTGTGAGTCAACGCATTTTTGGGGCTATTTTATGAGTCCGACAAGAAGGATTTTATCCGTGATTAGTCCAGACCCAATTGCGTCATGGAGTCATGATTATTCAAAAAGCTGGGGAGAACCACCTTATCAATATAACGGTCATAGAATTACTTCTGTTAATCTAGATTTGATTAACGCTTTACCACTACCAACAAGACATCCCCAAAACCTATGGCAAATTATACCTGGAGAATCTAAAACATTTAGAATTTATCTTGATGATTTAACTAATTTAAGTGAGCTTAACAACAAGGTTGCAGAAATAACAAAAGCGCCAGCAATTGATATCTCCTCTACGGTTTGCGAAAAAGGTAAAGAAATTAGTTTTTCTGTTTTTAGTAATGAAGAATTCTCGGTTAAAGTTGTTTTGCCAAATGGAAACTCTAACAAGCCTCTATTAATAAACGAAAGTGATAATGTAAAAACATATCACTTTGATAAAACAATAATAGAAGGTCTTTATAAAATTTACGTTTCTTCCAAAAACGGTAAACTATCTGAGGCAAATTTTTATGTGCCTAAACCATATAGCTGGTACATGCAAAAAGCTATGCAGGCAGTACTTGACTATCCTCAAAAAGCCTCAATTTCTCATTGCGAATCTTGGTATGGATTTTATACTACCTATGCAGGAGGCAAGTATTTCCGAAATGATAAAACTATAGAAGAAGCAGATAAGCAATTTAATAAAATATACCCTATTGTATTTGATACTATAAGTCATGAGCCTGTTGCATATAAACACAGAATTCAGAACGTTAGTTCTATGATTGGGATTTTAATTGACCGCTATCAGCTCTTTAAAGATGAAAAAGACCTCTTTAGGGCACTGAAGCTTTCAGAGTTTCTTTTACAATCACAAACATCAGATGGAGCATATCGGGCACATAATACACATTATACTAGTGTTATCTACATTGCTAAAAGCCTAATGGAACTATTAGAAGTACTGGAACCTTTGAAAAAAAATAACCATTACGATAATCAATACAAAAAAATATATGCTTCAGTCAAACTGTCAATGGACGAGCTAGAACGAAATAGGTCCGACATACAAACTGAAGGAGAACAAACCTTTGAAGATGGTATGATTAGTTGTTCAGCATTGCAATTAGGTCAATTTGCTCTGCTACAGAGCAATAAAGACGCAAGGGAAAAATACAAAAGAGCTGCTATAGATTTACTAACTCAACATGAATGTTTAGAACAACTAGTTATACCAGATGCTCGCATGCGTTCGGGAACACACAGATTTTGGGAAGCCCAATATGATGTTTTAATGGATAACAATTTTTTAAATTCCCCTCACGGATGGTCTTCTTGGTCAACTTATGCACAATATTATGCTTA
>JBDLIB010000262.1:0-1935 GCA_039715085.1 Bacteroidota bacterium | reverse complement strand
AAGATTTAAAACTAGTTAATTTGAGGATGGTTTAATTTGAAGATGACTTGATTTAAAATCAGAAGAGAATTTTTTTTATTTATGGATATGTTTAGTCGAAAATTAGATAAACGACTACACAAAAAAACTACAAAGGATTAAGTATACTTTGTAGTTTTTATGATTTTTAATCTTTAATCAGTAACTCTATGCATACTTCTCAGCGGTGACCTCTGCAATCTTAAGAATTACCTGAGTGGCTTTTTCCATAGATTCAACAGGAACATATTCGAATTGGCCGTGGAAATTATGTCCGCCCGCAAAGATGTTCGGACAAGGTAAACCTTTATAGGAAAGCTGTGATCCATCCGTGCCGCCTCTGATCGCTTTGATCAAAGGTTTAATATTTAATTGTTTCATCGCTTCTTCAGCAATATCCACAATATGCATTACAGGTTCAACTTTTTCACGCATATTAAAATACTGATCTTTTATTTCAACTTTAATCAGATCAGAACCTAGCTTTTTATTTAACTCATCAGCAACTGCTTGAAATTGTTTTTTTCTGTTTTGAAATAGTTCCATGTCATGATCGCGAATAATATATTCTAACTCTGTTTTTTCAACAGCGCCTTTCATCCCGTGTAAATGAAAAAAGCCTTCATAACCTTCGGTTGTTTCGGGTGTTTCATCTTTAGGAAGAGCTTGTATAAAATCAGCAGCGATCAACATAGAATTGATCATTTTTCCTTTTGCATATCCGGGATGCACAATTTTACCTTCAATGATTACTTTTGCTCCGGCAGCATTAAAATTCTCATACTCCAATTCACCAACCTGGCTACCATCCATGGTATATGCCCAGTCGGCGTTAAATTTTTCTACATCAAATTTGTGTGCACCCTTACCAACTTCTTCATCGGGTGTAAACCCAACTTTTATATCGCCGTGTTTGATTTCGGGGTGCCTGATAAGGTAATCCATTGCAGTCATGATCTCGGCAATACCTGCTTTATCGTCAGCGCCGAGTAGGGTAGTACCATCGGTTGTGATCAATGTTTTTCCTTTGTACATTAAGAGGTCATCAAAATAGTCGGGTGAAAGGATGATGTTTTCTTTTTCGTTTAAAACGATATCTTTTCCGTCATAATTTTCAATAAACTGAGGATTTACATTTTCGGCAGTAAAATCCGGACTCGTATCAAAGTGCGCAATAAATCCTATGGTTGGCACTTTGTGATCTACATTGCTTGGTAAAGCAGCCATTACATAGGAATTTTCATCGATGCTAACATCCTGCATTCCCATTTCTTTTAGTTCTTCCACTAAAAGGTTTGCCATATTCCATTGTTTTTCAGTACTGGGAAAATCAGGATTGTTTGGGTCGGATTGTGTATCGATCTTAATGTATTTTATAAATCTTTCTACTAAATTGTTCATGTTTAAATGTTTTTGACAAAAATAAGATTTTAGAAGTTAAAATGTTACGGGTTTGTATTTTTTTTGATTGTTGTTTTTTTATGAGAGTTTCTGATTCACTTTTTTGTTAAGCTTTCTATTTGTTGATTTTTGTTTATTTATGCGAATCAAGGGTTGGGTATAGGTAATTCTTGATTTGATCTCCGTCATAAAGCCTGCAGCAGGAAGGGGTTTAGGGGGTGAAATATCAGAAATTAATCCCGATTTGCTTTACTATATTATTTTTTAATATTACGGTGCTCTGCACCTAAATCAATCATACCTATTGGATTTCTACAGATATTATGCAGCTCTGCTGCTTATTTAATAGGGGTTTAGGGAAAATATATTTTCTAGGTGCAGAGCACTGAAACATCTGTAGTAAAGTTATACCGGGTATAAGTAAGGTGCAGAGCACCGTAATATTAATTTAGGATAGGAGGAATATTAGGCTAAATGAATTCTCTGTCTGCCGTAGGCAAGTTCAAGGCAACCCTT
>JBDLIB010000261.1:0-1940 GCA_039715085.1 Bacteroidota bacterium | reverse complement strand
TGCCGCTTCGCGACTACGTCGAACATTGGCTAAAGTCAATGGCTATTCCAAAGCCTAATGGCATTGTCTTTACCACTGACCTTAGCCTCCGCCCGTTATAGGCAAGTTTTTCTTTAGCGATGTGCTAAACAATTGACCACTTCAGTATGAAAGTTTCTAAAATTAGTAAGTTCTGACTTTTAACTTTTTATAAAATCATGTGGATAATTTGACATACGATTCTGAAAAGTTAAAACAGACTCTTTCTTTATCACACCATCTTGGATATTTATAGCTTTTTGTATTGTAGGATTTTCCATCCAACTTTTGCTTCCTGCTAAAACTGATTGTAAGTGAACAATTAAAGCAGCTGATATTGACCTTGAAGCACTTTCCCATAAATAACTTGGTGTATGATCAACTGCATAATAATCGATTTTACCGATTTTCAGAATTGGATTTTTAAAAGTTGTAGGCTTAGCAAAATAGAATCCCATACCTTCGTCACAACTAACGTCAATAATTAAACTTCCTGATTTTAAAGTATCTTTTTCATCTTCTATCACAAAATCGATAGGATTGTTTGTATCTTGATAGGTACCATTAATAATTATTTCCGACTCACTAATTAAATCGGATAAAGGTCGAACAGTACCATCATGTTCTATGGTTACCATTCTGGCCTCTCCATTATTACCTTTACGAATTCGGACATAATGTACATCTAAAATTTCTTCGCGTACTTCATGATCAGGCCTTTGAATACAAATTGTAATATCTCTGAAACCATGAGATTTGAGTGCATAAATAGCTCCACGACTAACTGCTCCAAAACTAAAAATAATTACTTTTCGCTGGTTCCCATAATGACCATCAATACCCCTTAAATGTAATGCATGTATAACTGCGCAATAGCCTGCCATTTCATTATTCTTATAAAATGTATGTCGACCAACTTGACCACTTGGAGACCAAACAAACATATCCTCAAATGCAATTAGCGTTAATTTTCGATCTATTGCAGTTTGTGTAATGTCTTTTTGCTGCGCACAATGCGGATAACCCCAAATGAATCCTCCTTCTCGAATTTCTTGTAAATCGCTTAATACTGGTTTTGCAATAATAACGGTACCCAATTCAGTTAATAATTCATGACGAGTAGCAACTCCTCCGGTTTGAGAAACAAAAAAATCATCATCTAATCCAAAAGGTGCACCATATCCCTTTTCAAAAATTAATTGTTTCCTTATATCCTCTGGTAAACGTGATAGGTGATCTGGATGAATTGGCACACGTTTTTCATCTTCTTTTCTTGAAGATCCAATAACTCCTAAGGTTAGTTTTTTCATAAGTTCTCCTTTGTTAATTTTGTTATAAACAAATTAATGTCGGCCCGACTATCCGTAATCTTCAAAGAGAAATTATCTGCTGGAGTGAAAGATTATATTAATTAAGTAGCAAAATGGAGTAATGACTGATTGAAATCAAAAATGGTATAAACCTGCTGCAAAGATACTCTATTTTTCTAAGAGATACTTGAATTATATTGATAATAAACTAATTAAGAAAAAAAACCAGCCTATAACATTGGGTCATAAAGCATGCGGGTTTTCGTGGTTTTCTGACAATTTTAGTTATCTTTAACTTTCGGTTTCGGGGGACATTGAAACAGGGCGGAACTCCCGCACAGCTTCATACCCAAGTACCGTTGGGCGCCATGGTGGTGCGAAATGAGATAAAACTTTAAATTCAGCATATTATGAAAACAAAATTATTTGTAGGTCTTATATTGATAGGATTTTATTCTTGCTCGACAAGAAATGACCAAGGTCAACTTGATGAAAAAAGCCCTTCACCTTGGAGTCAATTAGTTAATACTGAATTTCCTGAATCATATCCAACTGAAGAATCAGTAGAGGTACTCTATGATGAAATGATTTTTCAACGAGCTACCCAATCAA
>JBDLIB010000260.1:0-1969 GCA_039715085.1 Bacteroidota bacterium | reverse complement strand
ATAATGTAGACAAACTTGTATATTTTGAACTATTTTCAAATATTAATGAAGCTATAATAAGAGAGAAACGATTAAAGAAATGGAATCGTCAGTGGAAAATTGATTTGATCGAAGAAGAGAATTCTGAATGGAATGATTTGGCAAAAGAGTGGAAGAAATAATTTAATAACGATTAAGGAAAAGAGGATAAGATCCCCGTTTTCACGGGGATGACATATTCTTAACATTATAAACTAATCCGGTATCTTAATCTTATACAACCTCCTGGATTTATTATTAAGTTTATTCTCTCTTAACCAGGGATTATGGATCTTTAATTCTTTATAATTAATACCCTGTCCTTTGGCAAAATCAGCAAGATTTGACACAGCAGTATCCACTTTAATTGTATGAGTCGGTACCAAAGTGTAAAGGTCTTCTTTCTCAAATTTAAAACCGTATTTGTAAGGATTGTTTAAAATCTCTTTAACCGAAACGATCCTCGGAATATATCTTGCCGTTTCAGCATTCAACAAAAGATCATAATAACTATTCACTTTTTGTCTTTCCACTTGTCTTGAAATACCACTCTTCCCTGCATTATAAGCAGCTGCAGCCATAGTCCAGTTCCCAAACTTTTCATATGCTTCCCTAAGATACAGACAAGCAGCTACAGTAGATTTTTCAAGATGATACCTTTCGTCAACATTTTCATTTACCTCCAAGCCGTACTCTCGTGCAGTTTTTGGCATTAATTGCCAGAACCCTTTTGCACCTGCAGGAGAAGTTACATTCTGTAATCCGCTTTCTATCAATGCCAGATATTTAAAATCATCCGGAATATTATGTTTTTTTAAAATTGGTTCAATTACCGGAAAATATTTGTTTGCCCTTTTAAAATACAATAAGCCGTTTGATTGCCAGTAAGTATTCACCAATAGTTCCCTGTCAATTCTTTCTTTGATATCATGTTGCTTAAGAGGAATCCTTTCACCTGCAAAATTCAGGTTTCTGGGAATTTTTAAGGCTTTGATATCGTATGTTTCTGCTGTATTCTTTTTTTTGGGATCCTTATCGGGATTCGTATCAGCATTAATAAAAATGAAAGCAATCAATACTAATACAGTAAATGAAATGATTCGGGCGGCATTTTTCATATTCTAAATATATTTAAAAGTTAAAAGGGTTCTTAAAGTTACTAAATTTTTGTGCATTTTTATCCTTTTCTGCTATGATAGGAGTATCAATCCCCCAATCAATCTTAAGGGTTTCATCGTTCCAGACAATAGAATCTTCTGATTCTTTATTGTAAAACTCTGAACACTTGTAATTTACAATCGTATCGTCTTCCAGGCTTAAAAAACCATGTGCAAATCCGATAGGTATAAATAATTGTTTTTTATTTTCATCAGAAATAATATGGCTAAAATACTCGCCAAAAGTTGGTGAGTTTTTACGTAGGTCAACTGCGACATCCAAAATACTCCCTTTAATGACTCTCACTAATTTTGCCTGGGCAAAAGGAGGCCTTTGAAAGTGTAATCCGCGTAAAACACCCTTTTTTGACAAGGATTCGTTGTCTTGTACAAATTTTGTTTTAGTTACTTTTTCAAATCTTTTCTGATTGTAAGATTCTTTAAAATAACCTCTATCATCTCTGTAAATATCAACAGTTATTAGTACAAGATCCTGTATGTTCGTTTCTTCTATCTTCATTTTATTTAGTGAAACTCATTTTTGAGTAGTTTTTTAATAACGAACTCAAAAACGTAAGTTGAACTAATCCCGCTATTCAGCGGGATCTTGTTATATATTTTGACCATCTGCCAGTCGGTTTGTTTTAATGTATTTTGCTCTAAACCTTCGGAATATCCTGAGGTTGATTACTTTTATTTAATACTTCTACTAAAAGTGTACTGATTCTTTTGGCTTTTGTCAATATCATATCATGAGTACCACCATCAATAATCATGCAATTTTGTATGTTCTT
>JBDLIB010000259.1:0-2046 GCA_039715085.1 Bacteroidota bacterium | reverse complement strand
CTCTTTTTGCGGAATTGTTAGATTAATTATAAGTGATAAAATAAATAATCCAATTCCTATACTTATTCCAATCATTTTTTCTAATTCTGACTAACGGTAAAAATTTTTATCTTAAAATTCCCCCTTAAATTTTAGTCGTTAGCATAAGAAATTAATAGATTTTCTTTATGTGGGGAATTATGCCTAACGGTTTTGATAAAATTTTGTAGTGGATTAAAACAGCTCAAACTGTCTGTAATCACTTGTTAATTAAATATTTACTTACCTTAGAATTTAACCCAAAACCGCTATAAATTTTAACTTTTGTTACCAATAGTTTTTACTTTATTCAATATATTTTGCAATATAATTATTGTTCTTTTCTGTTAATAAAACTTTAAATGTAGAATCATCATGACTAATCATTAAAATAAATCCATTATCAGATATTTCTATTTTTGTTATCTCATCATAAATTTTGTAATTACTACCAGATTGAAAAAAATTCGCATCTTTAAATTCACCTGTGATTTTGGAATACAATTCATCTTTTAAAACGTCAATGAAACTATACTTATCAGTTTTAATATTACGAACAATAATAGGAGAGAAAGTTAAATGATCGCAAAATTCAAATCCTGAAGAAGGCATTAAAGGTTGCAAATAATCTTTAGATAATGCTTCTAAAAATTCTAAACGACTACCACTTTCTGTAGGTTGGATATCTAATTTTTTCAATTTAAAAACATTTCTACCGTCGACAATGTAATCTGCTTCTTCATAGTTTATTTTAACATATTTATAACCATTACAAGAGTCATCTTCTTTATTTTCATCATAATACTTTAAAGACTCACCTATTATTTTAACAAAAACTCCTGCCGGAATGCTTTTAACTCCTTTAAGATCTTTATCTAAAAGTTCTATTTCTTCACCTAGTAAAACACCATCTTCATTTTCGTTTTCAAAATGAAGCTTTATTTGTTTCTCTGCGGGAGATGTTTTTTTGGCTATTGGGGTACGCTGTTCTTGATTTTTTGAATATTCAATTTCAAACACTTCAGAATTATACTTTGGCAAGTATAAATATGAATTTATTAATTTGTCTGATGAAGAGAAAACGTGGTATTTTTTTCCGAAAATATTTTCTTGAGTTTCTGTCATTTTTTCCACATTTTCAATCATCTCCAAATATTTAGGATGAACAATTTTTTTAAAATCCTCAAATGATAAGTTTGGATTTTCTTTAAACATCAAATAAATGTCTTTAAAAAGTGTTTGTGAACTAAATACCTTACCTGTTGATGTAATTCTATGACCTTCTTTATTTAAATTAACAAAATAAAATTTCAATTCTTCAATGCTGTTTTTGAAATCTAACACTATTGAATTATTTAAAACATCTATAACGGTAAATGTATAATCTCCTATTTTAATTTCTTTACCAACATCAGATTTATTGATTTTCACATAATCATAATCTTTAACAAACCCGCTTTCAAATGAAATTGTCCCTTCATATTCACCGGTTTTCATTTCAGATTTAATATTGAAAGAAGTGCTTATAGTTCTCCAATTATGAGCGTATAAGTTCCCATCATCAAATCCTGAGGAAGAATATGATCCATAACCAGTAGATCCATATTTGTCAATCTCTAATATTGTATTTCCATTTTTAATTTTATTTGTTTTTATAGATAGGTCAAAAATCTCCATTAGTCCTTCATCAATAAATTCTGGAAAATATGAATTGAATTCTAAAACATGATTTGAAAAACTACCTTCCTTGATTTTAACTGTGGCGTTCTTTATTAATGTGTCTAGTGCTATTTTGAATTGCTCTTCTGTATAAAACTTCTGTGTCCAAGGCAATTTATAGTCTTTATCTAGTTTTGATTTATTCTCTGGTTTTTTAAATATTTCAGAAGTAAAACCATATGATAGTTTTTCTAAAAGTTCTAACTCTTTTAGTTTAGTTGAATCTTTTTGTTGGCCAAAAGATAAAATTGAAATAAATAAGAGTAATCCGGTAATTGTATTTTTCATATTTGGTTTATTAATCTTGAC
>JBDLIB010000258.1:0-2078 GCA_039715085.1 Bacteroidota bacterium | reverse complement strand
CTTAATTAAACCTCTCAGGGTCTTCTACAACATGGTATCTTGGATCGTCAATTGCATCGATGATAACCTCTCTGAATTTACCATTATTTTTATTTAAAAGCAGTTTACATTCTTCACTCAGATGTTTTAAATGCACCGTTTTTCCGGCACTTTCATATTTTTCAACAATACTATTTACTGCTTCCAGTGCTGAATGATCACTAACTCTTGATTCCATGAAATCGATTTCCACTTTTTCAGGATCGTTTTTCACATCAAATTTGCTGCTAAAAGCAGATATGGATCCAAAAAATAATGGCCCCCAGATCTCATAAACTTTAGTCCCGTCACCCTTAAAGTGTTTTCTTGCACGAATCCTAACTGCATTTTCCCATGAAAACACCAACGCACTTACAATAACCCCTGCCAAAACAGCAATTGCCAGATCAAAGATTACGGTTAAACCGGAAACCAACACCAATACGAATACATCGGTCTTTGGTATCTTATTAAGAATTCTGAAACTACTCCATGCAAATGTTCCAATCACCACCATAAACATCACTCCTACCAATGCCGCGATCGGTACTTGTTCAATTAAACCTGAAGCAAACAGTATAAAACTTAAAAGCATTAGTGCAGCAACAATACCTGATAATCTACCTCTACCACCCGATTTAATATTGATGATTGATTGACCAATCATAGCACAACCTCCCATTCCACCAAACAACCCGGTTACAATATTAGCACCTCCCTGGGCTACACATTCTCTGTTTGCATTACCACGGGTTTCGGTTAGATCATCAATTAAGTTCAGTGTCATTAAGGATTCTATCAATCCTATAGCTGCTAAAATCAAAGCATATGGTAGTATAAACTGAATAGATTCCCATGTAAATGGAATTTTTTGAAAAGTCTCTAAATGCAAAGTTGGTAAACCTCCTTTTAATCCTTCTCCTCCACCTTCGCGAATAAAGGACCCAACGGTTGCTACATCGAAATTTGAAAATATCGCTATAGCGGAAACAACGATTATCGCAATCAAAGCTTCGGGTAATTTTTTGGTGGCTTTAATTTTTGGTAAACCCCACATGATCAACATGGTTAAAGCTACCAAACCTATCATTAAAAAAAGATCATTTCCGTGTAGCCAAACTTTTTCTCCATTTATATTCTCTTTAAACATCCCCAACTGAGAAAGGAAAATAACTATTGCCAAACCGTTTACAAATCCCATCATTACGGGATGCGGAATCAACCTTACAAATTTCCCGAGTTTTAAAACCCCTGCCAACATCTGAATGATACCCATTAAGATCACAGTAGCAAAAAGATAGTACAAACCTAAATTTTCACCCGGTTCTCCCATGGCATTCCCCCTGGCAACCAATGTCACCATCACCACTGCCAGTGCACCTGTTGCACCTGAAATCATTCCCGGCCTGCCTCCAAATATCGAGGTAATCAATCCTATCATAAATGCTGCATACAACCCGACTAACGGGTCTACACCTGCAACAAATGCAAAAGCTACAGCTTCGGGAACCAATGCTAGAGCAACGGTTATACCTGATAAAATATCGTTCTTTACATTAGGTAATCTTTTTGTAATAAACTCGGTCATAATCTTTTGCGTTTTCAATTTTTTAGAGCCGGCAAAAATACGATTAAATATCAGAATTACAGCCTTAATAAGTGAACTTATTTTTTATTCATTTTTTGTTATCTGTAAAATTATTCTACTGAGTTTCACAAAGAAACACAGAGTACCACAGAGCCAACCTGATGCTTTCTTTGAAACTCGGTAATCACATTGGATTCCTGTGATTTTTATTTCAATATTTTACACTAAATATTGTCGATCAACAATTTTATATTCGGGTAAGTATTTTGCATTGCCATTTTGACCTCCTCTTTATTTTTCCAAATCACCTCGGTGATACCTTCTTCTAACTGAGGTTTTAGTTCTCCGGCATTACCGGCCATTTTATACCAATGTGATATCTTTAAAATTTCCCGGTCATTTTCTTCATAGATATGATAAGTTGTAGCACTAAATTCATTCAGGATCAGATTAGTAATACCACTTTCTTCTT
>JBDLIB010000257.1:0-2087 GCA_039715085.1 Bacteroidota bacterium | reverse complement strand
TAAAATTCCGGCTTTTCCTTTTGGTGCGGGCGGAGGGACTCGAACCCACACACCTTGCGGCACTAGATCCTAAGTCTAGCGTGTCTACCAATTTCACCACGCCCGCGGTAGATTTGCGGATGCAAAGATACACATTTTTATAAATTACGATAAAAGTTTTAAAAAAATATAAATAATTTTTCTCTATCAGAGAAAATTCTCTATTCCACAATCTGTTAATAGAACTTCAGGTAGTTTACAATAGTTTATTTTTTATACAATTATTCATATTTTCCTTATTCTCTAAAGCAAGTTGAGAAAATTTAAACAAGCTTTTACAACGATCTAAATTCTGTGTTTCGTAACTTACTTTATAATATTTATTGTTTTCCAAATAATCTGTAAGTGCTCTAATTCCATGTAAAAAAGGCATTAAGGCCACAGCTAATGGCAATTGTTCTTTTTCTTTTTTATTTTAGGATTAATAAGTGTCTTTTATCCAATTATAGGGTTTACGTTTTATCCATAATCCCCTGGTAAAATCAGGAAAATCCTGCGGTTCGCCATTATTTTCGATGGATAATTCCGATAAAGGTGTAATTGCGCTCCAGGCTGCTGCATCGTAGACATCTAAAGGAGGTGCAATATTTTGTTTTGCCGATTCTACAAAGGCATTTAATACAAAGAAATCCATTCCACCATGTCCGGCACCGGTAGCCTTTTCTCCATATTTTTTCCAAAGAGGATGGTCGTATTTTTCTAACCATTTATCTGCATTATCCCAACGATGCGATTCTGATTTTCCTTCAATATAAATTCTATTGCCATCGACCTCCCAAAGTCCTTTAGTGCCTTGAACTCTAAATCCTAATGAATAAGGCCTGGGTAAACTGGTATCATGTGTAACTATAATTGTTTCTCCATTTGATGTTTCAATAGTACTTGTAATCACATCTCCCAATTTAAATTTCAACTTGGCATTTGGATGGTCTTTCCCGCCATTTTCTACAATATAATTATGAAGCCCTCTGCTTTTTGTGGCATGTGAAGTTAGTGTCATAAAACGATTACCACGATTAATATCATTCATAACCGCAATAGGCCCTACACCATGAGTTGGATAGACATCAGCATTTCTCAACAAAGAATGTTGTGTTCGCCATACCGATTCAGAAATTCCTTTTTCACCGAATTCCACACCTTTTCCATAAGGAGTTTTTCCGTCATTTAATTTTACAAAACGAAGATCGTGCTGGTAGCCACATCTGAAATGGACTAATTCTCCAAAAACATTTTGTTTTACCATATTTAATACCGCCATGACATCTCTTCGATAATTCACATTTTCCAGGATCATCAAATGAGTTCCGGTTTGTTCATGTGTATTAACCAGGTCCCAGCATTCTTCCATGGTATTTGCGGCTGATACTTCTACTCCGGTGTATTTTCCTGCCTGCATTGCGTCTTTTGCCATACGAGTATGCCATAACCACGGTGTTGATATTATAACAGCATCAACCTCTTTACAATTTAAAAGATTTTTATAATCAACTTCATTTTTATCATATACTTCCGGTTTCTTCTGCCCTGCTTTTTCTATCATATCTAATGATATTGAAATTCTTACAGGATCGATATCACAAATAGCGGTTATCACAACATCGTCTCTTAATAAAAGATTATTTAGATGATTTGTACCTCTTAATCCAACTCCTATCATTCCAATTTTTAACTTTTCTGAAGATTTGTTTTTGCCAAATGTAAAACCCGGGGCCATGGCTATTCCTGCTCCAATAATAGCTGTTTTTTTAATAAAGTTTCTTCTTGAATTCATATGTTTGGTTTTTCTTATTTTAAATTATAAGTTCACTCTTCCTTTAGTGTATAAATTTATAATTTTCTTTTGTTTATCTTTGTTTTTTTAAAAAAAATCATCCATGAAAACAGTCAAAACCTACGTACAAGAAAACAAGGAAAGATTTATCGAAGAACTTTTCGAATTGATTAGAATTCCTTCTGTCAGTGCAGATCCAAATGCAAAAGGGGATATGATAAAAACTGCCGAAGCAATCAGGTCTTCCCTAGAAAAAGTAGGTTGCGATAAGGCA
>JBDLIB010000256.1:0-2101 GCA_039715085.1 Bacteroidota bacterium | reverse complement strand
TTACGAAAAATGAATCAGGTGGTTGAACATGAAGATACACCTACTATTTTGGGAATGATTAATAAGGTAAAACACCTAGTTTCTGTAACAACAAAATAATAAGACATTAAAGTAATGGAATTACATAATTTAAAACCGGCAAAAGGATCTACTCATTTAAGTAAAAGAGTAGGTAGAGGACAAGGTTCAGGAAAAGGTGGAACAGCCACTAGAGGTCATAAAGGAGCAAAATCTCGTTCTGGTTATTCAAGAAAAATCGGATTTGAAGGTGGTCAAATGCCACTACAGAGACGTGTGCCTAAATTTGGTTTTACCAATATTAATCGCAAAGAATATCAAGGAATTAATCTTGACACATTACAATCTTTTGTAGATGCAGGTAAAATTAAAGATAAAGTTGATCTCGATATTATTTTTGCCAATCGATTAGCTCGTAAAAATGAATTAGTTAAAATCTTAGGAAGAGGAGAACTAAAAGCTAAATTAGAGGTTACAGCTCATAAATTTACAGCGAGTGCCAAAGAGGCAATAGAGAAAGCAGGAGGAAAAGCAATTGAATTATAATAAGTAATTACCAATGAAGAAATTAATAAAAACCATACAAGACATTTGGAAGATTGAAGAGCTTAGAAATAAGCTTATTCTTACGCTAGGCTTTATGGCGGTCTACCGCTTTATGGCGCAAGTTTCTTTACCTGGTATTGATACAACACAATTAGGAGTAGATTCTAATGTGCAAGGAGGTTTATTAGGAATTATAAATGCCTTTACCGGTGGTGCATTCTCAAGTGCATCTGTGATGGCGTTAGGGGTTATGCCCTATATATCTGCATCAATTGTTGTACAGTTGATGGGTATTGCTGTTCCTTACCTCCAAAAATTAGATAAAGATGGTGAAAGTGGTCGAAATAAGAAAACTCAGATTACACGTTGGTTAACAATCTTAATCACACTTGTACAAGGTCCTGCTTACATCACAAACATGGGAAGAATTGGTATTCCAGAAAGTGCTTTCTTGATGGGGCACGGTGGAATGTTCTTTGTTTCATCCATGGTATTATTGATGACAGGTTCGGTCTTTGCCATGTGGCTAGGAGAGAAAATAACTGATAAAGGTATCGGTAACGGTATCTCTTTATTGATTATGATTGGAATTATAGCACGTTTCCCCGGGTCATTTATGAACGAAGTTACTTCTAAATTATCCGCAGGACAAGGTGCCTTGATAATGATTTTATTAGAAATCGTAGTTTGGTTCTTAGTAATATTAGCATCCGTTTATTTGGTGACTGCTGTAAGAAGAGTAACTGTGCAATATGCACAACGCTCAGTAGCTGGTAAAATCAAATCTATTGGTAGTGCAAGAGATTATATTCCATTACGACTAAACTCTGCGGGAGTTATGCCTATTATCTTTGCACAAGCATTGATGTTTGCACCGGCTCTTTTAGCACAATCAAATAATGATATAGTCAAAACTGTTGGAATTGAATTTCAAAATATGTTTGGTTTGTGGTATAATGTTTTATTTGCCGTATTGATTATAATATTCAGTTATTTTTATACAGCCATTACAATACCGACAAACAAAATGGCAGATGATCTAAAAAGAGGTAATGGGTTTATACCGGGTGTAAAACCAGGTCATGCAACAGCAGACTTGTTAGATACAGTTTTATCACGTATCACTTTTCCGGGTTCATTATTCTTAGCCTTACTTTCTGTATTTCCAGCTTTTGTTGCACAATTTGGAGTACAACAAAATTGGGCATTATTTTACGGAGGAACATCACTGATCATTATGGTGGGTGTGGCAATAGATACGATACAACAGATTAATGCTTACTTGTTAAATCACCATTACGATGGATTGATGAAAACAAGTACAGGACGTAGAGCTAAATAAAAAACAAATAGTATGGCTAAACAACCGGCAATAGAACAAGATGGAACAATAACAGAAGCATTATCAAATGCAATGTTTCGTGTAGAATTGGAAAACGGACATGTCGTAACAGCTCACATTTCAGGTAAGATGAGAATGCATTACATCAAGCTTTTACCCGGTGATAAGGTAAAATTAGAGATGAGCCCATACGAT
>JBDLIB010000255.1:0-2114 GCA_039715085.1 Bacteroidota bacterium | reverse complement strand
AATGAAAGATGGGGTGATGATCATCAATACTTCAAGAGGGCCGTTAATTGTGGAAGAAGATCTTAAAAATGCTTTAAACTCAGGAAAAGTGGGTGGTGCTGGTATTGATGTGGTTTCTGAAGAACCAATTAAAAAAGACAATCCGTTATTAGAAGCGAAAAATTGTATTATCACGCCACATATTGCCTGGGCACCAAAGGAGGCAAGAGAGAGGTTAATGAATATTGCTGTAAATAATCTGGAAGAGTTTTTAAAGGGAAATCCGGTTAATGTGGTGAATTAATTCAAAAATCGAAAATTGTAAATCCTTGTTCAAAATTCAATAGGAAAGAGCGTTGAGTTATGAGCTGATTGATGTTTAAAGTTGGAATGTATAAAAGTAAAAAGTTTGAATTCCAATAACAATCTTGTTAAAAGGAGTCTAAGGCTTATAAACTAATACTTATTTTCCTTGCGTACTTTGCGAAAACTTTGCGGGCATTGAGGTTAAATTTGATTTGTAATTTTGAAAATAATTGGTTTAAAAATCAATCAGAAGTTGATAAAGTTTAACTATTTCTGATAATGAAATTAATAAAAACCGGTCAACACTATTTATGGATTGACAAGTATCTTCACATAAAAAAATCGCCTAAAAGTTAATTTTAGGCGATTCTCATTATTCATATTAATTCAAATATCTGTTATTTGTTGAGCCTTATTCTATCGGACATACTTTTGCATGTGCTATAAAATATGCATTTGACGGCCAGTCTTTCCCTTCAAAAAGGTATTGTGATGCATCGATACTGTTTCCCCAATAGGTGTAATTTAAAGTTGATACAGAGTCGAACCCACTCATATTTTTAGGATACTTATCTGCCCCGATATATAAATTTGCCTCATCCAATTTATAATTACTATTTGTAATCACATATTCTACATCGGCATAGAACCTTCCGTCACCACCGCTGATGTACAGATCTACATATCCGATTTGAATACCAGACGATACATTACATTGATCAGTATTTATATATAACGGGAATTGATGTTCATAACTCATATACAAACTATTATTATCTATCATGCTGTATGTAAGATTGTTAGTCCAACCGCATTGTGAGAATTCCCCATCTATGAAGCAGGTTGAATTATCAGAATTAAAGTATGCGAAAGCATCCAAACATACTAAACTGTCTTCCGGTGTGTCGCTTGGATTGTCGTCAGAACCACTTCCTGTATCACTTCCCGAATCACTTTCAGAACTGTCATCTGAGCTGTCATCAGTGCTGTCGGAATTATCATCAGTACCATCATCAGTGTTATTATTAGAGCCATCATCAGTGTTATCATCAGAGCTATCATCAGAGCCGTCATCAGAATTGTCTTCAGAGTTTTCATCAGATGAATCATCAGAATCATCTCCTTTAATATCACCACAGCATTGGGTAGCATAATCAATATAATACCACCATGAATTACCTCTCCCCTTATCGGATCCACCCCAGGCAGTTTCTTCGCCATTATCGACTCTAACATCAACATGAACCAGAATATAAAAATCATGAGATAAGCATTCTTCCTCAGTAAATAAATCGCTTAATGGGATTGAATAAGTTACTTCCGTTCCATCATTTGTTTCTTTTGTTTTGTATGGAAATTGGCCTGCAGAAGGTCTTTTATCAGGAAGTGCTGTTACAACGTTAATTTTTAGATATTCAACGTCATCCTTAAATCCAAATGTAGATTTGACAGCAATGTATAGGAAATCTTTATCATTCCAAACTTTTACCGTCCCTGCATTGATATGTTGACCAGCCCAAAGAGTATATTCTTTTGGAGGTTCCTTTCCGCAATAAGTAATTTCACCTTCATTTTTAGATGAAGAACTTGGAGTTTCTGTAATGTTAATTCCATCTTTTGAATTGATTGATTCAGGTGGGTCAATTTCTAGTTGTTCACCACACGAATAGAATGTGAAAAACAGAAAGACAATACCTAACAAGTATGCAATTTTTTTCATAGCAATTAATTTTAGTTAAAACAAAATAGGGGAGGAGCAATTTTTTAAGAATAATATAATAACGTATAAATTAAGTATTTATTATGTATTGGATGTAGTAATTTAGAAG
>JBDLIB010000254.1:0-2156 GCA_039715085.1 Bacteroidota bacterium | reverse complement strand
CTCCCGGTCCGCTTGAAATAGGATTTGATTATTCCTTTGTTATGGCATCTACTAATGATAGGGTGCCTTCTGTATATGTTAAAAATCATCATATTGTCAATCTGGTTCCAGAGGACCCTATTGAGGTTAATTATAAAGATAATTTTGAGGGAGAGCCAACTGGAAAAGATAATCCTGAAATGCTGAAATTGTATCCAAGTCATGGGCATGATATGAGTATTCATAACGGTATTTCAAGAATTGGATTTATGAGAGGTGGAAAATCATCTTTGTTTATCGATGAAAATATGGCTGATGATTTCTTAATGGAGGCTAAAAAATTTATTACAGATCATAAAGAAACCCCTTTCTTTCTATTCTACTCGTTACATCAACCACACGTGCCAAGAGTACCTCATCCCAGATTTGCAGGAAAATCTGGTTTAGGACCAAGAGGTGATGTTATTTTGGAAGCAGATTGGGATGTTGGACAATTGCTAGATCATTTAGAAAATTTAGAACTTACTGAAAATACAATTATCATATTTACAAGTGATAACGGACCTGTTCTTGATGATGGCTATCAGGATGATGCCGTTGTGAAAATCGGGAATCATAAACCAAGTGGAAAGTTAAGAGGTGGTAAATACAGTTTGTTTGATGCAGGAACACATGTTCCTTTTATGGTGCAATGGAAAGGTACAATTGAGCCTGGTGTTTCTGAAGCTTTGGTTTGTCAAATAGATTTTACAGCATCTTTTGCAGCTCTTACAAAACAAGAGAATAAAACAATGGATAGTGAAAATATATTAAATGCTTTTTTAGGTAAATCAAAAAAAGGAAGAGCGAATTTAGTGTTGGGTAATAATAATATTACAGCTTTCCGTCAAGGAGATTGGATATTAATTCCACCTCACAAAGGACCTAAAATGACCAATAAATTTGTAAATATCGAAACCGGAAAAGACAGTATTTATCAATTATATAACATTAAAGATGATATTGGCCAACAAAATAATATTGCCATTAGCTTTCCTGAGAAGGTAAAAGAATTGGAGGGAGAATTAAAAAAAATAAGATTAAAGAAAGATAATTAACAATTCACTAATAAGTGTCAATTTTAATTAGTCAGGATGAAATATTTTGTTATAAACAGAAGAAAATTTACATTAGTTTGGCACCTTATAGTGGGTGTATTAATTATTACTAATTTTTATTCTTGTAGCGATAAGAATATTGTAATTGTTCATAATGGTGTATCAGAATATGAAATTGTTACAAGTGAAAATACAAGCAAAGATGAACAACATGCTGCTGCTGAATTTCAACATTATTTAAAAAAAATTTCAGAAGTAAATATTCCAATTGTTGATGAAAAGGAACAAAATGAGAAAAAGAAAAAGATATTTATTAAAAAACTGGATGTAAATGAACATGAAATTGTAATAAGAGCAGAAGGAGATAATATTTTTATTGGTGGAGGTTCTAATATTGCTACAAAAAATGCAGTATATCAATTCTTGGAAACTTATTTGAATTGTAAATGGTATGCGCCTGAAGTAGAAGATATTCCTGAATTAAAATCAATAATTTTAGAAAGATCAATGGCATTTAGTTATATCCCTGATATTACTACAAGAACAGTAAGTTCTCGCTTATTTTATAAAAATCCTGATTTTGCAGAAAAATTAAAAGTTACCAAGCTGGCCTTCCCACATTATGTACCAAGTGCAAGAGTACATACTTTTCATAAATTTATTCCGGAAGAGAAGTTTTATAAAAATCATCCAGAGTATTTTGCTTTAAGGGGAGGTAAACGAATTCCTACACAGTTATGCTTAACAAATAAAGAGGTCTTGGAAATTGTTAAGGATTCAGTACGATCACTTTTTAAACAGTATCCAAATTCTAAAGTAATTTCTGTAAGCCAGGATGATAACCAACAATATTGCGTTTGTGATGAATGTAGTAAAATTGATGAGGAAGAAGGAAGTCCTTCTGGAACAATGATAAGATTTGTTAATAAAATAGCCACAGCATTTCCAGATAAAACAATATCAACACTAGCCTATCAATACACGCGAACACCTTCTAAAACAAAACCGGCAAGAAATGTATTGATCACACTTTGTTCAATAGAATGCGACCGCAGTGCTCCAATTGAAGAAAAATGTACT
>JBDLIB010000253.1:0-2315 GCA_039715085.1 Bacteroidota bacterium | reverse complement strand
TTGAGGAGAGGTCAAAACTGTAAAAACAGTTTTGGGTGAGGTGCAAATAAATAAATTTCGATTTTTGCACCTTTAGGTCAAAATGAAACCAGCGAAATACTCCTATGGCTCTGCCTCGGAGATAGTTGGTTTCAAGAAATTTTTATTAAGAATAAAATTGGTTCCTTTTAATTGTTGTCATTCTAACAGAAGTAGAATTTATTATATTGGTTAATATTAATTAAAAGGAATGCCGCTGGGAAATTTTTCCCGGCGGTTTTTTTTAATGTGTTTTTCTGATTCTTACTCCTTTTCTTCTTACTCCTTTATTTAATAATATAAGCCCTTTTGATATAATCCAATTTCGGGTAATTACGTTTTAGATAGGCATTACCATATTTTTGGATAGAATCCTGATCAGGTACATTGTCTTCGGTAATGTAGAATTTATGTACGGTTTCCATGCCCTGTGTAATTTTAGCAATTACAGGAAATCCTACAACATCATTATAACCTATTGTGTCAAGTCGATGGTTGTCTTTCAGGTTGATAAAGATCTGCGTTGTTCGTGAATCTTTACCGCTTCTTGCAAATGATATTGCCATTGAATCATTATTTTGTAAAACAGGTTCATCATGTACCTTATATTTTTTCCAGGAACTATTTAAAATGGAATCATTGTTTATTCCAAACTGAACCACAAATTCGGGGATAACCCTGAAAATTCCAATATCGGTATAAAAATCACTTTTGATCAATTGATACAATCTGTCAACTCCTTTTGGAGACCATTCACGTTTTGATACAATGTCAAAATTACCCTGGGTAGTTTCAAAGCGGGCTTTAAAATGATCAGGAGCTTGTTTTTGAGTCCATTTTTCATTAAAAATTTTTGGACTACACGATATAATTGCTATTACAATAAGAACAGATAAAATGCTTTTCATGGTTTTATTAATTGAAAATGAATTATTTAAAGCTAATGTAGAGAAATTTTTAAAAATAGATGTTCAATTTCTCCATATCTTTGCAAAACATTTTTCTAAATAAACCTTATGCAATTTTCCGAACTAAAATTAAACAAGCCTATTTTAAAAGCTATAGCCGAAAGTAATTACCAAAATCCAACCCGGGTTCAGGAGAAGACAATTCCCCTTGTATTAGATAGAAGAGATGTAATTGTTTCTGCCCAAACCGGGACAGGTAAAACTGCAGCTTATGCATTGCCAATTCTACAGCAATTATTTGATAAACAGGATGCGCCAAAAAAGGGAAAAAAAATCAGGGCTTTGGTGGTTTGTCCAACTCGTGAACTGGCATTACAGATCAACGAGAATTTTAAAACTTATGGGAAATATTCTAATTTAAGAACTACGGTTATTTATGGCGGGGCTTCTATTGAACCTCAAAAAGATATATTAAAAAAAGGTATAGATATTTTAATCGCTACACCGGGTAGATTACTTGATCTGCACAAGCAGGATGTAGTTAATTTAGATTATATCGAAACCCTGGTTTTGGATGAAGCCGATATGATGTTGGATATGGGGTTTATCGACGATATCAAAAAAATAGAGCGGCTTTGTCCGCTTGATAAACAGATACTATTATTGTCGGCAACCATGCCCATTAAAATACAGCAATTGGCAGAATCCAGTTTAAATGACCCTGTAAAAGTGGAGGTTTCTCCAACATCTTCGGCTGCAAAAGGAGTAGATCAGGTTTTATATTATGTGCCAAAACCAAAAAAGATCGAATTGTGTTTGCATCTTTTACGCAATGAAATTAAAGGGACTATTCTGATTTTCAGACGAACAAAATTCGGTGTGGATAAATTGGAAAAAACGCTGCTGAAAAATAATTATTATACGGTAAGTATTCATGGTGATAAAACACAAATTGCCAGGGAAGAAGCATTACAAAAATTCAAAAATAAAGAAGCAAATATATTAATTGCCACAGATGTCGCTTCGCGCGGAATTGATATCAGTAATTTAGACGCTGTGATCAATTTTGATATCCCGAATATACCCGAAACCTATGTACACAGAATTGGAAGAACCGGTAGGGCAGGAGAAGTTGGAAAAGCGTATTCATTCTGTTCTGCAGATGAAAAAAGTTATATAACAGCAATTCAAAAATTGATCAATTCAGAAATTCCAGTTGAAGAAGATCATCCTTATCCTTTAGATCCAAAAGCAAAACCCGAAGTGCATAAAAAGAAAGGGAGTAAACACAAGAAAGGAAGAAAATCCACGGCTTCCAAAAAGAATAAAAAGCGCTGGTATTGAAAATTTAGAAAGACCGAAGTACGTTGCCATGTGGAAATTGTTAAT
>JBDLIB010000252.1:0-2365 GCA_039715085.1 Bacteroidota bacterium | reverse complement strand
AAGTTGAAAAGTCGAATGTCTAATGTCAAAGTAGTAAGGAGAAGAAAGTATAAATTATTTTCTTAGCGTACATTGCGAAAAACTTTGCGTCCTTTGCGGTTAGTTGTTATACTAATTTGAAAATTTGAAAATGAATTGATTTGAAGTTTTTTAAGAATTATTAGACTTTAAACACAAAAAAGACTTAAAACTCAACACTAAGCACTTAAAATTTAATAGCTAATTGCTAACTTATCTGCGCAATCTGCGTGACAAAAAAACAACTTATGCAATACACAGGTGTTTTAAAAAAAATGGCAACAGAAAATGCGTCTCCGGTTCAATATTATTTGGATATGGAAGGGGATTTTTTGAATATGAATCAATTGCTGGAAAAGACAATTGAAATTTCTTTTAAAGAATACCAGTGTTTGAGTTGTGGAGAGAACAAAAAAATATTCAGACAAGGATTTTGCTACGATTGTTTTTATAAAATGCCACAGACAGGTGACTGGATCATGAAACCCGAATTGAGTACTGCACATTTAGGTATTGAAGACCGGGATCTGGAATTTGAAAAACAGGCTCAGTTAAAACCGCATATAGTATACCTGGCTAATTCGAGCAATGTAAAGGTTGGGGTTACCAGAAAAGAACAGGTTCCAACCCGATGGATAGATCAGGGAGCTCATGAAGCCATTGAGATTGTGGAAGTCCCAAACCGTTATCTCGCCGGAATAACCGAAGTTGCTTTAAAACAGCATGTTTCCGATAAAACAAACTGGAGAAAAATGTTGACCAATGCTGTGATCGATGTTGACTTAAAAGAAGCAAGAGAAAAACTATCACAATATATCCCCGAAGAAGCAAGACAATACTTTTTAGAAAATAATAAAGAAACCGAAATTGAATTCCCCGTTCTTCAATACCCTCAAAAAATAAAAAGTCTGAATTTGGATAAGACTCAAACTTACTCAGGTAAACTAAAAGGAATCAAAGGTCAATATTTGATCTTTGAAGACAGTACCGTGTTTAATGTACGGAACTGGGAAGGGTATGTGGTTAAATTGGAGATTCAAGATTAAATACTGAAGATTTGATATTGTTTAGTCAGCGGGTAACTATATCCTTTTTGAGAATAGTCACCCGCTGGCTTCATGAGTTATTTAACGAAAGAAATATCTTCTACAATTTCCAATCCAAACTGTTTTCTAAACAGAAACAAAAAAAAGTAAAGAATTGGCGTGTCTAATAAAGCAATTAAAAGCAATATTCCAAAAAAGTTCCCACTCGATAACTCCAAAAGAGCAGAATAAGAATAATGTCAAAGTCTGGTCTTTTGTTTTTTACTTACATAGTTAGTATTACTAAAATAGAAAATTTAATGTTTTAACTCTTCGAGGTATGTTAACTCTCGAAGGTTAAATAATGATATATCATGACCTTTCAGAGTCGTAGACCTGAAAGAGTTAGAATAATTCTTCTTTGAGAAATACTTAATTTATCATTCTGAATATCTGTTGTTTAAGTAGTTTTAAACAAAAATATAAAATTCAATGTTTGAAGAATTAATTTTTAAGACACGTTTGCTCTGACATTCAACTTTAAGACTTTAGACATTCGACATTAATTCCCTATTTTTGTATTCGATTAATCAAATCAATTAATTAAACAAAAACACGATAAATTATGCACGCATATATTTTCCCCGGCCAGGGGGCACAATTTCCGGGAATGGGAAAGGATCTTTTTGAAAGTTCTGAATTAGCCCAAGAATATTTTAATAAAGCAAATGAAATTTTAGGTTTTTCTATTACCAAAATCATGTTTGAAGGAACTGCCGAAGATCTAAAGCAAACTAAAGTTACCCAACCTGCTATATTTTTACACTCTGTAATTTTAGCAAAAACATTAGGCGATGATTTTAAACCCGATATGGTTGCAGGTCATTCTTTAGGAGAATTCTCAGCATTAGTAGCAAACGGTGCCTTGGATTTTAAATCTGCCCTCAAATTGGTTTCCCAACGTGCTTTGGCGATGCAAAAAGCCTGTGAGATAGAACCTTCTACCATGGCAGCAATTATAGGTTTGGAAGATAAAATTGTAGAAGAAGTTTGTAACCAGGTTGGAGGAACTGTTATTGCTGCAAATTATAATTGTCCGGGACAATTGGTAATTTCAGGTGAGATAAAAGCTATAGATCATGCCTGTGAAATTCTAAAAGAAGCCGGTGCAAGAATGGCTATGGTTCTTCCTGTTGGAGGAGCATTTCACTCACCTTTGATGGAACCTGCTCGTGAAGAATTGGCAAAAGCGATTGAAGATACCAAATTTAACGAACCAACTTGTCCGATCTATCAGAATGTAACGGCAAAAGCGGTGAATA
>JBDLIB010000251.1:0-2378 GCA_039715085.1 Bacteroidota bacterium | reverse complement strand
TTCAAATTAAAGATAATAGTTTGTCTACAACATACAGAAACCAAAACTTAAATATTAAACCTGTTAAAAACGTCGAAATTAAATTAAGTGATTCATGGTATTCTCCAGAATATAACTTAAAATCAGAAAGTAAAAGAGCTGAATTTTCAAAAAAATATACAGGTTTTACATCACTAATATCCTTACTTTATTTTCCTGAAGAAATAGATATCTCTTATAAAAAGATACCCGTTTATAATAGGAAAAATGAACTACTCACTGACAAAGATGCAGAAGCCGTTACTTTACAGCTGAAAAATAAAGAATATACATTGTTTGTCGCATATAATTCTCCATATATAGCCAATCACTTTTTTAAAGTGAATGATTTTATCATTCATGGCGAAGTTGTGCTGCTAGAAAAAGAAATCGGAGGAGAAATAGAGGTGAAGGTTATAAAATAGATTTTTGTGTAACGATATTTCAGGACGAGACAATTTATCATAAAAAAACCTATCAATTATGATAGGCTTTTACAATAAAAATAAGTTAAAAAGTAATCTATTAAATTACTTTGACATTTATTGCATTCAATCCTTTTGGACCTTCTTCTACATCGTAGCTTACTTTGTCCCCTTCATTGATTTCATCAATTAGTCCATTAATATGTACAAATACATCTTTGCCATCATCTTCTGGAGTGATGAATCCAAATCCTTTAGAATTATTGAAAAATTTTACAGTTCCGTTACTCATGATTAAAAAATTTAAATATAATGCAAATGTAGGGTTTTATTATGATTCTGACTAACGGTAAATTTTTGTTTTAGAAATACTCCAAAAATTTCAACCGTTAGCTTAAGAAATTAATCGGTTTGTGATGTGGGGAATTATGGCTAACGGTTTTAATATGGTGCGTTTGGTAATTTAAAACTCCTATGTTTCAATTTACCACTTTGTTTCTTCATTTCCATACTCTTCAATATTAAAGCTTTCCGCCAAATGCACCATATTTGTTGTTGTAACCAGTTTATTTTGTATTCAATCGATAGACTGCTTCAGCAAATTTTTCACCTAAATCAATATAACCATTACTATCATAATGCCATGGGTCTGAATATTTATAATATCTGGTATATCGAACAATAGCAGCATTTTTATCAGTTCTTATATATTTCTCTTGAGCGTATTGAACTAACTCTCCATACTTCCACACTTTTCCTTCTTTATTATTCCAAGAATCGGATATCTTCCCTATAACTATAGGTAAATCATCTGTTCTTAGAGTAGCTCTAATTAAATCCATAAGGCGTTTTAAATTATCATAGTATCGAAGTGCAACTTGTTCATTAAAGGCATCGCTTTCTCCTTGCATCCATAGAATCCCATTTGGTATTAACTTATCAAGTTCTCCATTTTTATCAATATCATGAGTTTCGAATGCATTAGTTATTGTTTTTAAAAAATGGTCATATTGATTAATCCCGGTTTTTCCCACAAAATCAGGCTCCCATGAACCAAAGTGTCGCGCAACAGTACTATCAATAGATGTACCTCCTCTAGAATATTTGATTATTGCAATTTTTTCATTTGGGTAATATGATTGTATTTTTCTTATAAATGACAATTCAATTCCAAATCGATCTGAAAGCTTGTTCTTTTGTCCATCTGAAGAAAACCCTTTTCCATGTCCAGGTTTTAGTGACTCCCAAACACCTATTCCTCCGTCCTCTTTTTCATCTGCTGAAGGATTTCCATGATATATCCAGACATTCTTAAATTCAGATTTCAAACTATCAGGCAATTCAGAATTATATCCATAACCATCCATATTTGACTGACCTCCTAAATAGAAAACTCTAATTGTATCCAGCTTTTCATTTTGTCCAAATACTAGAACTGGCACAACGGTTAATAGTAACATTTTCAAACTCTTAAATCTCATATTTCTTATAATTGGTTACAACTCGTTATATACATACAAACATACACATTTATAAGTGTTATTTGCGGGATAACGTTAGTTTTTGTTGTTTTTATAATTGATAAATTTACCTGCTAATTTCAAGCGCCATAGTAGTAAAATTTATCTGTCATTTTCATTATCTTGCTACCATGAAAAGTCTTATTTTGATTATAATAGGAATATTCCTAAGTACATCTCTTTCGGGTCAAGAAATGCTTGATATACTTACCATTTCAGGGAGATATGGATCTCCTCAGTCATATGAGTCTATTTATAAGGGCAAAGCCAAAGAGTATGGGGCTATGGCCAACCTTGTTGCGCCAATCAAACTTTCTGAAAAATCCATTTGGTATAATAGTGTAAACTATTTATACTCGCATGTTTCTAACGAAGAAGAAATACCTGTCGGTGTTGCCAGCCCAATTAATTTACA
>JBDLIB010000250.1:0-2382 GCA_039715085.1 Bacteroidota bacterium | reverse complement strand
GTTTACAGTTAGAAAGTGTTATCATTCTTGGTGAAGACCATATGACAGCAGTTCCTTCCACAATCCTAAAAGGATTAAAATTTCTATACGGGAAGTAAGATGAAACATATAAAAAATGATATATACTATGAAATTTAAATCCATTTGGGCACATCCATCCATTTTTATCCTTTTAGCTATTTTATTAAGCTTATTTTCCTGTAAAAGCGAAAAAGAAAAAGCAACAGAAATTATTTGGGACAAATGGGGTGTCCCCCACATCTATGCCCAAAACGATTCTTCTGCATTCTTTGCTGAAGGTTGGGCACAAATGCACAATCATGGTAATCTAATACTCGAACTATACGGAAGGTCAAGAGGTAAAAGTGCTGAATACTGGGGTGAAAACCGACTTGATGATGATATTTTGCTTCATACCTTAGGTTTTCCGGAGATAGCAAAAAAATGGGCAGAAACGCAATACCCCGAAACAAAAGAACTAATTCAGTCCTTTGTTAATGGTATGAATGCTTATGCACAGACCAATCCAAATGCTTTTGCAGAGGAGAATAAAGTAGTATTGCCAATACAATACGATGATGTTAACCTACATGCTTTATATGTAATTTACACCAAGTTTGTTGGTGGTCAGGAACTAGGCACGGTTGATAATTGGAATGAGATAGGATCAAATGCTTATGCCGTTGGTTCTTCACGTTCGGCAAGCGGCAATGCAATGTTAGTGCAAAACCCACATTTGCCATGGTTTGGTGAATTTTTGTTTACCGAAATGCACCTGAATACACCTACAAATAATGTGTATGGTGCTACAATAGTTGGAATACCTGGAATAGTTATTGGTTTTAACGAAAACCTTGGTTGGTCGCATACTAATAATACTATCGACAATACAGATATCTATGAGCTAGACTTAGATGCAGATGGGTATTTACTAGATGGAAAACACAAAGAATTTAAGAAAACTCTTAAAACGATAAAATATAAAAATAAGGATGGTGAAATTGTAGATAAAGAAATTGAAATTTTACAATCAGAACACGGACCTATATTAAAAAAAGGGGCTAATAATGCTCTTGCTATAAGGATGCCGGGATTTGACAGATCAGATGTATTCTTACAATGGAAGAAAATGAGTAATGCTAATAATTTTGATGAGTTTGAATCTGCCCTCAAAACACTTCAAATTCCATTTTTTAATGTAATGTATGCTGATAAAGATGGAAATATATTTCACTTGTTTAACGGACTTGTTCCTGAAAGGAAAGCCGGAGATTGGAATTATTGGTCTAATATTATAAAAGGTGGTAAATCAGAGGATATCTGGACATCAGTACACCCTTACTCTGATCTTCCAAAAGTTAAAAATCCGCAAACCGGATTCTTGCAAAATGCAAACGATCCTGCCTGGTTCGACACTTATCCTCCTGTATTAAATGCTGATGATTTTCCTGCTTATTTCTCGCCAAGAAAATTACCATTCAGACCACAACGCTCTATACGTATGCTTTTAGAAGATGAGTCAATTACTTATGATGAGTTAGTTGATTACAAACTTTCCACAAGAATGGAAATGGCAGACAGAATTTTGGATGATTTGTTTAATGCAATTGATCTTTATGGAAATGATTTGGCAAAAGAAGCTAAAACAGTTCTTGAAAACTGGGATCGCATGGCAGATAACAATAGTATGGGGACTTTACTATTTACTGAATGGGCTTTACAAATGAAACCATGGTTCCAGGATATGTATAAAATAAAATGGGATGAAAAAAACCCTTTGAGTACACCTGATGGTTTAATTGAGCCGAAGAATGCAGTAAAAGTACTGGAAAAAGTGGCTGCGAATATTAAAGAGAAAAACGGCAGTTTATCTGTTGAATGGGGTGATGTGAACAGAATAAATTATAATAATATTGACTTACCCGGTAATGGTGCTAATGGAGTTTTTGGAACTTTTAGAACAACATGGTCAAAAAAAGGAGAAAACGATATAAATTATATATACGGTGGTGACTCCTGGGTTGGTATAATAGAGTTTGGAGATATAGTTAAGGCTAATGTTTTATTAAGCTATGGAAATTCAACTCAAAAAGATTCACCCAATAATGGAGACCAGTTAAAGCTATTTTCTGAAAAGAAATTAAGACAGGCATTGTTTTATAGACAAGATGTTATGGATAATGCTAAGACAATACAGATTTTTTCAAATGATAAATTTATACATAAAAATTTAAACGATGAATAAAATTGCACAATTCAATTGAGAGGATATAAAACTATAAATAAAAAATAATATGGAATCATTTATATCACCCGATAATCATTTTACACTTTGGGCAATACTTTTATCAAGTTCTGCTTTAGGAATTTATGGTGAAAAAA
>JBDLIB010000249.1:0-2439 GCA_039715085.1 Bacteroidota bacterium | reverse complement strand
GATTATACTGATCTTAATTCAAAATATAAGATCATGCTTGCAATAAAAGAGAATAGGTATTTTAATTCGTTACAGGTAAAATTCGCTTATGCAATGACCTGTCATAAATCACAAGGGGGGCAATGGAAAAATGTATTTATTGAACAACCATATTTGCCGGAGGGACAAAATATTTCTTATCTTCGCTGGCTTTATACTGCGGTTACAAGAGCGCAGGAAAAATTATATTTATTAGGTTTTAAAGAAGAATATTTTGAAGAATAAATTTAGTTATACAGTTATTATCGTGATCACTATCCTGTTTTTTAGTTCATGTGGTGTAAACAGGAAAATTGAAAAAGATCTTACTGATGAATCAAAGGAGAATAACTATTTCAGGGGATTGGTTGTATATAACACCAAAACCGGAAAAGAAATAGTTAATTATAATGGTGATAAATATTTTACGCCAGCCTCGAATACCAAATTATTTACTTTTTATGCTGCATACCGTACCTTTAAAGATTCGGTTACTGGTTTGAAATACTATCATAAAGCTGATTCATTAATTATTAAAGGTACTGCAGACCCTTCTTTTTTATACGGTTTTGAAGGGAATAAAACTTTAGAGTTTTTAAAAAATACCGAAAAGAATATTTATTTAATAGATGAGCATATTACTGAAAGATCTTTCGGCCCGGGATGGGCATGGGATGATTACCAATATTATTATATGCCTGAAAAAAGTTTATTTCCGATTTATGGCAATGTGATCACCTTAAATAAAGTAGAGGATAGTATTAATGTAAAGCCTTCCTTTTTTAGAAAGAACTTTAAAGTTTGTGAGAATACATCATTCAGGAGAGCCGTTTCCGAAAATATATTCTATGTAAAACCGGATCAGGAAATTGAGGACAGGAATATACCTTTTAAAATTTCCAACCAGTTGGTAGCTGATATTCTGGGAGATACTTTACAAAAGAAAGTTGTAGTGATTCCACCAAAAAAAGATGTTATTTTTAAAGAATTTAAATCTGTAGCATACGATTCTCTTTATACTGAGATGTTAGAAGTAAGTGATAATTTTATTGCCGAACAATTAATGTTACAGGTTGGAAATAAGACAGATAGTACTTATAGTGTAGAGGCCGGAATTTCTTATGCCTTAGATAATTACTTGCAGGGAATTCCGCAAAAACCTCGCTGGGTTGATGGCTCCGGATTATCGAGATATAATTTATTTACTCCTGAGAGTTATGTATACCTGCTAAAGAAAATGTATAAGGAAATACCTACAGAAAAACTTTTGAGTTATTTTCCTGTAGGAGGGAAGTCGGGAACATTAAAAAATTATTACAAAACTTACACTCCTTATATATTTGCTAAATCAGGTACTTTATCTAACAACTATAATCTAAGTGGTTATTTGGTAACCAAAAAAGGAACTGTTCTGATCTTTAGTTTTATGAATAACCATTATATGGGAGATTCAAAATACAGAAAATATGAAATGGAAGAGTTCTTTAAGATGTTGTATGAGAAGTATTAAGTTTGTTCAGGGTTTTTAGTTTTACCTTAAACATTTTTTGCTTAATTTTTTTTGCGCCCATTGCGGTTAGATAAGGAGGAAATGTGAAGTTTGAATTGAGAAGAAATGGGTATTTCTTTAATTTATTGTTTTCTGAAAAGTTCAACAATCGTTAATCATTACTCATTAATATTATTCTCAAAAAAATATTAAAGATCAGGGATTGCTGATTGAAGATTGCAGATTTGAAAAAGTCTATGGCTTATAGCTTGAAACCTATAGCTTTAGAAAATATAGTTTAAATATCAAACCCATCAATATATCGTATAATGTTTTTGATATCTTCCTGATAACCAAACCATTTAATATCCTTATCTTTTCTAAACCATGTTCCCTGTCGTTTGGCAAAACGACGTGTATTTTTTTTAATCTCTGAAATTGCAAAGTCTTTGGTGAATTCACCGTCAAAATATCTGAAAAGTTCACGATACCCCACAGTTTGCAGTGCATTTAATTCTTTGTGTTTGTATAGATCTTGAGCTTCTTCTATCAATCCGTTTTTAATCATTATATCAACACGTTGATTAATTCTGTCATAAACTAATTCCCTGTCTGCAGTTATACCTATTTTAATCGGAGTAAAATTTCTGTCAGCTGATTTATTTTTTAAAAATGAAGAATAAGGTTTACCTGTTCCGATACAGATTTCCAGAGCCCTGATCAATCTTTGCTTATTATCAATGTCGATATTTTTATATGAAACAGGGTCTAATTCTTTTAATCTCTGTTGTATGAATTCTATTCCGTTAGTTTGTAATTCTTCTTTCAGGTTTTCTCTGATCTCTGGTTCGATGTCAGGAAAATCATCCAACCCTCTTAAAACTGCATCCACATATAATCCGCTTCCTCCAACCATTACAACAATATTGTAT
>JBDLIB010000248.1:0-2505 GCA_039715085.1 Bacteroidota bacterium | reverse complement strand
ATTTTTTTAATGATTGCCAACGGTTTTAATATGGTGCGTTTGGTAATTTATAACTCCTATGTTTCAATTTACCACTTTACTTCATTATTTCTATACTGTTCATAATTAGCGCTTTCCGCCAAATGCACCATATTTTTTGTTGTGGCAAGTTATTTTTCTCTTTTTTTATTCCGCCATATTTCATCTTTATAATCTTGAACCCATTTATTATAAACCAAATTACAGAGCATAAACCTTGAAACATTATTGTCAAAATTAATGGTTTCTGAAAGTTGATTAACAATATTGTAATTGACTGGGCCTTCAGCAATAATTTTATCGTAAACTTTTTTTTCAGGCCAAAGCTGTTTGGCCCATTTCATTTTGGTCTTTGATACATTATAGAAGCAAGCATTGTAATTACCAAATAAGTAGTCTGATTCATAATTCAATGCAAATAGGAATGGAAAGTCTTTAAAAATTTTATTTATATCAAGATTTTCAGTCTTTCTTTGATTCAATTTTTGATAAGATTCTAAATTTCTGTCTTTTAGTATTTTTTCATTAATTAGATAATTTTCTAATTTTTGAATTGAATCGAAAACATCAATTTCATTTTCTATTTCATAATTAATAATATAAGAAATATTATTAATCTGTTCATTAATACAATTTTTCAGTTCTAAATATTGTGCATGTATAGGCTTGAAAGAAAATATTAAAATAAAAAAAAGATAGGTTTTTATATTCATCAAAAAAATATTATTTATTCGTTCCCTTAATTTGCCACAACGGTATAAATACGCTTTCGTTGTGGTAAAAATAGGTGTATTTTTTAGTTAGTAAAATACCTTATAGAATTAAATATACCTTGATTAAGGCTATAAACCACAATGAAGCGTATTGTATGTTGTTTGCAGTTTTCATCTCTATTCTCTTCATACATTAGAAAACGTAGTTGGTTCAGTTCGACCTTCCGGGATCTTTTGCATGAACCAACGACTATGAATTATATCTTGTGATATGATACGTAGAGAGTTGGGGGCCTTAAAACTAAAAAAACTCTGTTTGAGGGAAATGTAACTTGACTTTGTCCTTTTTTTTAACTACCTTATCGTCAAGTCTTTTACGTTGTAAACGTTTTGAAAGCAAGCTTTCAACGATTCCCAATCGTAAAGACTTGTAAAAAAGGATAAAACCTTTTTCCCCAAAAAACAGTTTCATTTTAAACGCCAAATTCTTAAGGATTCGTGCCGCTTAATCCCCGAAGTGAAACAATTGCAATACAACGGTTTTGATAAAATTTTGTAGCGGATTTAAACGGCTATTACTATCCGCAATTAATTATTTCTTAAGTATTCACTTACCACCAAATTAAGCCCAAAACCGCTATAAATTTTAACTTTTGTTGTGGGTAGTTTATTTCTCTAATAATGAACCCAATAAGTGTCTGTTTCTTCTCCGTCATCGACCATTCTTATTTCAACATCAAACAATTCATTCAATATTTTTTCTTTAGTCACTTTATCAAATTCCACAAACTCCAATTCCTCAATGTGATCTGAAATTTTATCTCCGTTATGCCATTTTTCTGCAACGATTTTATCAATCAAAATAATCAATTCAGGTGGTGGAACTTCGTTTTCAGATTTATGCCATATAAATTCCTGCCTTTCTTCTGGATCAGTCTCGTCATAAATTGCAATTCCACTTATTGAATTTTCCGATATATTGGTCAATTCAATTTTCTCAACCTCGTATAATCTGAGATAAGATTTTAAGAAATTTAATCTTTTTGATTCTTTCATTGTAATTTGGTCAAATTACCCACAACGGTTTTAATATGGTGCGTTTGGTAATTTAAAACTCCAATGTTTCAATTTACCATTTTGTTTCTTTATTTCTATACTCTTCATTATTAGTGCTATTTGCCAAATGCACCATATTTTTTGTTGGCAACTGCTTTTTTTATTCCATGATAATTAGGGTTCCTTTTCTATTTGTCAGTTTTGGAAGAAGTTTCTTTAAATCTTTGTATTCTTTATCTGTCGGGTCAATTGTAACTTCAATATCCCCTTCTTTAGTAATTAGCTTAATAAAGTTCTTTGATAGAATCATTTCATAATTAACCAAATCTCCGAAAATATTTTCTTTATGTGTTTAATAGTAGTAATTACCTTTTGTCAATCCTTCCTCTGGATATGAGCGCTGAATCAGCAAATATTTTCCAATAGAATTCATTCTTTCATTGAAAGTCATATTTTCGGTTTTTTCCCCTAAATCCTTATTTTCATGAAAAGATATTTGACAACCTAATTCTTCATCTCTTATTGATATTTCTATACAATTAAATTTCATACAATTAATATCGTAATATTTCTGAGTCTAAAAGTAATTATTTTTATTGTATTCCTTTAAGTTGTTGCCAACGTTCTGAATAGGCGTAGTGCAGGGCTTAAAAGTGATAAACTTTCAGGCTTGCATTATACTTGGTTAAATGTATAAATTTTGAAGTAAGCATAAACC
>JBDLIB010000247.1:0-2525 GCA_039715085.1 Bacteroidota bacterium | reverse complement strand
GTGAATGTATTGGCTTCATTTGAGGAGTAGCTATATTTTCTTAAACCAAAAAGATCATTTGCCTTAAATGTTAGAGTAGCTTTATTATCCCATAATTGTTTACTTAAAGAAGCATTTATATATTGGATTCTATCTATGTTTGTTAATGCAGTTTTCTTAGGAGATTGATATGTGTATCTTAATTGTAATTTTAATGATTTAGGAAACTTTAATTCAGCCATAAAATTACCATAAAACATAAAATCGCTATAATCATACGTATTGTCAAGAGTGTTTGAAAGGTCGAAATAGTAAGGACTTAGATATGTTCTGAATCTTAGAAACTTAGACGGTAGATACGTTAATTCAAGATCAAAGCCATATTGATCAAGATCACCATTATTCATAGGTTTTTTAATAAATATATCAAATCCATCAATTGTTTGTTCTCCGGAATTACTTAAAACACTCGAAATTTGATCTTTTTCATCTGTATAAAATAAAGCTGAGGTGATATTAAATTTTCCAAGATCTTTATTAAACTCTAATATAAAACGATTTGAATAAAAAGGTTTTAGATATGGATTACCGGTTGAGATCAATCGGTCATTAGCAAAGGAGACGAACGGGTTTAATTGATGAACCTGGGGTCTGTCAATATACCTGCTATAAAAAAATGACAGCATTGAGTCGTCTTTAAAAGAGTAGCCTACACTTGCAGAAGGGAAAAAATCAGTATAATCATTTGTTTCTTCTGTATCAGAACTTTCTTCTTTAATATCAGTTTTGGTAGTTTCTGCACGTAATGCTACGGAGAAGTTAAATTTTTCCAACTCCTTGCTAAAGTTCACGTAGGCTGCATAAACATTTTCATCATAGTTTATTTCATTATTATACCCTTCTAAGGGAATATATAGTTTTTCAGAATCATCTAATATTTTAGCCGAAAAATCATTGTAATACTTTCTGAAATTAGTACTAAGCCCTGTTTCTAATAATCCTGTGTCGTTTATTGGGAATTGATAATCTGCCCGGGCTAAATAATTATCGAGTTCCTGATATTTAACAGATTGTTGTTGTAAAAGATCTGATGACTGTAAAGTAGCCAAACTCTTTATATCAGTAATATTATCAGAATGGTACCTGTCATATTGAACATCAAATGAAAGTTTTTGATCTTCAGTTTTAAAAGTCTTGGTATAATTTACTAGTGCTTCAAGCCTGTGTTCATCTGTGTTGTCCCAAACATCCCTTTTGGTAATTTGAACAGGATCAAAAAAAGCGTTAAAGTCGTTGAAATTCAGGTCAGAATCAAAATTCTTATTGGTTAAAGTATACAAAATAGATGTAGTAATGGTGTTTTTTGTGTCTAGATAAAAATCACTTCCAATACTAAATAATGCACTATTTCTTTGTCGGTTATCTATACTGCTCTGTTCTAAAAATCCTGTTGGATTACTTTCCTCATCAAAATAAGTCTGGTTGATTTCAGAATTTTTAATTTTGTCGAGATGATTAAAACTGGCAGTAGAAAAAACATTGATCTTATCAGATTTATAATTGATAAAAGTGGATGCTCCACCGTTATCGGGAACTCCGCCATGAACTTCCACAGTACCATTATATCCTTGTAATTTTCCTTTCTTTAATATAATGTTAAGGATACCGCCTCCTTGTGCATTGTATTTTGCAGATTGTGTGACAATCTCAACTCGATCTATTGAATTTGACGGAATTAAACTCAAAACCTCTGCATTGTTTTTCTGGCCACCAAAAGGCCTGCCATTTACCAAAACCAAGACAGTAGACCCCCTTATAGAAAATTTGCCTTCAGGGTCTACTCTTACAGAGGGGGTATTTTCCATTACCGTTATGGCATTTCCTCCAACATTCGCAATGTCTTTCGATGCGTAATATATTTTTTTGTTAAATTTATGTTCAATTAATTTACCGCTAACATTAACTTCTACTTCATCCAGGTTTTCAACATCCGAGCTTAAATAAATTTCACCCAAATCTATGTCTTTGTTTATTAATAAGGAGTCTATGACCTTTGATTGGAATGAAAAGAAATCGAAAGAAATCCGATAAGTTCCGGTAGAGATATTTATATCAAACTGTCCATGGTCATTGGTAACACCTCCACTAAAATTATTTTCTTTTTCAGAATGAAAAGTGATGGTTGCAAATGATAAAGGCAGTTTCGTTTCGGCATCAATAATAGTCCCTTTGATATTGTGAGGAGGGGAGGATTGTTGAGCGAAAAATGAAATAGATATTAATAAGAATAGAATCGAAATAATCTTTTTCATTAGATGCAATATGATTTTACTAATATAAAAAAAAGCTTACAATATAAAATAGTAGTTTATAGGGAGATTTTAACATCCATATAAATCATTACAAAATTACATAATAAACTAAATAACAGTTAGTTATGAGGTTTATAAAATGTCTTTAATGTTTTCCGGTGGTCTTCCTAGGGCAGCCTTGTTACCATTTATAACGATAGGCCTTTCAATTAATTTAGGATAATTTACCATTGC
>JBDLIB010000246.1:0-2541 GCA_039715085.1 Bacteroidota bacterium | reverse complement strand
TAAAGTCGGATTCGGTATGTTTCCGGTTTCAATAGAGCAATTAAAATCGGTCTCCGATGCAAATTTATCAATGCCGCCAAAAAGTACTTATATTGAACCTAAGCTAAGGAGCGGGTTGACTATTTATGAATTGAAATAAAATTGTTGATATATATTTGTGATTTGTATAAGATAATTAACAAATAAAAAATTACAAACAACAAACAACCACTAACAAATAACTAATAATGCTTGTAGAACGAAATATTACAGAGTTTAAAAAATATCTTCCAAAAGAAATCACTTTAGTGGCTGTTTCCAAAACAAAGCCTATTGCAGATATTCAGGAAGCTTATGATACCGGACACAAAATCTTTGGTGAAAATAAAATCCAGGAAATGGTTCAAAAATACGAAGCCCTGCCAAAAGATATCGAGTGGCATATGATTGGACACTTACAGAGAAACAAGGTAAAGTACATGGCTCATTTTGTTAGTTTGATCCACGGAGTTGACAGCTTTAAAACTCTCAAGGAAATTGATAAACAAGCTAAAAAACACGACAGAATCATTAACTGCCTTTTACAAGTAAGAATTGCACGTGAAGATACCAAATTCGGATTAACTTTTAATGAAATTGAAGAGATCCTAAATTCTGAAGAATTCCAGCAATTAGAGAATATCAAAGTTGTCGGCTTGATGGGAATGGCTAGTTTTACTTCCGACAATGAGCAAGTCACACAAGAATTCAAATCTCTCAAAACATTTTTTGATAAAATAAATAAAGATAAACCATCCACTTTTAACTTTCAACTTTCAACTTTATCTATGGGAATGAGTGGAGATTATCAAATTGCCATTGAAAACGGAAGCAATATGATAAGAGTCGGAAGTAAAATTTTTGGTGAGAGGAATTATATAGCTTAGGCTGTTTTGGGTTTTGGTTTACAGGTTTGGAGTTGTTAATGTTTTAACTCGAAACCCGTAACCCTAAACATCTTTAATGCATTATCTTAAAAAGCAACTCTTTTAAAATGTCTCCCTGAGGCAAATTAGATGCCCCTACCCCTTTACTTTTTAGATCGGCATCACGCAAATGTGTTATTATCTGTGAAACTTTACGCATAGGGTATTTACCTGCGGTCAATTGATATTCTCTCACAAAATACGGACTGATCTTCAGCACTTTTGACACATTTATCTTACCCTTATCTTTCAATCCGTGATACATTAATAGTTTCGTAAAAAATCCATTCAATAAAGAAATGGTCATTACCAATGGGTTGCTTTTTGGATTTTGAGCAAAATAATTAATAATCTGATTTGCCTTCACTATATTCTTTTCCCCAATTGCCTTTTGTAGCTCAAAATTGTTAAAATCCTTGCTGATTCCGATATTCTCTTCAATATGAATATCATTTATGGTACTGCCACTTGGAAGAATCAACATTAATTTTTTTATTTCGTTATGTATTTTAGAAAGATCTGTACCCAAAAATTCGATCAACATCTGGGTAGCCTTTGGTTGAATTTTATAATTCTTCTCGGCTAAAATATTATTGATCCACTCACCTATTTGATTCTCATACAAACGTTTACTTTCAAACAATAAACCTGATTTAGCAATAGCCTTATATATTTTTTTCCGCTTATCAAGTGTCTTGTATTTATAAGCGAAAACCAAAACTGTAGTAGGTTGCGGATTTTCGGCATATGGCAATAGGTTTTCAATATTTCGCGAAAGATCCTGTGCTTCTTTTACAATGATCACCTGTTTTTCTGCACCCATAGGGAATCGCTTTGCATTTGCAATAATCTCCTCAACCTCCACATCTCTCCCGTAAAGCACTAATTGATTAAAGCCTCTCTCTTCTTCAGACAAAATATTGTTCTCGATGATTTCGGTGATCTTATCAATATAAAAAGATTCTTCACCCATTAAAAAATAAATTGGGTGTATTTTCCCTTTAGAAATGTCTTCTTCGATCTGTTTAATTCGGTTCATCTATAAAATTAATTCCGCTTTAGCGAAAATATTATCTTTTAAATTATAATTTTGAAAATCGAAAGTTTTTATATGCAAAAATTAAACCTTCCCACTTATCCGTTCAAAATCAAAAATAATGAAAATAAGTATCTTATTTTTGATATTATCAGAAAAAAATATGTGGTTTTAAATCCTGAAGAATGGGTACGCCAGCATTGGATACATTATTTACTGGAGGAAAAAAAATATCCAAGCTCATTGACTGCAGTTGAGAAACAATTAACAATCAATGATCTGCAAAAGCGAACAGATATTTTGATCTTTGATAAAAAAGGTAAACCGGATATTATTGTTGAATGTAAAGCACCAAATATAAAGATCTCACAAAATACTTTTGACCAGATCGCACGATATAATTTAAAATTAAGAGCTAAATATCTGATAGTCACTAACGGATTACAGCATTTTTATTGCAAAATGAATCATGAGGAAATGAAATATGAGTTTTTACAAGATATTCCTGATTATAAATAATGATTTAATGCTACAATGATCAAATGATGAAATGATTTAATT
>JBDLIB010000245.1:0-2842 GCA_039715085.1 Bacteroidota bacterium | reverse complement strand
TAAATTTCGATTTTTGCACCTTTAGGTCAAAATGAAATGAGCGAAATACCTCTATGGCTCTGCCTCGAGGATAGTTCATTTCAAGAAATTTTTTATTTTTTCAAAAGATTTTTCCTACCCACTGTTCTAGTGATGATATCCTTTTCAATATCCCATCCTCTTGCCGGAGAATATTCTCTGCCGTAGTAGATAATTTGTAGGTGTAAAATGTTCCAAAGTTCTTTTGGGAATAGTCTTTTTGCATCTTTTTCGGTTTGAACCACATTTTTTCCATTGCTTAAATTCCATCTGTACATTAGTCTGTGAATATGGGTGTCTACCGGAAAAGCCGGTACTCCAAAGGCCTGGCTCATCACTACTGATGCTGTTTTGTGCCCTACACCTGGCAACGCTTCCAGGTCCTTAAAATTTTGTGGAACTTCGCCTTTGTGCTTATCGATCAAAATTTGAGATAATCCGTGTATAGCTTTAGATTTCATTGGTGATAAACCTACAGGTTTTATTATGTCCCGAATTTCTTCGACAGTTAGTTTTACCATTGCAAAAGGATTATCTGCCCTGTCAAAAAGGATAGGGGTTATTATGTTAACCCTGGCATCTGTACTTTGTGCTGAAAGCAAAACTGCAATCAATAATGTGTATGGGTCATAATGTTTTAAAGGAATTGGGGGGGATGGGTATAACTCATTTAGAGTTTTGATAACAAAATCAACTTTCTCTTTCTTGTTCATATATAGTTAGATGTTTTATTATCGAAATTACCGATAATATTTATATTCTTTTAGCTGTCACACAGAGTTTTACTGGGAAAATACACAGAGATCTACAGAGGAATTTGAGATTAGCTTTGTGCTACTTTGTGTATCTCTGTGAAATAACCATTCAATTAATTAAACAAAAATATCGATAAAAATTACTTTTCTTAAAAATTCAACTCAGAAAAACTATTTTCCGGCCAAGTCTGTATGTAAACCACATTCGGTTTTGTTGAGTCCAAACCAGCGTCCACTTCTATCATTTGTCAGGTCCATCTTACGGGTGCAGGGTTCACAACCGATGCTTAAATAGCCTTGTTCTTCTAAAGGGTGCTTAGGTAAATTATATTTTTTAGCATAATCATAAATCATTTTACTATTCCAATCCAGAATAGGGTGGAAGCGTTTACAATTAAAAGCACCATCTTGTTCGATCTTCATATTTTTTCTATTGGTATTTTGATCGGCTCGAACTCCGTTTATCCAAATATCATATTCTGCCAGAATGGTTTCCATAGGTTGTGTTTTATTGATGGCACAACAACGATCAGGATCGGAGGTGAACAGTAAATTTCCATAACTGTCTCTTTGGTGGATTTTTGGTACTGAAGAGGTAACATTCACCATATTAAGTCCGAATTGATCAACAATCTCATCTCTAAATTCTAAGGTCTCCGGAAATAAAAATCCAGTATTAATAAACATCACAGGAATTGACCTGTCTATCTCACTTATAATGTGTAAAAGCGGAATACTATGGGTTTGAAAAGAGGAAGTTACGAACAACTTTAAATCCTCTCTTTGATAATTTTCAATATATTTTTTGATATTTTCAGTAGTCATGGCTATCCGATTTAGACACCCGACAAAAATAATGCTTACAAATTTTAAAACCAATGTTTTTGATTAATTCTTATTTTAGCAAAAAATTCTAATTATGAAACTTGTATTTGCTACCAATAATAAAAACAAAGTAAAAGAGATTAAAGCTTTATTACCTGAAAGTATTGAAATACTTACTCTTACTGATATAAACTGCACAGAAGAGATCGAAGAAACCGAAGATACTATTGAGGGTAATGCAAAACTTAAAGCTGATTATATCACCAAAAAGTATGGTTATGATTGTTTTGCAGATGATACAGGTTTAGAAGTTGATGCCTTGAATGGAGCCCCCGGAGTTTATGCTGCGAGATATGCTGGTGAAAATGTTACTTATGAAGATAATGTGCAAAAAATGTTGCGTGAAATGAATGGAAAAGCAGATAGAAACGCTCAATTTAGAACAGTAATTGCCTTAAACTTAAAAGGAAAACAGCATTTATTTGAAGGTATGTGTAAAGGGGAAATCACTAATAAAAAATTTGGTGAAAAGGGTTTTGGTTATGATCCTATATTTAAACCTAAAGGATTTGATAAAACATTTGCTGAAATGAATCTGGAAGAAAAAGGTAAAATTTCTCACAGAGGATTGGCTGTTCAAAAGTTGGTTGATTTTTTGAATGAAATATGATGTTGGTTGGAAGTAGGAAATTGATTTGAAAATTGATCAATTTGAAAATGAACTAATTCAAAACTCAACACTCAAAACTAAAAACCTATCTTTTGCCTCCAATCATTTTTGAAACGATTCCTTTTTTATTTCCAAACTCGGCCAATAGGATTCCTGTAAAATGTAAAACTAAAAATGGAATTATATAAAACAGAGTTAGTTTGTGTATTTCTTCTGCCTTGTCGTGAAGAGAATCTGGGCCGAATTTGATCAGTAAGCCTGTGATCAAAGTAAATCCTAAAAAAATATAAAAAACTCTGTATACCCAAACCTGAAATTTTTCAGTAGAAGTTTTAGGATTATATAAATTCTTTTTAGTCGAGTTATAAAAAATTCTCAAAACAAAAAGTCCTGTAACCACATATCCTATCTTTATGTGCCACCCAAACATCGGGTTCCTGATTTGTTTGGCAATTTTAATTGCTTGTTCTTTGGTAATTTCAACATCAATATTTGAGAGGCCATCAGTTAGAATAGCTGCAACGTGATTTTTCTCCATCCAGTTTAAACGGAGAAAAACAGTTAAAAGAATGAA
>JBDLIB010000244.1:0-2847 GCA_039715085.1 Bacteroidota bacterium | reverse complement strand
TGAAGCAGGTTTATTTGCATCTATATCTGCAGGTGTTTCTGCTCTTTGGGGTAAGCTACATGGCGGAGCAAATCAGGCTGTATTAGAAATGCTTGAAGAAATTCAGAAAGATGGTGGAGATGTTGAAAAATTCATCAATAGAGCAAAAGATAAAAATGATCCTTTCCGTTTAATGGGATTCGGTCACAGAGTGTATAAGAATTTTGATCCTAGAGCGAGAATCATCAAGAAATCTGCAGATGAGTTATTTGAAGAATTAGGTTCTACAGATCCTATACTGGCAATTGCAAAACATTTGGAAGAAGTAGCTTTAAAAGATGAATATTTTGCTGAAAGGAAATTGTATCCTAATGTTGATTTCTATTCAGGAATTATTTATCGTGCATTAGGAATTCCAGTTGAAATGTTTACTGTAATGTTTGCAGTTGGCCGTTTGCCGGGATGGATCGCGCAATGGAAAGAAATGAGATTGAACCATGAACCGATCGGACGACCACGTCAGTTATATACAGGTTATGCATCTAGAGATTATGTTGAGATGGGGAAAAGATAAACACCTATCCGGATATCTTCCTGAGGACTATGTCATTCCCGTGTAAACGGGAATCTTGAAGTAATTAAAAATCGTGTTAAGTATTTATAACTTAACACGATTTTTTTTGCTTAAATTTGAGGGAATAAAAGGGAATGACTTTGAGTCTATAGTGAATTTTTATTGATTGTGGCACTAGAAGTAAAAATGTTATACTATATTTAAAGTCATCAGGTTGAATAATCTATAGTATGAATCGATATATTTCTAAAATGCTATATTACCAAGACAGATTTGGTTTTTATTAGTGAAACTTTGTTTTGAAAAGTTGCGTAACAAAGCATTCAAAATATGTAGTTGAACTAATCCCGCTGAAAAAGCGGGATCTCAGGCATATTTCCTTGAATTTTGCTTTGGAACTAAAAATATTTTTTCCGTTGAATACATCGTGGGCTTGCTCCGAGTATATTTACTTGCTAAAGAAATATTCACTAATTTAAAATATCCAAAAGAATGTCAAGAGTAAAAACAATAATAATGGGAGCAGCAGGTCGTGATTTCCATAACTTCAACTTAGTATATAGAGATAATATAAAATATGATGTTGTAGCTTTTACCGCTACTCAAATACCTGATATCGAAGGGCGTAAGTATCCGGCTGTATTAGCCGGAGAACTTTATCCGGATGGAATTCCAATTTATGATGAATCAGAATTAGAAAGACTAATAATAGAAAATGATATCGAAGAGGTGGTTTTTTCTTACTCAGATATCCATCATGAAGAAGTGATGCATAAAGCTTCTAAAATTATTGCATGGGGGGCACATTTTAAAATTTTAGGAGGAGAACCTACTATGATAAAATCAACGAAACCCGTAATTGCTATCGGTGCTGTTCGTACAGGTTGTGGTAAAAGTCAAACTACACGTCGTGTAGCTGAAATCTTAAAAAATGCAGGCCTTAAAGTTGCAGCCATTCGTCACCCAATGCCTTATGGTGACCTTGCCAAGCAAAAAGTACAACGATATGCACATATTGATGACCTCAAAAAGCACAAATGTACTATTGAGGAGATGGAAGAATACGAACCACATATTGAAACAGGTACTATTATATATTCGGGTGTGGATTATGAAGCTATTGTAAGAGAAGCCGAAAAAGAAGCAGATATCATCTTATGGGATGGCGGAAATAATGATATGCCATTTTACAAGCCAGATCTAAATATAGTTGTTGTTGATCCGCATAGAGCAGGTCATGAGAGATTGTATTATCCGGGTGAAACCAATTTATTAATGGCTGATGTTATTGTAATTAATAAAATAGTTACGGCTAACACTGAAGATATTGAGCTGGTACGTAATAATATAAGAGAAATAAATCCCAATGCTATAGTAATTGATGCGGCTTCTCCCGTTTCTGTTGAAGATGCTGGTTTAATTTTTGGAAAAAGAGCTTTAGTAGTGGAAGATGGTCCAACTCTTACACATGGAGAAATGACCTATGGAGCCGGGACTGTAGCAGCTGAAAAATTTGGAGCAACTGATATTGTAGACCCACGTCCTTATACAGTTGGTACAATTACGGATACATTTAAAAAATATCCTAAAATTGGTAAACTTTTACCTGCAATGGGTTATGGTAAACAGCAAGTAAAAGATTTGGAAGAAACAATTGCAAAAACAGAATGTGATGTAGTGATTATAGGTACGCCAATAGATTTAAGACGTATCATTGATATCAAGCAACCATCTGTACGTGTTACCTATGATCTGCAAGTAATTGGAAAACCAGACTTAGTAGATGTATTAAAACCATTTATTAAATAAGATGAGAACAATTAAATTAATTAAAAACAGATCTGATCTGGGGGCAGGAACACGGGGGTCAGATATGGGAATTGATGCTATCGAGATAGCTGCAATTAATAAAGATGACGATTATTTTAATTGCTATCCTTATGAAGATATAGCAACAGTAAATGAAACTATTTATAACAAAGTAAATAATTCTTTTGCTAAGAGAATTGGATGTGTTTTAAAAGTATGTACACGCTTGAGCAAAAGTGTGAAGAATAGTCTCAAAGATAATAATTTTCCAATTGTTTTATCAGGAGATCATTCTTCTGCTATAGGAAGTATAAGTGGAATTAAAGCAGCTTATCCTGAAAAGAGATTGGGTGTTGTTTGGATCGATGCCCATGCTGATATTCATTCACCTTTTACATCTCCTTCAGGAAACATTCATGGGATGTCTTTAGCCGCTGTATTGAATGATGATAATTTAGACCATAGAATAAATAATGTGTTTAAAG
>JBDLIB010000243.1:0-2910 GCA_039715085.1 Bacteroidota bacterium | reverse complement strand
CAGCAACTTCACTTTGTATCATAGAACCATTTACCTCTGATTGAATAGTATAATTTCTGATCCAATTATCAGTATTATTGATGATCCTTATTGCGGCATTGTAATTTTTATTCTCTTCTACTAAAAGATCAGGTAAGGTCAAATCTCTGCTTGTAAATTCAATATCATTACTTGTTTTTAGTAACCGGGCTCTTATTCTTGGGAATCTACCCACTTTTAAGATAAATACATTAGTTCCTTTTTTCAGGTGAACTGGTATTAAATTATAACCAAAATCATAGTGATCTCCTTCATGTGGCAACCCATTGATCAACAATAAAGAATGTCCGGAGGCTTCAAACAAAAGTTTTTTTTCTGAATTGGATCTGTAAGTTAAATAAACATAACTCGATCTTAAACCAGAATCATTAAAAGTATTGGTCGTATCCACAGAGATCTCTTTCCACTTTAATTCTTCACCTGAATAATTGATATCAAAAACTTCCCCTGCATTAACTGTATAATTATTATTCATCAAAAATCTACTAAAAACAGGATCTTTAGGGAAAGAGGAGGAATTAAATGTAAAATTTGGAATTTTTAATGCCAGTCCCTTTTTAAAAACATGAACGACTTCTCCTTCAGTTATTTCTTCTACTTTTTCCTTGCCAAAGTATTCAACAATATTACCTGTTTTATGTTGTGCAGATATTGCAAACGGAATAATAATAAACAGAAATAATAATTTTATTCTAATGTTGTGAATATATTTCATGATCTTTTTTTTTTGAATGTTTAAATATCAAAATATTGTAGGTTCTGAAGAAATATTTTAGACCAAAATACAATATGAATAGCTGAATGTATAAAATAATCAAATCTCATAAAAAATATATCTAAATATTAGAGTTCTGTCGCATCTAGGTAGCTAAATTTCAAATTAAGATTTAGTCTTAACTATAGAGATGTAGAAGAACTCTTATCAAACAGAGGAATTTAAGTTGATCAGAATGAATTCCAACGGCAAGTATAAGGATAGTAGCTGATTATGTGGCGCTTGCCTGTCAAGTTACAGAAAAGTTGAAGCGGACTACAATCCAAAATCATTCTTCCGGAAGTTTATATTTTAATTTTAATTCAATCAATTCGCTTTTCAACTCTTCAATAGTTTGTTGGCATGAAGCATCCCAATATAAATTATTCATTTCATTAGGGTCAACTTCCAAATCATAGAATTCCCATGTGTCTACGGGATCATAAAAGTGAATTAATTTATATCTGTCTGTTCGGACACCATAATGAGGCGGTACCAGAAATCCCTTTTCATAATAATGGTAATATACTTCATCCCTCCAGTTCGGATCTACGTCTTCCCAGATAGTTCGAAGTGGTTCTCCTTGCATATCATCAGGAATCTTGGCACCTGCTATGTCCAGAATGGTAGGCGCTATATCAAGATTTTGAACTAACTCTGTAGTGACAAGTCCTTTTTTGATATGTTCCGGGTATTTGATAATGAGAGGAGTACGAAAAGTTTCCTCATACATAAGTCTTTTATCAAAAAAACCATGTTCGCCTAAAAACATTCCCTGATCTGATGTATAAATAATCACTGTGTTTTGATCCATGTCGTTATTTTTAAGCCATTGTGATATTTCTCCAATACTCTCATCAACCGACATCACACACCTGAGGTAATCTTCCATATACCTTTGGAATTTCCACTTCACTAATTTTTCCGGGTCATTTTTTAAGGAATCATAAGCAATTGCCTCTTTTCGATAACTATCATCCCATTTTTTTCTTCCTTCTGGAGACAGTCGATTCAAGTTATCCTGATACTCGTTGTAAAACCACTCTCTCCCTGCCCCATTCAAGCTATCGAAAGGTATCTTAAAATCAAAATCGGTTTGTAATACATCCTTAATAGTCAATGCCCTGCCGTCCTGCAATGCTTCTTTTCCTTCTAAGTCATCATTGAAATTCGAGGGAAATTCAAAATCTCTGTCATTGAAAAGATCTAAATTTTGAATATCCGGCATCCAACTTCGATGCGGAGCTTTATGCTGAACCATCAAACAAAATGGTTTGTTTTCATCCCTGTTTTCCAACCACTCAATAGAAAGGTCAGTGATTACATCTGTAACATAGCCGCTATAAACGGTATCTTTTCCTTGTTTAATGAAATCAGGACTGTAATAGTCGCCCTGCCCCGGTAATACATTCCAATAATCGAACCCTGTCGGATGGCTTTTCAGGTGCCATTTCCCAACTAGCGCAGTTTGATATCCGTTTTCTTGTAGGATTTTGGGAAATGTAGGCTGACTTCCATCAAAAGTTTGGGAGTTGCCGGTAACACCATTCAGATGCGAGAATTTACCTGTTAAAATAACGGCCCGGCTAGGTGCACAAATCGAATTGGTAACATATGCCCTGTCAAACCTTATTCCTTCTTCAGCAATTCTGTCAATATTTGGTGTAGAGATCAAACCAGAATTGTATGTGCTTATAGCCTGATAAGCATGATCATCTGTCATTATGAAAACTATATTGGGACCTTTCACAGTTTTCTCTGATAAAATATTATTACATGAAAAAGAAAATACGCTCAAGATAGCAACAGTAAAAATGTTTTTTAGATTCATTTTATTGTGTTTATGATATATGCCTTAACGGTTTGAATATGGTGCGGTTGGCATTTCAACTCTCTAAACTTTCAATTTACAGCTATGTTTATTTATTGCTAACATCTTCAAATTAAGCACTACTTGCCAAATGCACTATATTTATTGTTGTGTTTAGTTATTCAATAATTATTTCATCAGCAAATACCATAGATTCATACTTAGAACCGGCATGATGCCATTCAGGTAATTTGCCATAATATCTGGCTATGATCTTGATATATCTTGGCTGAATATTGGTAAAAGT
>JBDLIB010000242.1:0-2943 GCA_039715085.1 Bacteroidota bacterium | reverse complement strand
AGTTTGAAGCAATGATTGGGGCATCATCGCGTGATATTAGGTTAAGATCTGCGTTCACTTTAAAATAAATGTAACGTTCCAAAAATCAATAAACATGATGCTAACTCGAAAAAGTACATTTATCAAGTACTATTATTTGGTAATAATTTTTATTGTTTTTTCAGGTGCTAAAATATCGGCACAGGTACAAGAATTGGGGAATAAGACACTTGAATACCCGGCAGAAATTGAACCAATTACGGCACCTTTTAATATGCCGCAGCTGATAAAGCCGGTATTCCCCGATAAAACATTCAATATTGTTGATTATGGTGCAACAAACGATGGCAAAACAAAAAATACGGTAGCCATTAAGAAAGCTATAAATGCTTGTTATAATGCAGGGGGTGGTATGGTAATTATACCTACAGGTAAATGGTTCACAGGGGCGATACACCTGAAAAGTAATGTTAACCTGCACTTTGAAGAGGGCGCAGAATTACATTTCAGTGAAGATCCGAATGATTATTTACCGGTTGTATTAACACGCTGGGCAGGTTTGGAAGTTTACAATTATTCCCCTCTTATCTATGCCAATGGATGTGAGAATATTGCAATAACAGGGCCGGGTAAACTCTACGGTCATGGAGAAAGTTGGTGGCACTGGAAAAAAAGAGGTGAAAATACAGCCAAGTTTGTTTATGAGAATCAGGTTCTTAAGGATATTCCAAGCAATCAGCGTAAATATGGAACACCTATAGCCGGACTCAGGCCACAGTTTATCAATCCTGTTAATTGTAAAAACGTGCTTTTTGAAGGTTTCTCCATTGCCACTCCGGGTCCGTTTTGGACATTCGACATAACATATTGCGAAAATGTAATTGTCAGAGGCTTGAAAATAGACACCTATGGAGGGAAGAACACTGATGGTATAAATATAAATTCAACAAAAAATGCACTGGTTGAATATTGTCGAATAAATTCAGGAGATGATTGTGTTGCGCTTAAGTCGGGGATAAACGAGGATGGCTGGCGCATAGGACTCCCGACTGAAAATGTTGTAATCCGCAATATTGAAGGACTTAAAGCACATGGTGGTATTGTGATAGGCAGTGATATGTCAGGCGATGTCCGAAACATTTATGCACATGACTGCAGGTTTATTGGAACCGACAAAGTTATTCGTCTAAAATCTAATTCGTCCCGTGGTGGAGTAGTTGAAAATATCCTGTACGAGAATATAGAAATGGAAAACATTAATAGCGAAGCAATTATTATTAACACTAACTATGGTGCATACATGGCATCAGAAAAAGGTAATGCCTATCCCATATTTCGCGATATTAAGTTTAAAAATATAACATGCAACAGTGCAGATGTTGCTTTAAATATGATGGGAACAAAATTAAGTCCGGTCGAGAATATTACACTTGAGAATGTTAAAATTAAAGCAGAAACAGGAATGAAATTCGATTGGGTAAACGGGATCGAATTCAAGAAAGTAAAAATTACTCCCAAACATGGAGATGCTATATCTTTTACAAATTGTAAAAACATTAGTGCTTCCTCAACAAAAATGCCTGATGTTAAAACTAACAATGTTATTGAGGAGGACTTTATAAGTGATATTGAAATTACAGGCAAAATTAAAAATGAAAATCCCGATTATCAAAACATTTTTTATAGTTCAGGTAAAGATGGTTTAACCGGAGAATATTTTAACAATAAAAACCTTGAGGGAAAACCTGTTCTTATACGAGTTGACAAACAGATAAACTTTAAATGGGAATTCGGCTCTCCTGCAAAGGGTGTCAGCAAAGACAGGTTCTCGGCACGATGGAGCGGGCAGCTAAAAGCTCCGGGCAGTGGAGAATATGAGATTGGACTGAAATCGGATAATGGATTCAAGCTGTTTCTTAATAACAAGCTGGTTATTGATGCATGGACAAGTCACGAAGCAGGTAGCTATAGAGGAAAAGTAGTTCGGCTAAACAAGGATGAACTATATGATATTAAAATTGAATTTTATGAGAATGTTGGTACATGCAGTGTTGTTTTTGGTTTAGAAAAGTATGAAGTAAAACCTGTAATCCCACCGGTGTATTTAGAAACTGATGTTAATAAACTAATATCAATTAGAAGTGGGAATGATGCTCTTAAACTCAAAAAAAATCTAATAAAGTTTGTTTTTGGAAATGAGGAATTGTCATTAAACAACTTGCCGTCCAATGTTAAAAAGGATTATAGCGATCCGGAATATCACGATATCAAATCATTAAAGACCATAAACAAAATAACGGTTGAAATGGATTATGGGCTGGAATCAGTTATCTACCATTTCAATCCTAAAAGCAAAAACAACAAAGTGGTTTTGTATCATCAGGGGCACAGAGGAGATTTTGTTAATGGTAAATCTGTAATTAAGGAATTTCTTGATAACGGATATTCTGTTGTAGCATTCGCTATGCCTTTAATGGGTATGAATAACAAGCCTTTTGTAACTATTCCTAATCTTGGCAAAATTCATTTAACACAACACGAATATTTCAAATTTTTAGAACCGGAGAATGGCCACTCCGTTAAATATTTTATCGAACCGGTAATTACAACAATAAATTATCTTGAAAAGATATACAGCTACGATAATGTAATAATGACAGGTATTTCGGGGGGTGCCTGGACTACAACTATAGCAGCAGCGATTGATTCGAGAGTAAAAATGAGCTTTCCGGTTGCAGGAAGTTATCCTATGTATTTAAGATCCGGTTCAGATAAGGATAGCGGAGATTGGGAACAAAGCATTCCGGATTTTTTACAAACAGCTAATTATCTTGAGTTGTATGTACTTGGGGCTTATGGCGATAGCAGAAAACAGGTACAGGTTGTAAACAAGTACGATGCCTGTTGTTTTGGCGGGACAAAATGGAAAACTTATTACCCGGAAGTATTAAACCGCGTAAAAGA
>JBDLIB010000241.1:0-2957 GCA_039715085.1 Bacteroidota bacterium | reverse complement strand
GCAACTTTACTCTCAGGATTTCCTAATGGTAAATTTAAAATTGCCCGAATATGTTGTTCAAACTGACTCGTATAACTTGCTTCTATACTGTAATGACCACTATTATGGGTCCTTGGAGCAACTTCATTTACTAAGATCTCATCATCTTCTGTTTGGAACATTTCCACTGCCAGCAATCCTACAAACTGAAAAGCAGCGGCTACTTGTAAAGCTACCTTTTGCGCTTTTTCGGCTACAGCTGAATCAATTCTTGCCGGACAGATCACATATTCCACCTGGTTTGCAGTTGGATGAAATTCCATTTCAACCACCGGATAGGTTTTAGTTTCTCCATTTTCATTCCTGGCAACAATTACAGCCAGTTCATTTTTAAAGGGAATCAGGTCTTCCACAATACAATCTACATCCTGTAAGTCATCCAGATCAGAATTGGACCTGATTATCTTCACTCCTGTACCGTCATAACCGAATTGCGCTGATTTCCAGACATAAGGAAACTCTATTTCTGAATTTCTAATATCACTTATTGAAGCAAAACGTTTATGATTTGAGGTCGGGATGTTGTATTCAACAAAAAAATCTTTTTGTCTCCCTTTATGCTGAATCACTTGTAAAACAGATGGTTGCGGGTAAATTACCAACCCTTCTTCTTCTAACTCAATTAAAGCATCAATATTTACATGCTCTATCTCAATGGTTAGCAGATCTACTTTTTTACCAAAATCATAAACGGTTTGGTAATCCATCAGATCGCCATGGTGAAATTCGTTACAGATCTCAGCGCAAGGAGCGTTTTTAGCTCCGTCAAGGATTACAGTATAAATGTCGAATTTTTGTGTTTCGGTCAATAGCATCCTACCAAGTTGGCCTCCACCAAGTACTCCTAATCTGAAGTCGGATGAAAAGTAATTTTTCACTTTTTAAATATTTTAATAGTTAGTTATACGTAAAGTATTATTTCCAACCAGATCAACTCTATACTGTCTTGCTGCATAATCAACTCCGTCTGTCATAGGTGCTCCGTCAATTATCTGAAATTCACTATCATCGCATGAGCAAACCATTTTTATTCCATTCACTACTTTCATCTGCGAACAGGATTGTGGTTTTAAGTGCGGAGCTGATCTCTCGAAAGCAAGATAAGTACTTCCTCCTGAACGATAAATAATAATACCGCTAATACCACCATTTGCATAAGCCCATCCCCCCGGAACCTGAAGATCTATAAATTCGGGATTATTTAAAAATATTGTCTCATCCACCGGAATATTAGGCAAAATATCATATCTGTAATCATCATCATCTGAGCAGGAAAAAACTAAAAATAAGGCTATAAAAACAAATATCTTTTGCATTTTTCAAAATTTGTCGCAAGTTACAAATTTTTGTTTTTAAAAAATTTGTATATTTGTTTATATAAATCTCATTCCTCATTCGGAGCTGAGATTTTTTATTTACTCGAGGTAAAAATATTTTCAGGAAATTTAGATTATTCCATTTTTACAACTTTTTATTTTTTAACATGCTCCCTCCTCTCATGATTTGAATCATTAAAAGTTTGAATTGGGAAATTTTAAATGTTAATATAAGGTATTTTGAGTGCATTTAGATTATTATTAAAATGAATTACTATGAGTGAAGTAGCATATTATACTGAAGAAGGCTTAAGAGAATTACGAAAAGAATTAGATCATTTAGAACATGTAGAACGCCCGAGAGTTACAAAGGAAATTGCCGACGCCAGAGACAAGGGGGATCTAAGTGAAAATGCGGAGTATCACGCTGCAAAAGAAGAGCAATCTATGTTGGAATTTAAGATTGCACAAATGAAAGATACTTTGTCTAAAGCTAGAGTTATTGACGAATCGCAATTGGATACATCAAAAGTTTTGGCTTTATCTAAAGTGAAAATAAAAAATATTGCCAATAAAATGGAATTTGAATATACACTGGTTGCCGATGCTGTAGCTGATTTAACCAAAGGTAAATTATCTGTAAACTCTCCTATTGGGAAAGGATTATTAGGGTTAAAAGTTGGCGATATTGCTGAAATTCAGGTACCAAGTGGCATCATGAAGTTTGAAATATTAGACATTTCGAGATAAATAATTTCTAAGTCAGGGCTTGACTGACAAACATAAAGATGAATAGTCAAACCCTTACTTCAACAAATCCCCTCACATTATGAGCACTATTTTTACAAAGATCATAAAAGGCGAAATCCCAAGTTATAAGATCGCTGAAAATGAAGAGTTTTTTGCTTTTCTGGATATAAATCCAAATTCGAAAGGACATACTTTGGTAGTTCCAAAAAAAGAAGTGGACAAATTTTTTGACCTTGACGAAAAAGTTTATTCTGCTTTAATGCAATTTTCTTATAAAGTTGCCAAAGCTATTGAAAAGGCAGTTCCATGTGAAAGAGTTGGTATGTCTGTTATCGGTTTAGAAGTACCTCATGTACATGTACATCTGATTCCGCTTCATACAATGGCAGATGCTACTTTTGGCAAGAAAGAAAAATTAAGTCATGAAGAATTTGAAGCTATAGCAGAAAGTATATCCAAAAAGGTTGAGTATTAGTGAATCAAGGAGGAAGGAGTTTATTTGTTTAATTGTGTAATTATGTATAAGAAGAGGTAATTACCTTTTAAAACTTTATACTTTTGACTTTAGATTTTATCCTTTTATGCAATTGTTTAATTGGAATTTTCAGTTAAACGTTTCAACAATTCCACTTAACAACAAATTTCTTCTCTGACTTGTCCTGATTTTTGTTTGCATTTTTTTTAATATTTATTTTAAGATTTACGCAAAGGATACGCAAAGAAAACCACTTTATCAGTCCTGTCTGAAACATTCTATCTCTCCATCCTCTGACACTGACTTCTCACTTCTTACTTTCACTTAAAAATCGATCCATTTTCAAATTTCCAAATCAATTTGAACTTTTAACTTTA
>JBDLIB010000240.1:0-2966 GCA_039715085.1 Bacteroidota bacterium | reverse complement strand
CAAAGAATTGCTGAGGAGCAATAATCGAATTTGAAAATTAAACAATTTGAAGATTTGTAATTAGATGATTTGTGGATTTGTTTAAAACAGAGAATATACCCATAAAAGAAAGTATGGTTAATGCCGGTAAACTGATCGAAGATTTAATTAGTTGTATTTTTTGATTAAACTTAAAAAATGCTTGAAATTAAGCAGTTTATGTTAGGATAAACTTACTTCTATGCTGATACCATTTTTCAAATAGATCTTTGTAAGTGTCTTGGATAACAGTACGTTTTATCTTATTGGTTGGAGTTAAAAACCCGGTTTCTATAGACCAATTATCAGAGATAACAACCAATTTATTAAGTCTCTCGTATTGGTGTAATTGCTTATTAACCTTATTAAGTGTATTTAATAAATTTTGCTTTATTTCATCAATATTTATTTCTTTGCACATTGGAGAAAGTTTAATTAAACCTATAGGTTGTGGTAATTCACTACCAACAATACAAATTTGTTCAATAAGATTATTGAGTGTAAAACGATTTTCAATTGAAGCAGGGTTGATAAATTCTCCCTTGGCCGTTTTAAATGTATCTTTTACTCTTCCTTTTACTTTTAAGTAACCATCTGAATCAAGATACCCAGTATCTCCTGTTTTATAAAACCCTTCTTCGTCAAAGCTTGATTTGGTCAATTCAGGTTCGTTGTAATAACCTGAAAACATCCAACTGTTCTTAACTAATATCTCATCAGTTTCAGGATCAATCTTCATTTGTACTTCTTCTAAACATTTACCGGTCTTATCTAGCCTTATATCATTTTTGGGTTGTATGATAACGATACCCAGTGATTCGGTCATACCAAAAGTTTCTTGAATATATATGCCAATTTTTTGAAACCATTCAATTGTAGAAGTGGGTAATGCTGAGGCTCCTGAAATAATCAATTTAGTATTGTCCAGTCCCAAAGATATTCTAATTTTTTTCTTCACTTGATCGGCAACTTTAGGTATCCTTAATAAAGCATTTAATTTAGGTGTTTTTGCTATAACTCCTTGTTGCAATTTTATCCATATGTCAGGAACAGCTAAAAATACACTTGGTTTTACATCTGCCAAATTTTTTGCAAATGTATATAAAGACTCAACAAACGAAATTTGGCCTTCATGATAGATTGCTCCTGTAAAGACTAGGGTTTGTTCTGCAATGTGGTTTAGCGGGAGGTAGGAAATAAAAGTGTTTTTACCTGGAGTATTCAAATTAAAACTACTATGTTTTTCTCCTTGCTCAATCCATAAATTAGCAGGAGGAGCATAGGTCATAATAGCTCCTTTTGGTGTCCCGGTAGTTCCTGATGTAAAGAAAATAGCCCAAATATCACTTAATGCAGGTCTGTAATTTTCCTGGTCGGGTTCTTTATCTTTTATAAATTCGCTCCAGATAATTCCCGAATCTACTTTGGCACTACTTCTATAGTGCGAAAAACTGACTATTGGAAGATCTTCAGGTATTCCGGGTTTTGCCTTTTCCCAATTATCTAATTTTCCTACAAATAATAATTTGATATTAGAAAGTTTTATTACTTCTTTTAACGCCTCACCCACTATATTAGAATAGAAGGGTACTATAACAAATCCGCCAAGAATAATGGCGATTTCTGTTATAATCCATTGGTAACAATTTTTTGAATAGATACCAACCTTATCTCCTTTTTGTAAACCGATAGATTTCATACCAGATACAAGGCGAAGTGCCTCAGTAATGACTTCGTCATAGGTGAATTCTTCCCATTTATCACCGTTAGGTTGCCTTAAAAACACTTCATTTGGTAAAGTTTCTTTTAACTCGTATACTTTGTCAACCAATGTTGGATAATTATTCATTTTATTAGTATTATTGAATTAATTCTCTTTTATTCCGGTATAAACCGAATGTTGAGAAATACAAATTTCTTAGGGCATAAAAATTATTTTTCTGTCATTGATGGTGGGAAGTTATCACCACCCCATTTTTTATTAGGATTCGATCCCATTTTAAAAATTAAAGTTCCTCCTTCCATAATTTCCTCATGGGAAATCCAGGTTCGTGTGAAAGGCTCTTCGTTTAAGGTAGCAGATTGAATATATTTATTTTCCTCTGAATTGTTCAGGGCTTTAATGGTAAAAATTTTTCCATTATTCAAATGTATAATAATTTCTTCAAATAGCGGACTTCCAATTGTATAAACAGGGTTTCCCGGGGTAACCGGATAGATTCCCATTGCACTAAGAACATACCAGGAAGAAAGCGAGCCCATATCTTCATTACCACATAATCCACCCGGGCCACTTTGATAAAGATCATCTAATATTTGGCGTACTTTTTCCTGAGTTTTCCAAGGTTGACCGGCATAATTATACAAATAAGCTACATGATGAGAAGGTTGATTTCCCTGAACATATTGCCCTATGGTTCCTACTACACCAACATATTTTGGAGAGCTGACATCTGTACTCATGCTAAAGAAAGTATCGAGTTTACCTATAAACTTCTCATTACTTCCAAACAGGTCAATAAGCCCTTGCGTATCGTGTTGCACAGACCAAATATATTGCCAGGCATTCGATTCGGTATAATGACGGTTTGGCCTTCTTCCAATTAATAAGGGATCAAAGTATTTGTAATAAGAATGCTCACCATTTTTAGTGATACCCTGTTCATTATCACCAATAGCCTCCAGCCAATCTCCATTTGCTTTTCTGGGCCTCATAAATTGTGTATTATTATCCCACACATTTTTATAGTTATAAGCTCTTTTCGAAAATAATTTGTAATCATCTTCTTTTTCAAGTTCCTTAGCCAGTTGCGCAATACACCAATCATCATAAGCCAATTCCAAAGTATTTGGAACAGCTTCTGTTACTCTGTCAATAGGGGCATAGCCTAATTCTTGATAATAATCTAAACCACCTATACCTGCTTACGCCGGCCGTTCTGGTTTGG
>JBDLIB010000239.1:0-2976 GCA_039715085.1 Bacteroidota bacterium | reverse complement strand
CATAGATTCATACTTAGAACCGGCATGATGCCATTCAGGTAATTTGCCATAATATCTGGCTATGATCTTGATATATCTTGGCTGAATATTGGTAAAAGTGGTCGTGTAGTTTTCTTTTAAATTTCCTTTCTTTTCCGGGGGTACTTTACCTTTTATAATCGAATATAATTCATATTCCTGATTTATAGAATCTTTAATATAAATCTCAACTTGCCTGGGAAAAATAACCCAGGATTCAGTGTTTTGAAAAAAGCCCATTGAAAAGGATTTTAAAGGCTCATTGCGCTTCAGGTCAATTTCTATTTCAATATCCTCTCCAGCAAAACCTTGCCATCTTCCACTTCTAAGTTCGTCTTTACTGCCTAGCCTTCCGTCAAGCAGAGCATAATCACCTCCTCCGTCATAACTGGGATGATATGTACTATAATTCGAAATCAATCGCTGTAACTTGCCAATGCCTTTGTGGTGGATTAATGATATTTTCTGTATTTGGAACTCCGTTTTTTTATCAATGGAACGAGCCAAAATAGTTGCATTCTTATTGATAAAAATTGGATTGAGGTATTGGGGTGAGTGAGTCGTAACCGTATCTTTGTTAATAGTATAATGAATCGGAAAATCATTGAAAACGGAACGAATATTAATTTTTCGTCCCTGATCATTTACTTCGTTTATGGGATTGAAAATAATATAACCATCTATGATTGTAAGCTCATTTATAAGTTTGTCGTATTGTTTTGTGTTTTCTTCTAACCAGTGGTTTCTATTCTCCATTTTCCAAAGCGTTGTATATCGCTCTTTCAATGATTGCAGTTCTTTTACAAGTGCTATTTTTTCTATTTTAAGTTCGTCTTTAGATAGGGTTGTATTTTCATCATTTAGATACCCATATAATGCAATGCGGAAAAGATTCTTTTTAATAGTAAATTGTGTTTGACTTATCGCAAACAATAAATAATCTAAGGTTTGTTTGTTATTTCTTACCTTTGGGTATAAGGTGTTTAGCTCTGAATAAATAGTGTCTAATTGGTGCAGAATTGAAATATTCTCCTCTCTTTTTCCTTTTTGTAAATAATCAAAATGCATTGGAAATATGGGTTCAAAAAAGCGACTGTTTTTCAAAACATTTCTGATACCGGATTGATGTAGTGAGGACAATTGAATCATAAGATCCGTAACGCTTTCTTCTGGAGTATTCAAGCCATAGAAAACAGCATCAAAAGCTTTGTTAAACCGCATATACCGATTATGCCGTTCTTGTTCTGATGCTTCATTCGTAAGATTAGGTGGTGCATTCCAACTATTTTCAGCTCCCCATGCAAATCCATGCCAGTTATTTTGGAAAAAATTAAGTCCATCATCATCCCAACTTGTATTTAACACCGCTGTTGCATTGTGCTTATATCCATCTCTAATAAAATTATACACATTAATTTCTGTTGTCTGATAATTTGGAAATATATTTCCCCAACAATTAATTCCTGGAGCAACCCAAACATTAAGTCCGGTTTTAGATAATGGAGTAACTTTAAATTCAAAATTATCTGCTGCATGATAGGCCCATGCAATAACAGTAATATCTTTTGGTAATTGGTCGATTATTTGTGGATATTTAGCTACAATATCTCCCCACATTAAAATCTTCTTATCAAAAGGTTTTAACATGGCATTTAGCTTATTAATATGATATAAGTATATTCCGTCTATACCCATGCTGTCCGCCATTACTTTTGATTTACCTTCACCTAAACCAAAAGTTTCATCACAATTAATATTGAAATAATTACCGTTAAACACGGGAACAATTTCCTGATACACATCCTGAAGAAATTCATAAGACTCCTTCATGGTTGGAGAGATAATATGTTTATTTTCAGCTAAGTATTGATATTTTGGATGTGATAATGTTTTTGCCATATGTCCAAAAGACTGATAGCTCCCAATTAGTTTTACGTGGTATTTTTTGGCAAATCTGCTTAGTTCTTCTATCTGAGCCTTACTAATTCCTTCTTTGGGGGCAATTTCGGGGTGCTTCTTCAATTTAAATACATGCTCTATATAGAGCGTGAAATAATTCAGCTTAAAAGAGGACATCGTCCTGATTTGTTCTTTGAGCATATCCATAGTTGGTATAGGACCTCTGCTTATATCATCTTGCCATGCTCTGATTGCTATATCAGGTTTGTCATAAATTAACATACAAGGAATGCTTCCTTCCTTACCATATATGCTAACTAGTTGCTTTAATGTTTGGACACCATAAAATATTCCTGCTTCTGTAAGTGCAAAAAGTTGTATTTTTTTTGTGGAAATATTGAGTACATACCCCTCATTCTCAATTTCATATTTTTCATCTAATTTATTTTTCTTTAAAATCTTTTCAAGATGAATAGGAGAATCTGCTCTTTCCAAAACAATATTTGATTTGCTCCTTTTTCCGTTATTAACAATCTTAGTAGTAATACCTTGCTTCTCAATAGCTTCGACTAAATTATCTATATTAAAAGTGTTTGTATTAAAGGCTGTAATATTAGCTTTCCCACTAAATAAAAAGGAACCATTGATATATTGTATCTCTTTAGGAGCCGGTATTAAACTTTGCCCTTGAATGATAAATGGAATAAAAATCCAATAGAATAGTATTATTAATTTTCTTGTAGTCATTTCCTGTTATTTAAACACAACGGTTTGTATAAGAATAGTAGCCGACTGTGGAACTCGAATTTTTCAAATTACTGCTATATTTTATGCGGACTGCAATGTTCATATTTACTACTATCTCGGCTATTATTTTTATACATTGTTAGCATTTTGTTGCTTTGTATTTCCGAATTATTAAAGACCTAATATTCAATCCGTTATTTAGATTTTGGTTTCCGATATTCTTGTAGTAGTTTATCCATTTCTGTAATTTTCTCTGGATATTTGTCATACAGGTTCACACGTTGCTCAGAATCATCCTTCATATTGAAAAGT
>JBDLIB010000238.1:0-3057 GCA_039715085.1 Bacteroidota bacterium | reverse complement strand
GAAGCAATCAATTGCGGGGCAACAGAAGTAGATGCTATTATTTTACAAACCGAAGTTAAACAATTGAATAGATTGCCTTCAAAAAATCCTTTTTCATTAATGATGAATGTGTTCAGTTATATGAAAGAACATTTAGAACATCATAATATCCTGGTTGGAAAATTAAAAGCAAAACATAAAAATGTTAAATTGAACCTGTATTTTACCCCAACAGTATTAACAACCAATTCGTTGATCTTTGATAAGAGAGAGATGAGAAAATGGTGGAAAGAAGGGTATTTACATGCCAAAAATAAAGAATTGGAAATTTTACATTGAAGTTGGAATTTGATTATTTTTAGGAATTATAATGATAAAATCCGATAATGATGTAATGTCTTAATTTGTAATTTATTGAAGCATTATATTATTGAAGCATTAAAGCATTTAACCGTATGAAAGTAGTAATAGTTGAAGACGAAAAACCTGCAGCGCGAAGGTTGTCGAGAATGTTGGATAGTATAGGAATTGAAGTGCATAAGATGTTGCATTCTGTACGTGAAGCAACCAATTGGTTTTTAAACAATCAACATCCCGATCTGATCATGCTGGATATTCAATTATCAGATGGTTTATCTTTTGAAATTTTTGAAGATGTTGACATCAATAGTGCAGTAATTTTTACTACAGCATATGATGAATACGCATTAAAAGCCTTTAAATTAAATAGCATTGATTATTTGTTAAAGCCAATAGATGAGGATGAACTGAAAACTGCCATAGAAAAATATAAAGCCAATTTTGAGAAAACTTCTTTACAAGGATTAGATATTGATCAATTGAAGAGGATGTTGGTGAATCCCATAGGAAAAACTTATAAAAAGAGATTTACGGTTAAAGTAGGACAGCATTTAAAGATGATTTCTACTGACGATATAGTTTGTTTTTTTAGTGAAAATAAAGGTACATATATTCACACATCTGAAGGAAGGGTTTTTTTAATTGATGATTCATTAGAGCAGTTGGAAACAAAAATTGACTTGGATAAATTTTTCAGAATCAATCGCAAGTACTTTGTAAATATCGAATCAATTGAAGATATTATCTCATATTCCAATAGCAGATTAAAAATAAAACTACAAAACTGTACTTCAGATGATATTATTGTAAGCAGAGAAAAGGTTAAAGCTTTTAAAAAGTGGTTAGGGTAGGTTAAGTTAAAAGTCTAAAGTAGAAAGCAGAAAGTTAAATAGTTGAAAATTAATAGACTAAAGGTTTTCCAGAAACCTTAGAGTATCCACTCCATCGGCATAGTCTTCTAATTTTGGTTTTTGGGTTTCGCCAAAACTGACTTCATTTTCAATTCCTGAATTACTAACGATACACTGGATTTGATCTTCCTCCAGATCTAATTTTGCCTTGATGTTGTCAATTTCATCGTAGTATTCATAGAATAATGTTGCGATAGGAGAGGAGTAACTGCTATCTTCTTTTAGCATAAAAAAACCATTTTCCAAAAGTTGGAATTTACTCATCAGATAAACAGCCTTATTATAGGTGTAATTATTTTCGTATTTTTTATAGTTGATCAGGCTTTTGTATGGATAAATATTTTTAAAAATTTGATCAAAATCATATCCTTTTGGGACAAAAACTTTGGCAACACTTCTACACCCCAATCCGAAATACCTAAAAATGTCTTCACCAAGATTTTTTAATTCTTCTTCCGTTTCATTTCCTGTTAAAACAGCTACAGCATTTCGATTTTGACGAATTATATTTGGGTGTTTTCCAAAATAATAATCAAAATAACGGGCAGTATTATTACTTCCTGTGGCAATAACCGCATCAAATTTTCCTAACTCACCTTCCTTAAAGTTTATTTTTCCTTTAAATTCAGGCTCAATATGTTCTAAATATTTTGCAATTAATTGCATAAAATGTTTATCGCCGGAGGATTGTTTGACGATAATATTATTCCCGGAAATTAATACCGATAGGAAATCGTGAAAGCCTACCATTGGAATATTACCTGCCATAATAACTGCAATGGTTTTTAGATCATTTTTTGATAGATTATAATTATTTGTCCAGGAAGTAAGATTTTCGGTACTCAATAAAACCGACCAGTTCTCTAAAGCAAATAAAATGTTGTCATCGGTAAACCAACCATTGAATTCTTTTGCTTTTTTGATCTGATCTTTAAATACATCAAAAAACGGATCATTAAAAGGAATGTTCTCTTTTCTTTCTATTTTTTGAATGTTAAACTGACTCAAAAAATCGCCTAAAGTTTTAAAAGCCTCAATACGTTTCTCTAACAACATAAATTTTAAAATATATTTATGGTGCAAATTTAGCTAAAATAACCTTAATTAATTTAGAATATAACATAGAAGGCTATTACTGAATAATGTGTCAATTTTGGAGTTCGTTCAAAGAAACCCAAAATGTTTCACAATATGCAATGAAAATTTTTGTTGCATTATTTTGATTGGATGATATTTATCATATTTTTTTTAAAAAACAGCTTGAATTTTAAAAATTCTTTTACTTTTGTAGAAACAAAAAATTAAAACTCAAAGATGGATTTTTCACAATTTTCTGGTTTCTTAGTATTTTTGGCAATTTTTACAATGGGCTTTTGGTTAATGATATTTTTATTGACTTTTGTAATACCGTATTGGTTGTTTGGAAATTTAATTGAAAACTGGAAACTTAAAAAGGAAGCTAAAAAATCAAAATCTTAATAAAGATTTTAAAATAACGTATTTTAATAGGCCTGTTTTTGCAGGCTTTTTTATTTAACTAATTCTTCTTCCTTTTCAAAGATATCTTTATCGGCTTCTTTTGTGCGGTTATGAGAATCTTTTCTTTTTGCTTTGTTAAACCTATAGGTAAAAGATAGCAGATATTGTGAGTCAAATTGCCATTCCTTTTCTGTGAATGTATTGGCTTCATTTGAGGAGTAGCTATATTTTCTTAAACCAAAAAGATCATTTGCCTTAAATGTTAGAGTAGCTTTATTATCCCATAATTGCTTACTTAAAGAAGCATTTATATATTGGATTCTATCTA
>JBDLIB010000237.1:0-3106 GCA_039715085.1 Bacteroidota bacterium | reverse complement strand
TCAAATTTTTTAATTTTTAATGATCTTAAAAGTTCCTTGTTTACCTTCGTTATCTTCAATTCTGATCAAATAGATTCCGGCATTAAATCTGCTGAAATCAATTGTGTTATTATAAAAACCGGCTTTTAATTTTTGTCCGTAAAGATTAAAAACTTCTACTTTATTAATTTCTATAGAATTAGGGTTTGCAATTTTTAATGTACCTGTAGAAGGATTTGGATATAAAGCAATATTAGATTTGATAAAACTGTCATCTACAGAAAGTCCACCGCCTGCAAATTTAGTGCTTATCAAATTCCATAGTTCGCTTCGGTTGCCGTCATAATTTAAGGCCCAGATTCCAACCCCTCCAAGACTGTGCGCTATGGCAAGATCGTATTTTTTACTTAAACTTTGTTCGTTGTCAGACCAAATTTGATTCCAGCCGCCACTATACCATTTATACCAAGAAGTTTGGGATGCATTGTCCCAGATATAACCACCTTTTGAAGCTGAATTAACAACATCATCTTTATAAAAGGTTGATCCCACATAGCTAGTAACTGCTGAACCGGGATCTGCTGTAGATGTTTTCCAATGTTTACCGTAATAAGGAACACCCAGAATCAATTTTTCAGGATATTTAGATTTAGCCGCATTATAATCATCTGTCAATGTTCTTGTTACACTGATTCCACCGCTTGGGTGAGTTAAAGGAGAAACGGCTCCGGTATTATTACTCCATCCACCATTGTAATCATATGCCATAATGAAAAGATGATCTACACTTTTAGCCAAACCTTCTAAATCCCAATCATCTCCCCAATTAACTGCAGGCCCATCAAAAGATACTTCTTTGCCGGGTAATTGGGCGTGGATGTATGTAGTTAATTCAGACATAAAATTATTGATCTTAGAACCTTCGTCTTCGTTATTTATTCCTTCAAAATCAATATTGACACCATCTAAATCGTATGCCTTAATTTTATTTTTGATATTCGCAAACAAAGTATTCTTCGATGTTGAATTTGTTAAAATGGTATGAATATCATTACCATTAAAATTTACAACAGTCATAATTACTTTGGTTCCATTAGTATGAGCAGTATTAATAACATCTGTCCATGGCCATCCTGATGGATTTGTTATATTACCTGAAGAAGAAGCTACAAAGTCAAAACATGCAATATGGGTTAATAAATCATAATGCATATTATTATGAGCACCTGAATTGTATTCCCAATCCGGTAAAAACCCAAAAACAACTTTTGATAATGCCTTAGCCTGGGATGTTTTTAAGGGGATAATATCTTTTCCGCTTATATCAAATTTTGAAGCAATATTCTCTTTAGAGCTGTATTTTAACATATGCTCTTGGTGTATACCTATTCTTTCAGGTTCCTGGGCAAGGAGGTTTCCCGAAAAAACAAATATTGATAATAAAATGAGTAGTAGTTTTTTCATGAGTTAGAGTTTAATTTATTAAGAATCAATTTTTTGCTAAATTATGAAAGTTTTTAAAACATGCAAAAAAAGGCAAATAAAATCTTTAATCATGAAAATATACGCAAAAACATTGATAAACCCTCTATTTCATGGCAGGTTTATTCGCGTTTTATTAATAAATAGTAGTCATTTTCTAATTTTAGATAACCCTGGTTGTAGACATAATAATAAACATTTCCTGTTTTGGTTGTGTAGATAGACGTAAACAAATTAAAATCGAAGTTTTTGTTTGTCAATTTTGACCTGGGAATAGTAGTTTTCCCCGTGGAATTTAACTCTGTTAAAATTTTATGGTTCTTTCGGAGATGATTATTTGTATTGCGAATCAAATTTTTATTTTCCTTATTTATCTTATTGTTATAAGCATTCCGGCAATAATCGTTGCAAAATTTCTTATCGCTTCTTCCAATGATTGGTTCGCCACATTCTAAACAATTTTTTGTTTCCATTATTTATAAAACTAATATTCAGGTAAATATAGTAAAATATATCCGTTTACAAACGACTACATTCAATTACATTCGAAAGTAAATATTTAGTAACCGAGTATAATTTGTACTCGATCTCATCTTTGCAGTGTTAAATCAATCATCGATCTAACCAAATTAAAAATCATTATTAACTATCCTGAACAGGTTTCGGGATATAAAACTAAAAATTATGAACAGTTTAAAAAACAGAGTACAGTTAATCGGACATTTAGGAATGGATCCGGAAGTTAAAACCTTGGAATCAGGGTCAAAATTGGCCAAATTTTCTTTAGCGACAAATGATAGCTATAGAAATGCAAAAGGTGAAAAGATAACCGATACCGAATGGCATAATGTAGTTGCCTGGAATAAAACAGCCGAACTTGCAGAGAATTTTTTAGCAAAAGGAAAAGAGATAGCTATTGAAGGAAAACTTACTTCCCGCTCCTGGGATGATGCCAATGGTAATAAAAAGTATATTACCGAAGTGGTTTGTAATGAGATACTTTTTTTGGGGAATAAAGAATAGAATTAATATACCTCACTCATCAGATGAATGGGTGGTTTTGACTCATCAGATGACTATTTTCATTGCGGATATTAGTCATCCGATGAGTATTAATTATTAAAACTAATTATTATGAACAAAGAAATTACAATTCCCAACGAAATAATAATTAATAAGATTTATGTGATTAGAGGTAAGAGAGTAATGCTGGATAGAGATTTAGCTGAACTTTACGGGGTGGAGACAAAATACTTAAAAAGGCAAGTAAGAAGAAATATCGAACGTTTTCCCTCAAGTTTTATGTTTGAGTTAACGAAGCAGGAAAATGAAAACTTAAGGAGCCAAATTGGCACCTTAAAACATGGATCACATTTCAAATATCCACCATTCGTTTTTACAGAACATGGAATTTTAATGTTATCAAGTGTTTTGAATAGTAAGGTCGCAATTAAAATGAGTGTGCAAATAATTGAGACTTTTGTTCAGCTTCGTAAACTGGCAAATAACTATGAAGAGATTATGAATAAAATGCAACAAATGGAATCTCAATACCGTGATAAATTTGGAGAAATATATAAAATTCTTCAAGAATTAATATCTACACCAAGAGAAAAACCCAGAAAAAAAATTGGATATAAAAAAT
>JBDLIB010000236.1:0-3126 GCA_039715085.1 Bacteroidota bacterium | reverse complement strand
TTAGGAGAAAGGTCCATGAATACAAATTCACCCAAACCTCCTGAGATCTCATCTCCTCCAAAACCATTGTACAGGGTTTCAAATTGTAAAAATAAAGAATTGCTAAAAGTATAATTATAATGTAAAGTTGCTGTTATGGTTCCATTTTCATCTGAAAAATCATCTATAGGGTGATAATAGGTTAATTCCCCGCTAAAACCACCCCCTGCTATACTGCCTGACCAGCCACCACCGAGTACATAATCATCTTCATTATAAATCCCACTTAAAAACTGAATGTCATATCCTTTTGTATTAAAGCGATATAATAATGCTGAAGTTACTTTATTTTCACTATTTATTGCTGTTGACCATTCCAGTTTACTCGATTCACTGAGATAATACTGCAGCCTTAGAGCATCACTGCCAGGTTTCTCCTCATAATCAAAATCAAAGTAAGAATAAGTATTGAACAGATCATTCGGATTCCAGACAAAGGTTTGCCCCCAGTTAATTCTTTGGCGTCCTAAGGTAATTTCTAACTTCCCAACAGTATAGTCCATAAACAGACGATCTAATTGCGAAACACCGATCCATGAGTTTTGATCTGCCCAAACCCATGACAGATCCAAATAACCTGTATCTCTACCAAGATAATCGCTGTAATTTGGAATGATCTCAACATTGTTTCCGGCAATGATCCTGTTCCTTAAACCTGCAGTAAAAGTAAATTTATCGCTGATATACCAGTTAAAATCAAAACGGTTGTGTAAAGTATTTTCAATAGACATATCGCCATCTTCAATGCTTTGCATAGCAGTCATCCCTTTAACATAACCCTTTAACATCCAGTTGTCCTGTGAATAGACGATGGATGTAAATAAACTGAATATCAAGATTATATAAAATTTCTTTATCATGACTTATTTATTCATAAAAAACCTTATTTTTTTATCAAACAACTTAAAAACTAAATACTCATAACCTGCAATACAGGCAGATGGATTTGTGTAACTGTTTAATCGTGAAAAATATTATTACCGATTACACAGTTAAACAATTAAACGATTCAACTTCTTCAAACTCAAAACTAAACACTTAAAACTAAAAACTCACAACTCAACTACTTCACTTCATCAGATACTACTTTGCCGTCATCAATTTTTATAACTCGCCGTGCTTTATCTACTACCCTTTGGTCATGAGTTGAAAAAATAAAGGTGATATTTTCTTCTTCGTTTAATTTTTCCATGATTTCCAAAAGCTGTGTAGTAGATTTTGAGTCGAGATTGGCTGTAGGTTCATCCGCCAAAATAAACTGAGGTTTAGATGCCAAAGCCCTGGCTACAGCAACACGCTGTTGTTGTCCGCCGGATAGTTGATTCGGCTTGCTATTCATTCTATCTCCTAAACCAACCGATTCTAATATAGCCTTAGTTCGTTCGTTCATTTTAGTTTTCTCCCAATTCTGAAGTTGCATAATAAACTCCACATTTTCTTTAGCGGTTAAAACCGGAATTAGATTATATGCCTGAAAAACAAACCCAATATTATGCAACCTGAAATCTATCAGTTTACCGGAAGAAAGTTCCGAAATATCCCTGCCATGTACTTCGACAGTACCTGAAGTTGGTTTTTCCAATCCGCCGATCATATTTAAAAGTGTAGTTTTTCCTGAACCTGAGGGACCTACAATAGCAGCAAATTCTCCTTTTTCAAATAGCAGATCGATTCCGTTCACAGCATGTACCGGAACCTCGGTATCGGTATATGTTTTGGTTAGATTATTTATTTTAATAACACTCATTTCTTTTATCTTTTGATTTTTATAGTGTTCTTATCGCTTCCGCCGGATTCAATTTTAATGCTTTGATTGCAGGATAAATCGAAGCTAAAATTCCCGTAAGGATAACTAAAATTGTTATCTGTAAATACCTGAATGGTTCTAACATTGGATAGGAAACTGCACTATACCCAACAGATTCTAAACCTTCTGACCAGCTAGAAAAATCTAAACCAACTTTACCATAATAGCTTATCAGAAACATACTTACTATTTCACCTGCGAAAGCTCCAACCAAAGCCAAAAGAATGGTTTCGAACATGATCATTAAAAAAATTCTTCTTTTGTTCATACCAATCCCCATCAACATTCCAAGTTCTTTGGTACGTTCTAAAATTACCATCAACATGGTATTAATAATTCCAAAACCAAGAGCTGCTAAAATAATAATCATAAAGATCCCCATATAAACATCCATGTATTCTGTAATAAAACCCAAATAAGGCTGTATTTCAGACCAATCTTCACTTAAAAGTTCAGGATAATTATTTTGAATCTGATCTGAAATCACACCTGCCTGTTCATAATCATCCAACAAAATATCGATCTCATGACTCTGGCCTTTGGGAATTTCCACTACTTTTCTCAAATCAAAATCTCTTACAAAAACATGCATTTTATCCCAGGGGTTATTATCTGTTTTAAACATTCCTATGACTCTAAAAGCTGCACCGGTAATTTCACCATTGTAATCCGAAAAGGTTAAAACCACTTTTGATCTTAATTTTACTTTGAGTTCTTTTGCCAACGCCTTGGAAATTACAATGGAATTTTTCTTTTTAGAAGCAAAGAAATGTCCGGAAATTGAATCGATCTTCTGATACAAGCCAAAAACTTCTTTTTCTGTTTCAGGATGGATTCCAACAATGGTAACACCGGTATTATTGTTTGCAGTAGCTGCCATGGCAGAAATTTTTATTCTGCTGGTCACCGCTTTAACGCCTTCGATATTTGAAATTTCTTGTAATTTTTCCCCGGTAGAAACAATGGTTTTTTGCACATCAAAATTATCTGCAAACTCTGGTTGATGTAACTGTATATGTGCAGTTTCAAGAGAAAAAGTATTGATCACTCTTTGTAACGCCATTCCATTCATCCATGCAGAAGCGAATAACCCCCCAACCAATCCTGATGCTATAGCAAATATCACAACAGCACTACGGGTTTTACTCCTCCAAATATTTCGCCAGGCTATTTTTAATAACATCATCATTTAAGATTTTAAACCTTTTACAACATTCAGTTTTATAATTTTTAAAATTGGATAATACATAGCTATCATACTTATAATCATAATTACAATA
>JBDLIB010000235.1:0-3138 GCA_039715085.1 Bacteroidota bacterium | reverse complement strand
GACAATTTAAGTCGCCATAGCCCATATCATCTGCATAGATAATTACAATATTTGGCTGATCCTGTTCTCCTTTCGGGGAATTTATGAATGCTAACACTGCAAGTAGTAATACTATTGAAATCACCAGTGTTATTAAGGAATTCTTTTTAGACATTATTTTTACGTTTTTATAATATTTGATTCTCTAAGGTTTATTTGGCAATAAATGCCAACGGTTTGTATAAGAATAGTAGCCGATTTCGGAAGTAGATTATTTCAATTTACTTCCTGTTTTTATGCGGGCTACAATGTTAATATTTACTACTAATTCGGCTATTATTTTTATACTTTGTTATAGTGCTTTTCATAGGAGCCATTGTTGTAGCTCGTTATTCATTTTCATGATTCCTTTTATCGTGTTTCAAGAACCATTTATATAGATACTCTTCTTTGTAGACAACCCAATCCATCCAATGACCTACATTTGGTTCAATAGTGAATTTAATTTCTTTGTTTTTTTCTCTTAACTGCTTAACTACCCATTCTGTATCTTCAAATTCTACTATTTTATCTATTTTTCCATGAAAAGTCCAAATAGGCAAATCATTTAATTTGTCTGTATTTTTTTTAATATAATCCATATGTCTTGTAAAGCCGCTTACAGGAGCTATGGCTGCAAATTTTTCAGGATGTTTCATTGCAAGATACCATGTGCCAGATCCACCGAGGCTAACTCCAGTCAAGTACACTTTATTCGTGTCTATTCTAAAATCTGTCGTTATTTCCTTATAAAAATTCTCAAACCAGTTGTCGGTTGACCATCTTTGATTTATTGGACATTGTGGAGATATAATAACAAATGGGAATTCTCTCCCTCTCCAAATTTGGTCTGGGATTCCATTTGAATAAAGTTTAGTTGTGTCATTTCCTCTACTTGAACCCCCATGTAAATATATTATTAAAGGCCATTTTTTGGTCTGATTTTTATTATACTCTTTTGGAGTGTAGGAAATATAATGATATGTTGTATCCTTTTTAAATTGATTTTCTCCTTTTTCAAATACTATTTTCCTCTGTAAAGTTCCATCTTTATTCCACCAGACACACTCTCCGTGCTTTTGTCCTTTTTTATAATTTTGAATAGATTCTCTTTTACCATTTGAGTACCAGTATTCATGTAATCCATTTCTTAATCCTTTACTATAATTGGCTTTCCCCTCCAATTGTCCGTTTTTATACCATTTTTTGAATTCTCCCTCCTTAGTGTTTGTCTTATAATTACACCATAAGCTTTTCTCTTTTATTGTTTTGTCAAAAGCACTATACGTTCCTTCCAATTGTATTTGACCATTGGAATAATAATCTTTTACATGATAAAGTCCTTTATCAAAGGAAATGACTCTTTTATAGATTATTGTGTCCTTGTATGATTTAGCATAATTAAGATAATAAGTTTCAATCTCTTGAGCATTAATTGTAATACTTGAAATTAATATGCTTAGAAATATTAATAATGTATTTTTCATTCTTATTTTAATGAGCTACAACGTTCTTGCTAAAATATTGTAGCGGAAAAAACAGCTATTACTGTCCGCAATTAATTGTTTTTTAAATATTTACTTGCTTTAGAGTTAAGCTCAAAACCGCTATATATTTTAACTTTTGTTAGCCATAGTATCTATTCAAATATTGGTTTCAATAAATAATAAGTCAAGTAAGATAATCCTCCTCCAAATAATAACCCCATAATAATCGGTAAAAATATTTCTTTTTCAAATCTGTTTTCCAAACAAGCAATTTTTGGTTTATTTGGATTGTAATATACAGTCACTGGTCGTCCAATTATTTTTTTTATTTCTTTTTCCTCTTTTAAATAGTTAAGATTTGTTTTATAGTCACCATAGCGTTTCGGAAATTTAGTGATTGGTTTAAACTCTTTCTCATATAGATAATCAGAAGCAAGAGTTTTGTTAGATTCGTAATTCTTTCCGTTTACACTATAAGAATAGGTTTTTTTCAAAACAAATTTAAAACTTACATCTCCATCAGTTTCACTTCCAAATTTCATAAATCTTATTTCAGAGTCCAAGATTTTACCAATTGTATGATTCCAATTTTTACTTTGCAACATTCTGATTGCACCAATAATTCCTGTTAAAAATAACCAATAAGTAAAGTATAAAAATAAAGGGAGGAATATGCAAATGAAAAGCGTTGCAGGTGTATCTAAATTCCAATTTTCGAGGTTTATTTTCATATTCTGACTAACGGTAATTTTTTATTTTAAAAATACTCCAAAAATTTCAACCGTTAGCTTGAGAAATTAATAGAGTTTCTTTATGTGGGGAATTATGGCTAACGGTTTTAATATGGTGCGTTTGGTAATTTAAAACTCCTATGTTTCAATTTACCTCTTTGTTTCTTTATTTCTATACTCTTCATAATTATCGCTTTTCGCTAAATGCACCATATTTTTTGTTGTAAACAGTTTTATTTTAAATAATTTTTATTATCAATACTTATAGAATTCCATTCAATTTTTATTATCCATTTAGAGAATTTACTACATTCTATATCTATTAGATCTCCTTCTTTAACTTTGTTAAAATCATTTTTTTTAACGTCATATACTGTCAAAAAATCATTACTTTCGAATAATAGTCTATAAGTGGTGTTATAATTGAAATTATCAGAATCAGTATGATTTAATTCTCTTTTTTCTTTTATTCTAATTTGAGTCTTTATCTTTATTTTGTTTTGAATGTCTCTTCTTAAATCCTTTAGACTTATTATTATTCCAATTAAATTTAAAAGCATAATAATTAATATTAAACCAAATATTATATTAAATAAAATTATTGAAAAATTATAGTTTGTTCTATTTTTATTTGATAGAAAGAAAGGAATTCCAAACATCAAAAGCGTTATAGTATTGACAAGCATTGATTTCCAATACTTGTTCTTTACTTTTCTTATTTCTTTTTCGGAAAATTTTGTTTCTGTAGTTTTCAATTATTTTTTAGTCAACCTATTTCAGGAAATTTGCGGGTTATAATTGTTTACAACGGTTTTAATATGGTGCGTTTGGTAATTTAAAACTCCGATGCTTCAATTTACCACTTTGTTTATTTATTTCTATACTCTTCATTATTAGTGCTT
>JBDLIB010000234.1:0-3231 GCA_039715085.1 Bacteroidota bacterium | reverse complement strand
GGTCGATTGTTATTGGTTGATTGTTGTTGGTTGATTGTTGTTGGTTATTTTTATGAATTTCCTAAAAATTACAAACAATTTTTAGTACTATTATTTTGAAAAATGCATTATGATTTTAATTCATCGGATGACTAATATCCGCTAAGATTATAGTCATCCGATGAGTAACAAAACTGCTACTGCATACTGAAACTATTATTTCCTGCTCCCAAAGATTCTCAACAAGAATAAAAACAGGTTGATAAAATCAAGATACAAAGTCAAGGCACCTATTATCGCACTTTTCTCCATATTTTCTTCATCAGAAAATCCATTAGCGGCAATTGCTTTTAGTTTTTGGGTATCATAGGCAGTTAATCCAACAAAAATGGCTACACCTAAATATGTGATGATCCAATACATCATTTCGTTATGAAAAAACATATTTACAATTGATGCGATAATAATTCCTATTAAAGCCATCATTGCCAGGCTCCCAATTTTGGTCAGATCATTTTTAGTGAAGTATCCATAAGCACTCATCGCACCGAAAGTTCCGGCGGTTATTAAAAAAGTGGAAGAAATAGATTCAGAAGTATAGACTAAAAAAATTACTGCAAATGTTAATCCATTTAGAATAGCGTATAACAAAAACAAAAGTGTTGCAGTATGTGAGCTTATTTTATGAATCACCTTAGAAATATATCCTACTAAAAGAATTTCACCAATTAACAATCCAAAAAACAATATCCTGTTTCCGATTATTACTTGGATCAACATTTCTGAACCTGCTGTAAAATAGGCAACCAGGCCGGTTACCAGTAAAGCAACAGCCATCCAGTTATACACTTTGGTAAGATAAGCCGGAATACTTTGACTTATTTCTATAGGGTTTTGATTAGGATTTGTGATATTATTCTCCATAGCTGATTATCTTTTTTTAGGAACAAATATATAATACCAAAACAATCTGACAAGACTTTTTTAAAGATCCTTTTTAATAATTTCCTATTCATTTTCAAAGACATGAAAAACTACTAAAGTTTTAAAATAATCACTATCTTTGGAATGTATTAATTTTTTCATTAAAATGATTCATCAGGTAACAAAAGGCATTAAGATTTCAGTACAAACAAATTATGAAGGTAACCGCTTTCAGGATTTTCGCTTGTATTATACTTTTAGTTACCGTATTACCATAGAAAACCAAAGTAATGATTCTGTTCAACTAATCTCTCGTCATTGGGATATATTCGACTCTCTTAATGACCTGGATATCGTTGAAGGGGAAGGTGTAATAGGGAAAAAACCGATTATCCCCCCAAAAGGAGTTTACACCTACAATTCTCATTGTTTCCTTACTTCACCCATAGGTGCAATGAGTGGTTATTTTAATATGTTCAATTTTATTACTACTAAGCAATTTAAAGTTCAAATACCTACTTTTCAATTGCTGGCACCGGCTACTTTAAATTAGTATTCTCATTTCCTGTTTTGATTAACTTATTCATTAAGTTAAAATATCTATATTTATCGTCCTTAAAGCTTATCGATGAAATCATCTACCAGATTTAAAAAAAATAAAAGGGGAACGACCTGTTTAAATTGTGGGCAAACAGTCTCTGAAAATGACAATTTTTGTCCTAACTGTGCTCAGGTAAACGATGAGAATCGAATTAGTTTAAAGCAATATTTTTCTGAATATTTATCAGGATTTTATTCATTTGACAATCGTTTTATCAAAACTGTAATCCCTTTAATTTTTAAGCCGGGTAAAGTTACCAGAGAATATATTGAAGGTAAGAGGGTTAAATATGTTAACCCTTTTCAACTGTATTTAAATATTACAATTGTCTTTTTTTTAATTCAGGGTATTTTCAGTGCTATAGATGAATACAAGGTTACAAGTACAAGCAAAGAGTCTGATACAGAGCAAATTATTGAGCAAGTTGTTTTGGAAAATCAGGACCTTGAAACACTATCCGATAGCCTAAAAACAGCTACCATAGAAAAAACAAATAATAAAACATCTATTAAAGATTTAAAAGAAAAAGAATTAACTTCTTATCTAGATTCTGTCTTTTTGACGTCAGAGTATCTTGAAAAATTTGGAAATAAATCCATTTCAAAGGCCGAAAAAGATACTATTTTTAAAGAGATGTTCATTGATATTAGAAATTACTCTGCAACCTTACTGACTGACAAAGGCGATGTTGTGGTTACTGAATGGAAAGATATAATTGACGTTCTTGATTTAGAGAATCATGCTTTGGATCATATTAAAACGGTTTTTAAAGAAAAACAGATCGATTATAAAATCCCCGGTAAGTATAGGAATTTTAAAAACGGGTATTTTATTAAAGATATAGTTGGTGAAAAGTTATTTACAAAGATGTATGAATTTAGAGAATATGATAAGGATAATACTGAAGCTGATGTCTATACTGCTCTTGATGAATTGGGTTATGAAAAATCTAAGATGAATGTTTTTTATTACAGAAAAGCTCAGGATATGAATAAATTTAATGATGATGAGGAATTCAAAGATGCTTATCTAGATAATATCATTTCAAAAATTTCAATTGCTTTATTTTTTCTCTTACCAGTATTTACACTTATTGTTGCACTTCTTTATATAAGAAGTAAATACAATTATACAGAACACCTGGTGTTTGTATTTCATGTTCAGACTGCATTTTTTATCATCCTGATCTTAGCTATAATCATTGACAGAATATTTGATATTGGAATGACCTTTTATTTCATTTTTATATTCCTATTCTATTTATATAAAGCACTTAGAAATTTTTACAAACAGGGAAGATTTAAAACATTGATCAAACATTTTGTTTTGAATACTTTCTATGTAATTCTGGCATTTATCGGAGGGCTTATAGTTTCATTTATTGCATTTTTGTTTTAAGTTACAACCCTTCATGTTCAATATAAGAGCCATTAGGCACTTGTTAATATTTTGTGTTATCAACAAGAAACGTTAAATATGGAATAAAATAATTTATTTATCACAATACAAAACATCCCTTATTTATAAAATTCGTATCTTAGCTTGCCCAAAAAAAATATAGAAACAACTTAAATAAAAAACAAATGGCAAACGGATTTTTTAATGTTCCAAAAGCTGTAAATGAGCCCGTTAGAGATTATGCTCCGGGAAGTGCTGAACGCAAAAGTTTACTGGCTACCTATAAAAAAATGTATAACGAAAGTGTTGATATACCTGCTTATATTGGC
>JBDLIB010000233.1:0-3249 GCA_039715085.1 Bacteroidota bacterium | reverse complement strand
TGTTGATCTCCTTTGAGTAAGGCCATTTTAGTTAGTTTTTACACAAAGATAATTAAGATTTATAAAACCTTTATTTTTCAGGCTTATTTTTTAGATATTTTATAAAAACAAAAAAGTTTGTCCATTTTACAATGAACAAACTTTTTAAAGTGAAATTAAGAATCAGTTACCTTAATCTTAAATTCTCAAACATTTTTACATACCCTTTAATTCTTGAAGAAGTTCAGTCAAGGCTTCTTTTGCATCACCAAATAACATGGATGTTTTTTGGTTAAAGAACAATTCATTTTGAATTCCGGCATAACCAGGGTTCATGGATCTTTTATTGATAATAATACTTTTTGCGTTTTCAACATCCAAAATTGGCATTCCATAAATCGGACTTGAAGGATCGTTATGTGCAGCAGGATTTACAACATCATTTGCACCTACAACCAATACAACATCTGTATTTTTAAATTGCGGGTTGATGTCATCCATATCAATTAATTTATCATAATCTACATTACTTTCAGCAAGAAGTACATTCATATGCCCTGGCATACGTCCTGCAACCGGATGAATAGCATAAGACACCTCAACACCTTTTTTAGTTAAGAGTTCTTCTAATTCGTGAATAACATGTTGCGCTTGTGCTACAGCCAATCCATATCCGGGAACGATTATTACTTTATCGGAATAATTCATCAATACAGCAGCATCACTAGCATTTGTTTTCTTAATAGTACCTCCTGTTTTACCACTGGATGCAGCAGCAGCTTCTTCACCGCCAAAAGCACCAAATATCACATTGGCAAGAGATCTGTTCATGGCTTTACACATGGCGAAAGTCAGGATCAGTCCGGCAGAACCAACCAGGATACCTCCAACCAACATCACCATGTTTTCATATAAGATACCGGTAATTGCGGCAGCAATACCCGTTAGAGAGTTTAAAAGAGAAATTACTACGGGCATATCGGCACCTCCGATAGGTATCACAAACAATACTCCGTATACCAGTGCGGCTAGTAATAACAAAAATATGATTATATTACTATCTGAATGACTCGATACTATATACGCACTAAAAGCTATCAGGCCGATAAAGAATAAATTATTGATAAGGTTGTATTTTGGCAGCCTTATATCTTTCCACATTGTACCGTTTAACTTTGCCCATGCAATCATACTTCCTGAAAAAGTTATACTACCAATAACAATAGCTGCAATAATAGTAACTACTTGAGAAGTAACTCCGGTATTGTTTCCAAATTCAACTACCCCGATAAGAGCGGCACTGGCTCCACCAAATCCGTTAAATAAGGATACCAGCTCGGGCATCTTTGTCATTTCAACCTTTATGGCAATGACCCAGCCAATAGCGGCACCAATCAAAATTGCAATAAATATTAAAATATAAATAAACATAGGTACCTCCAGTTCATGTAAAAAGATCGTACCGATTATTGCCAACCCCATACCCGAAGCGGCTATTAAATTACCTTTTTTGGCTGTTTCGGGATGGCCTAGATATTTCAAACCAATAACAAAAGTTATGGTTGCAATCAGATAAATTATACTTAAAGTGATACTCATTTTTTCTTCTTTTTAAACATTTGTAACATTCGGTTAGTAACGGCAAAGCCCCCCACCACGTTTATGATTCCTAATACTACTGCTATAAAGCCTAAAACCAATGCAATAATATTATTTGGGTCTGCATTTAGCATAACAAGGATAGCCCCTACAATTACAACACCACTCAGTGCATTTGCTCCTGACATTAATGGTGTATGTAAAACAGCCGGTATATGTTTAATTACTTCTACTCCAATAAATATCGCAAATATGAGGATATATATAAGTTGAAGATTTTGACGTATAAATTCAATTATTTGATTCATATTATTTAATTAATTGGTTTTCTGTTTTTACCTTCATGAACGATTAAAGTGCCATCTGTAATTTCTTCTTCCATTTCCCATTTAAAGCCATTTTCATCGGTAAGATGTACTAAAAAGTTGTAAATATTTTTGGCGAAAAGCTCACTTGCATTAGTGGAAACACTTTCCGGAGACATAATGGTTCCAATAACTTTAACACCGTTCACATCTACAGTTTTATTCAATTTACTGTATTCACAATTTCCACCTTGTCCGGCAGCCAGATCAACAATTACAGCTCCGTTCTTCATTTTATCAACTTGTTCTTTAGTTATTAGTACAGGTGCTTTCCTGCCTGGTACCTGAGCGGTTAGGATAACTAAATCTGCTTTGAAAAGAGATGCTTCTACAGCTTCTTTTTGTTTCTGTTTATATTCTTCAGATGTTTCTGTGGCATAGACACCTTCATAGTCTTCTCCTTCAACTTCAACAGTGATAAATTTTGCTCCAAGAGATTCGGCTTGTTCTTTGGTTTCCATTCTGATGTCGGTTGCCTCTACAACAGCACCAAGCCTTTTTGCAGTAGCAATTGCCTGCAATCCTGCAACACCGATACCGAAGATCAATACCCTGGATGGTGTGATAGTTCCTGCTGCAGTCATCATTAACGGAAAGATCTTAGTCATTTCATAAGCACCGAGAATTACAGCTTTATAACCCGCAAGATTATTTTGCGAACTCAATACATCCATATCCTGGGCTCTTGAGATCCTGGGCATGGCATCCATTGAAAATGCAGTAACTTCTTTTGCCGCCAGTTTTTCAACTAATTCGGGGCTGGAAAGATGGTATAACTTTGAGATGATTATCTGACCTTTCTTAAGTTTTTCAATCTCTTCGTCCTGAAGCGGATTGATCTTAATTAAAAGATCTCCTTCTTTGTAGATCTCATTTGTGTTTTTGATTTCTGCCCCTGCTTCTTCGTAGTCAGAGTTTTTGAATTGGGCAGCCAGACCGGCGTCCTTTTCAACAAGACAATCAAAACCTTTTTCTTTAAGAGATTTGACGATGTTTGGTGTTATTGAAACACGACGCTCACCTTTTTTAATCTCCTTTAGGATTGCTAATTTCATGTGTTAGTAAATTTGAATTTTATTAAAAAAAATTAATTAAAATTTCTAAACACACGGAACCGCTTTGCTCTCATATTAAAAATTTTAAATATATACTTAAAAAAAGAAAATATTTAAATTTCTAATATTCGTTTCATGTGTTTATTATTTATTAATTAATTGGTCACATGCAACCTCAACCCTAAATAATTTGGGTTTTGATGATTAAATAATCATTCTATCATTTATCCTTAAATCTCTTCTTAATCACG
>JBDLIB010000232.1:0-3258 GCA_039715085.1 Bacteroidota bacterium | reverse complement strand
GAAAATTACAGAAACTACCAGGCCGGGTTAAAAATTACTTCAAACATCCAAAGATTTCCTATGCAGGATGAGTTATGTATTTTATTGCCGGTTTAATATTGTGCCCGGAAGAATTTTCAAAAAGTGAGAACTACTTAGAAGAGCGTTTTATCGATTGTTGCCCACAAAATTCAAAAGTCTGTTTAGCTTTTTTGCAACAAATCGATAAAATGTATGAACTGAATGGTATGTAGAGGCAGGATAAGGCTATGGGGATTGAATAATTTTTCTTTACCTCATTAATTTTACTAAAGAGTTTAAAAATTCAAAAACCGGGCTCTAAAAAGCCAAATTTCGTCTTAAGAAATAAAAATTTTTTTATATAATACCTTTTTTTCATGGCAGTTTACCCGCGGTGTTTGATTTTGACATAGCAATCCAAAATCGCATACAAGGCGATCTTGTCTCATTCCTCAATTTTAGTTTCAATCACGAAGAATTTAAAAATTGGCTGGGCAATTTTTTAGTAATAGTCATTTTTCCTTTTTTACAGTTGGGGCAGCAGAGCAAATCCTTACCTGTCAGCCTGTGCATCATTTCAAAGTAAGTTTCTTCTATTTTCTGAGGTAAAGCAGCATAAGGATTAATCAATTTTCGGATAAGTTTGATAGCCTGTTTTTTGTTTCTGTGTGATAAAAAACCAAAATATCGGATTTTCATAAAATTATGCGGAAGAACATGAAGCAAGAATCTACGGATAAATTCATGGGCAGATACTGTCATTATCTTAATCGTATCATTATCTGTTCTGTCTTTGTACTTAAAACGGACTTGATCATTATCAAAGGATTTGATTCGGTTATTTGATATGGCAACCCGATGAGTATAACGACCAAGATATTCAAGCACTTGTTCAGGCCCTGCAAAGGGACGCTTTGCATAGGTATGCCATTTTATTTTAAAAAGTAATTGAATAAAATTTTTAAATTTTGGTTTGGATTTATATATTACAAATTCACCAGGCATGAATAGCTCATTACTCAAATATGATTTTTCCAACAGTCCAAGATATCGTTTTTTAAACTCCTTTGCCAAGGACTGTATCTTGAACAAAAAAGATTTTTTTGAAGGAATCCATCGTTTTTTATCAAATGAAAGAGCCCCTCCAGCAACAAGGCAATGAATGTGGAAATGATCCGTAAGTTTTTGCGACCAGGTGTGTAGGATACATATAAATCCAGGTTGCCCTTGAAGTTTCCACTGTGGATCTTTTGCAAATGCTTGCAAGGTCTGGTTTACTGCAGCAAATAAGTTATCCAACATAATTTTGGGGTTGCTCAATATGATAGGATTCAGTTTATGTGGAACAGTAAAAACCATATGAAAATAATTGCAGGGCAGCAAATCAGCTTTCCGATCATTAAGCCATTGTTCCTTAACCATTGTTTGGCATTTAGGGCAATGCCTGTCTCGGCATGAGTTATACGCAATTCGCTCGAAGCTGCACTGGTCACATTGTTCGATATGCCCGCCTAGGTGTGCAGTTCGACAGACCGTTATATGGTTCATAACTTTGAGCTTTTTATAAGAAAGGATATTCTGTTTTTGATAATCCTTGCCATAAAGACGAAAAACATCCGCAACTTCACATGATTTTTTCATTTCTGCCCCTCCTGATCCTCATAAATGGCATCGAGAGGACTCTTAAATTCTGTGATCCTTTGTTTAACCAAGTGAAGATAAATGATAGTGGTTTTTATGGAGGAATGGCCAAGGAGTTGTTTGATGGTAAAAAGATCTGTTCCCTGGACAAGAAGGTGAGTAGCAAAACTGTGCCGAAGGGTATGCATCCCCCGGCCTCGTTTTATACCGGCTTTTTTTTTGCAATAATAAAAGCTTCTCTGGCTGCTGAAAAACCAATATGGTTTTCCTTATTATATCCTGGAAAAATCCAATTTCCAGGTTTATACTCTTGCCAATACAGCCTGAGTTCATCAAGCAGATACTTTGATAAAACAGTATAACGATCTTTTTTGCCTTTGCCTTGTTCTATTCTGATCATCATTCTTGAAGGATCGCTTTCAATATGTCTGGGCTTAAGTTTAACAGCTTCGCTAATCCTAAGACCGGCGCTGTATACAGTTTTGAGTAAAACTCTGTGTTTAAGATTGGCAGCACATTCAAACAATCTTTTTACTTCTTCTATACTTAATATGTTGGGAAGTTTTTTAACCCTTGGAGATGGGGGAAGTTTAAAGTTGGTCTCATCCCATTGGAGAATATTTTTATAAAAACATGAAATTCCTGCTGAATGAACATTGCAAGTGCCCAATGTTAATTTACGTTCTCTAATTAAATAGAGTAGATAATTTTGAATATCCTCATTAGTAAGTTTGTCTGGAGATTTGTTATGATATTTTGCAAGTTTTTCAACAGCAGACATATAATTTTTTATGGTGTAATGTGAAAAACGATGAAGAATCATATGATTCATAAATTGAGTTCTAAGACTTTTAGCCATTTTGATACCTCCTTGATTGAAATTAATAAGCCCGGCAGAATGCCGCAGGAGGTATTGTAAATCTATTTGGATAAAATGAAAATCATTGAATAAATTTTTAATGTTAGGGTTTGCAACTTCCGCGCAGCGGTTCAGTTCTTATCTATAATCTTGGGTTTTCTGTGTCATAGTCAGGTATGATATCTTGTGTTTTAAAAAAAATAATCCATCACTTAGATAATCAACTTTCACTATAAAAAAATATTTATTTTGATGGGATTTGAAAATATTATGAGGTGAGCCATTCTGGCTATAATTCTCTATCTTTAGAACTGGTATAATACAGAAGATTTTGTTGGAAGGTCTTTGGTTTTACCAATCTGAAAAATCAAGTTTACTTGCATGCAGGTAAATTATTCGAATACGTAATCATTCAAGAAATATCCGCAATATTGTGCTGATGCGCCCGGTGAACTCAATGATTGAATTCAAGCAGATTATCGGGAGAGGCACACGTTTGTTTTATAACAAAGATTATTTTACGATTCACCCTTTCAGCCGATCCAGCCTTTGAGCAATACCCTGTTCAAGCTTCTGTATATCAGAATGAGGGACATCATAATTTTTAAATACTTCTTTCCAGCCTGGTACAGCTTTTATCACATCATCCAGAATTTGACGACGGTTTTTAATGTTCCTGTCTTCAGCATATTTAAGCAGCACTGACCTGTCCGGTGTAGTATCTCCGGCTCCCAGGGGGAAAGAAAGCGTGTGAAACC
>JBDLIB010000231.1:0-3277 GCA_039715085.1 Bacteroidota bacterium | reverse complement strand
CTTCTCACTTCTCACTTCTTACTCCTTACTCCTTACTTCTCTAACCAAATAACAACCTCATCAATTTCTCTTTCTGTGAAAAATCGGGGATAATGATATGCGCTCCTGCTTTTATCAATCTTGTCCGCTTAGATTTATTCAAACCATATCTTCTTATTTCATCACTTGCGAGTCCAATAGAGATTCCTTCTGCTTTTCTACATTCCTTGATCTCGACAGGACCATCACCTGTTACCATCAATTCATTTCCTTTTAAATTATTCTCCCTAATGATTCTTTCAATCACCATTTTTTTAGAATATTTGGCAATATCACCAACCGAACCATAGATTCCTCCATCAAAAAGATCTGCATAGCCTAAAGACCTGGCTTCATTGATCACATCTTCCTCATCTGTTCCAGATGCAAGATAGATCTTTACACCCCGCTCTTTTAAAGCCTTTATAAAATCAACTGCTCCTTTCATAGTGAATTCAGCAACAGACAATTGATCACTTTCCAGTTTCAATATCCTTTTATTCACCATTTCCATTAAAGCATCATTGTAAAGTTTTTTATACCCAAATTTATCTAAGACCTTATCTTTTGGAACAATACCAAAATCCTTTACCATTTTAACCAATCCTTCCATTTGAACAACAGTTTGAATCCCCGTGGTTTTATCGATGAAATCTAAGACCTGATTTTTTACTTCTTCAAAAAGAGATCTATCAGCAGTTTTATACTTATCACCCAATATCGCTTTGATCATTACAGGCTCCATGATCTTTTCCCATCCCTCTCTTTGGGTACTCACGGTTCCATCATGGTCAAATACAGCATGTTTGATATTTCCTAACCGGGATAAAATGTTTTGATCACAAATTTCAATTTCAGTGTCATTATAATACTTTGCCAAACGTATATCTCCGGCTAATTCAGGATTAAAATTATAATCCACATCTCTACCGACTTCCAGAATCTCTTCTGCGGAAGCTGTACCCGTAGTCTTTAATTTCTGAACTGTCACAGCCGAAGCAAGATTAGCAAATTCGGCTGCTTCTGCAGGTGAAAATCCTGCTGCAAGACAAGATGTAAGCGCACTGATAAAAGTATCTCCTGCACCAACTGTATCTAATTTTGATGTAAGTTGAATTCCCTGAACATTGGTAGTTCCTTCTTTATCAAAAGTTATTACACCACGATTACCACAAGTGACAAAAATTGGTTTTTGGTGTATTTTGAAAATATTATTTCCGTACTTTTTAATATCTCGATTTGGAATAAAATCCCTTGGTTTTGCATTTATTCCATTTAAAACGGATATTTCAATTTCATTGGATTTCCTATAAACATTTTTAAATTCTTTGCTGTAATCCCTTGAATCCAATACCACAATTTTATCCTCGAACTCATCAAAAAGTTTATTAGCCTCATCTATAAACTCTTCATTGGTGATACTTCCAACTACCTGCTGGTTTAAGATCAAGGCATCATAATCCTTAAGTGCAATACGGATATTTTTCAGGATCTCATTATCTGTTTCTTTGCTTCGTTTATTAAATAAGCCAAAATCTATACGGGGTTCCTCTTTATCTCCGTAATATTTTTTAAGATATGTATATGTATCGAAATTTTCATTTTGAATAGTCAAACCATTTGTATCCGCTCCGAGATCTTTTAGCAATGAATTCAATTCTCTACCGTGAATATCATTTCCAACAACTCCAATGGCTTTTATCTCTTTTGGTTTTAATGCAGCTAAATTGGCGACAACATTTCCGGCACCACCCGGTGAGTAAGTTTGCCCGGAAACAGCCTCTGCCTTTAAACCGGTTTCCACCGAAATTTCCGAACCTTCAAAATCCATTGACCAATATGCATCTAAACAAAAATCTCCATAGACTGCAATTTTTACATCGTTAATTTTTTTTAGGATTTCCTGTATTTCTTCTTGTTTCATTTTCAGCAATTTACTCTGATTTTAATAAACAGACATCTCATTCAATTTCTTATATAAAATCGGAATTGTTTGTTTCTGATTTCCACCGATATAATAACCTTTTCCGTTATAGGCCTGAGGTACTCTTGTAACGATACTTTTTTGATCGCGATAGTAATAACCAACCCTGTCTTCTTTGGTAAAATCTTCAGGATCGTAAGTTCTCAGGTCAAAATTAGCTGTAACTATTTTATCGGGTACATGGCCTGTATTACCTGCCATAGAAGCTGCTTTTAAAAATACTTCAGGGCCTGTAACAGCACTTCCCACATTCAGAATAACACCTCCTTTAGTCATTTTAGCAATTTCGCTGGCATAAATTAAAAAATCCCTGCCTGAGCACCCCCCTTTTGCACATCCGTCAAAATACGGGTGCTGGTCAATTACATCAGTCCCAATGCCTGCATGAATGGTAAAAGGCACGTTATTTTCATAGCAAATGGATTGAATACTCAATTCGGGATATTTAAAATTGATAGAATTTTCATCAATTCCTAAAACCTCGGCAACTTCCTTTCTAAAAGAAGTATCACAAATCATTTTACCTACAGATTCTCCATAGCCCAAAGCATACCTGTTTCCAACAATTAAAGCTGCATTGATAAAATTAAATTCGTAAGCCATTCCGAACTCCCCTTTTTCCAGAGCCTGAGGTACATATTCGCTGGTTTCACCGATCAACCCCAATTCAAAATCGTGAATAGAAGTAGAACCGTTTCCGGAAACAACCGTAAAAAAATTACGTTTTATCATATCTCCCAATAACAAACTCAGGCCATTCTTTATCAGGTGTCCACCGGTAAAAAACAATACCGGCAGGTCATTTTCTCTAGCAGTAATTATTTCATTAGCCAATAGAGTAATACTTTTTTCTACATGTTCTGGAACAGAAAATTCATATTGATCAAAATTTTCAGGAAAGATAAGATCTGTATATTTCACTTTATTGTTCCTACCTTTAACGGGATAATTTTTTATCTCATTAGGATTAAAAATATTATATTTCCCTTTATAGTCCATTAGTCAAAATTTATAGAATTTATTATTTCTTCTTGTATTATTTGTAAAGGAAGATTTGACTCCTTACTCATTCTTTTCAGGTCTTCGTATTCAACTTTAATTCTTTTTTTCCCCGAAGGAGTTATTACCGTCTTGGCTTTTACATAACCATATTCCGTTTTATATTCTCTAATCTCTCGTTTCAAGGTATTTCTTTCAACAGGATAATATCTAACTCCAATTGTACTTGTATTTTCTAAGACAAAATCAGATAGTAGTTGAATTTTATTTTCCTCT
>JBDLIB010000230.1:0-3305 GCA_039715085.1 Bacteroidota bacterium | reverse complement strand
TCTGCTGATGATTTAGGAAAACCCGGCAAAGATGATTACTATGGTAATGGCCGTGTAAATGCTTATAGAGCTGTAACTCAATAAAATATCAAATATATATTTTAAAAATCCCGTTTTATGCGGGATTTTTTATTTTAACAATGCTTTTCAACTGCTCTTTATTATATTTGCCCCACCGAAATATTTTACTCCCTCATATAATTTATTCCACAATTTCACGTTATTAACACACTGTTGATAAGTTTTTTTACCCCTTGATTAAACTTAAACAATTTAACAAAAACAATATATTATTTAATTAAAAACTGATGTAAGTATCAGTAAAACAACTCATTAACAAGTAAATTTATAGCTATGAAAAGAGCAGTTTTATCCATTATTTTTCTTGCAACGACATTATTTATTTCTGCCCAATCCCAGGAAAAGTACCAAATAAAATTTTTAGAGGTCAATGAACAAAATTCTGATTATGCTGTTGCAATGTTAGAAGATAATAAAGTAATCTTCACTTCTGCAGTAAGTGATACAGATTTTAGAAAGAAAAACTGGAATTACAGAAAAGATCTGTTTGTTGGTGATATTGGATCAGATGGTGAATTGAAAAATACAAAACCGGTTTACACAAATATAAATTCTAAATACAATACAACCGGTGTTGCCTATAGCAAGGATTTGAAAACTGTTTACTTCAGTAGAAATAAATATGTAAAAAGCCGCTCCAGACAAAGATCTGATAAATATCAGAAGTACGAAATATTACGCGCAGATGTTGCACAGAATGGTGAGTGGAAAAATATTGAAAAATTACCTTTTAATAGCGATAAGTATTCTGTTAGTTACCCAACTTTAAGTGCAGATGGTACTAAACTTTACTTTGTATCAGATATGCTGCCATCAATGGGTAAAGCCGATATTTTTGTTGTTGATATCAGTACCGACGGAACTATTGGAAAACCTAGAAACTTAGGTAAGAATGTTAATACACCGGGTAATGAGACAACCCCGTTTGTTAGTGATGATAATGTTTTATATTTTTCTTCGGATGGCCATCCGGGAAAAGGAAAATTAGATGTTTTTGCTGTTGATCTATTAGAAAATTCGACTTCAGAAACTCGCACATTAGAATCTCCGATTAATACCATTAATGATGATTTTGCTTATGTGATCAATAAGGAAACAAACATGGGTTATTTTACCTCAAACCGTTTACAGGGTAAAGACAATTTTGACCTTTATTCTTTCACTTTAGAAGAAGATCAACTGGCTAAAGACTGTTATATTACGGTAGAAGGTTTGGTAAAAGATAAAGAATCAAGTGAATTGTTACCGGGTGCGACTGTTGATCTGTTAGATCTAAATGGCGGATTGATAGAGTCGATGGCAACTTCGACTGATGGATTTTACCAATTCCAGGTACCATGTGATAAAGAATATAAGCTTGCCGCATCAAATAATAACTATAAAGGTATAGAAAGACATATTGAGATCTTAGAACAAAACTATCACAGGACTCTTCATGCAAACTTAGACCTAAACAAAATCAATAATGAAGTAAATATAGCTGAAGCTGAAGAAGAAAAAGTAGAATTATTAAGTATAGAAGCTATTCATTTTGAGTTTGACAGATCGGATATAAGACAAGAAGATAAACCTGAATTGGACAAAGTTGCCAGAATGATGTTGGATAATCCTAATATTAAAATTCAGGCACATGCATATACCGATTCTCGAGGAAGCCATGCATACAACAAGGCTTTATCAGATAGAAGAGCAAAATCTACTGTAGATTATTTGGTTTCACAAGGTGTTGAAAGAAGTAGAATTGAAGCTAATGGAAACGGTGAAGAAAAGCTGGTAAATCACTGTGTAAATGGTGTAGATTGTAGCGAAGCAGCTCATGAGATGAATCGCAGAACAGAGTTTATAATTATCAATAACCCAATTAACAATAAAAAGCCGGATAGTAAAAGCTCTAATCAGATAAAGGTTACGACCATCAGCAATCAATCCGCTAAGGCTAAAAAACAAGTAAAACCCAAACCGGTTGAAGAGGTTCCTAAACCTATCCCGAAGATCACCGAAACAGAAAATGAAATTGCATATCAGGAACCAAAAGAAGAACAAATTAACATTAATAAGGAAGAGGAAACAATAGTTTCAGAAAATGTAAAAGAAGAAGAAATAATCAAAAATGATGAAAACGATTCAACAATAAATGAACAAATAGCAAATAATAAAATAGAAAATAATATTGTAGATCAAGAATTAAAAGAAGAGCAAATTAATGTTAATAAAGAAGAAGAAATAGTTCAAAATAAAGAAAGCCAATCTGTAAATAAAGAACAAAATATAAATAATACCGAAAATGATATTGCAGAACAAGAAGAATTAAAAGAAGATAAAATAGTTCAAAACATAGAAAGAAAACCTATTAGAAGAGAGAGAAGAACAGATAATAAAGCAGTTAATTATATCATTGATCAAAAAGAAGAAGTGATAAATAATTTAGCAAATTTAGAAGAAAAATATGAAGATGAAATTGTATCAAATCCAAATAATTCTAAAGCTTTAAAAGCTGAAAAAATGAAGGTTTCAACTTTAAAGAAAGAAGTTGAAGAAAACTCTGAGGCAGGATGGAATGAAATAATTGCTTATAAAAGCCAAATACTATCTTTAAACAGAACTTATAAACGACTAACGGTTCATTCTAATGTAGAAAGAAAAACTTCAGAGAATAAACTTGATAAAAGACAAATACCAAATAATGATCAGGAAAGTGTTTCTGAGATAAAGATAATTGAAGAACCTAAAGAGGCACCAAAACAACTTAAGGTAGATAATGTAAATGTTGTTGCGATGAAAAAGAATTATAATGGAAAATTTTCTGAAACCAACAGTGCAACTAGAACAGATATGATCAAAGTGAGTTTTAAACTTAAAAAAGATACAAAAATAGCTGCAGGTGAAAAAAATGCTTATGTAGTTGTTAAAAGTCCGAACGGTAGTGTTTCAAACGCAAAAGGAGTTTTTACTATGAAAAACAGCCGTGAGATGAAAAAATTTACAGATCATACGGTAATAAATTACGATAACCATGATGTGAATGTTGTGATGTTTGTTAAAAACAAAAGCAAAAAGATGGAAAAAGGTGTTTACCCGGTTGAGTTATTTGTTGACGGACAACTGGCAGGAAACTCATTGTTAAGTGTTAGATAAAGATTTTAAGTTAATATTTCATAAAAAGAAAAGTCTCAATTTTTATAATTGGGACTTTTTTTATTACATGATTTCTGTATTGACTCACC
>JBDLIB010000229.1:0-3325 GCA_039715085.1 Bacteroidota bacterium | reverse complement strand
ATCCCTGTTCGTTAAGAGACCTGCTTTACACAAGTTAAAGGCAAGACTAAAATAGCACAATCTTTCAAGTTACTACGAGCAAAGGCAAATATAATTTTCAACTTATTTGCTTAAAATTATATTTGCCTTTGTGGACTTTATTAAATGGCATAATATTTCAAGTTAGCACTAACCCTTGCCTATGCGGTATATACGGTGTTAGCCCTTGTTAATTTTTTATTAGCTCTATATTCTCGTGCCGGAGAAAATATCTCTTAGTTTATCGTTAAAAGTCTTAGGCTCATTTTCTTTTTGATTGTATGAATTTGCCATGTCCATTTTTCGTTATTGAGCGTTTGTAGAGCAAAATAAACCCTATAAAAACAATCAAGTTATACAATAAGATTGTATTATTTCCTTCAAATACACGTTCATTGATATTTATTAGAATAACTATCAGAATGAAAGAATTTGTCAATGAGTAAATTAATATTTTTTGTTTTCTTTTCGTTCTCTGTTTGAATATTTCAAACGAAGTCAAAGTCAAAAAACTTAGGATAAATTGTAAAGACCAAAGAAAGAAGAAAAGGATCCAAATCATTCCTCCATCTCCAGAACCTCCAATTCTGTGTCCAAAACTACTCAATCCTGCAGCGATTATATAGAAAAAATTAATTCCCAATGAAAATAACAAATCCATAAGAACTATTCTTAAACGATTCTGTTTTTTAATCTCTGTCATATTCTGTTTTAAGTTCGTGCTGTTCAATAAGGGCTAACGTTTAGTATATGAAAAGTAAGCGATTTCGAAGCACAAAACTTTCAATTTACAAGGAAGTTCAAGCGGGCTACAAACCTTAATATTACAACTATCTCGCTTATTTTTTATATACATTGTTGTAAGGCGTTTTTCATTTTTTCTTTAAAATCTTTCGGTTCGTCAATATGTAATCCAAGTAGGTTAAATCTCTTTTTCATTCCATAAAGACCAACTAATTCGTTCTCCTTTTTCAAGTGAATTATGACATTATGACTTTCAAGTTCTCCAAGTGGCGAAAGTGTTTTGGTCAATTCGTTCTTTTCTAATGATTTTCTTGATAGTTCTACTTTGTCAATATCTGAGAAGGGAATTTCAACTTCATTTAAAATGCCATATTTTAAAGTCAAACTGTCTTGATTTATGGAAATTGGTCTTTGTGTCAGCGATTTCGCAAATCCAAAAACTTGAATAGCTGTATAAATACTTAATGCTGTTAAAATCCAAGCGGCAATAAAACTCCATCTAGTAAGTAAAAAATGAATAGCAATTGTTTCGACACCAATAATTAAAATGAACGCATAAAAAAGAGCTGGGGTTCCGCTTTTTTTATGATAAGTAAATTCATTATCATTAATTTCTCTTGTTTTCCAATTTATGAAACCATAGTAGAAAACCGCAACTTCTGTCGCAAATGGTAGTACAAGTTTTTTCGGAAGAATTTCATAGCAAGTACTTTTAAGGGCGATAAAGAAGTCTGGTGTAGAACCTTTTAATCCTTTGTATTTTCTAATAGCAGTGCGTACTTTAATTATGATAAAAGCCAATATTGAGATTTCAATTACTGGTAAAGCCCAAGTTTTGAAGATTGACAAATATGTTTGACTTTCTTGAGGTAGAAAATATGAACCAATTAAAAGCCCAATTATCATAACAGGAATAACCGTAGTATTCGGGATTTCGGATTTTCGTATTAGCAGAAAGTAAATAAGTGGAATTATCAAAAGTAGGTCAACCGTAATTGCAAAGTTCAAAGTATCATTCCCATTTAGAAATGAAGATTTCATCAGCAAAATTAGAGTCCCTAAAAGTGCAAGAGGAATACCAAAATTGATAAGATTCCGATTTATGTGTATTGTTCTGTTCATCTCGTTTTTTTTAATGTTCGTTAAGAGACCTGCTTTACACAAGTTAAAGGCAAGACGTTACACTAAATTAGTTTCTAACCTTATTGATTTTTCCTTGTTCCTTAAATTCTTTTCGTCAAAGAATCCTAAAAATACACTTCTGTAAAATACTCTCCAAATTCCATTCCCTAAATTTTCAATTCCAACATATTTACCCTTTAAAGCAGATGTTAAATACACCCAATAATACGACTTCCATCTTATCGCTCCATTTTGAGTTACCTTTAAAATTTTCATGTTAAAATTGTAGTCAAATTTGGCTATTCTTTCAGGGTATGGTCTTGTAGAAAAATTGTGTACCGAAGCAGGTGTTTCCATGCCTAAAGCTTCGTGTGGTCTTTCGTTATTATACTCTCTTACAAAGTGATTTAAACGCCTTTGTTGTGACTTTAAATCATATGCTGAAGGCTTAGCACAGGAAGCTTTTAAGTCACGATGCATCCGCTCATGTCTGCCGTTTTGTTCCGGGTGTGCCGGATCAGAAAATACAGGCATAATACCAAGTTCAATGAACCAATATGATAGCTGTGTAAAGCGTTGAATTGCCCTTACAGAACCGAACGGACTTCCGTTATCCGTATGTATATGTTTTGGCATGCCATATTTCCTAAACACCTTTGTAAACTCGGCTTTAGCAAGTTTTAAAGTTTCGTGATAATGACCTTTTGCAGAGAGTAAAAACCTGCTTTTTGAGTCGGCAATTGTTAACGGATGACAGTAAATTTTGTTACCCATAAGAAACTTCCCTTTATAGTCTGCACTCCATACTTCATTGCACTGTTTTGGATCAAAAATCGGATATAAAGGCTTTACTCTTCTGAGCCTTTTTTGAGGTTTAACCAAACCATTCCTAAACAAAATATTGTGCACAGTAACGATGCTGGGAATGTCATCTTCATCACAAACGTTAAACAGTAATTTTCTGATTTTTTTAGCTCCCCAAAGTGGATATTTACCTTTTAAATTTAAGATGTTTTCCTCTACAATTTTCTTCGTCCGGTTTGGGCTATCTCTTGGCTTAAATGACCTTTTTTTTAGTCCTTCAAAACCCTGCTTTTCGAACCTGTTAATTAACCGATAAGCAGTAGGTCTTGATATCTCAAATCCTTTGCATAATTCTGTGATTGTATACTTTCCAGTTCTCCATTCACAGATAAATTCAATTTTTTGTTCCATAGTTGTTGTTTCTTTCCAAGGCATAGTAATCTGATTTTTACCTCAAATTACATCCTAAAAAGTGTAAACTATGTCCCTTTAACTTTGTAACGTATGTCTCTTTACCATACCAAATGCACCACAACGGTTCTTGCTATGCAAAGTTGGGCGAATACGTAAATTTTGTAAAACACTACAAAGCAAAGCCATTTATTGTAAATTGATTTTCAATAATACAAAAAATGGC
>JBDLIB010000228.1:0-3327 GCA_039715085.1 Bacteroidota bacterium | reverse complement strand
GGTAACGATTCCACAAAAAATTAATGAAAACCGGTCAACACTAATCAGGGATTCCAACATCTATTAACTAATAATTCAAAACTCAAAACTCCTAAGGTGCCGGGTTGGGCTGAGTATTCTGAATTCTTTCTATTTCTTCCAAAATTTCTTCTGATAATTCCACATGGATACTATCAATATTTTCTTTTAATTGTTCCATCGTTGTAGCACCAATAATATTTGAAGTAACAAAAGGTTGTTGGTTTACAAAAGCTAAAGCCAATTGTGTCAAACTCAAATTGTTATCCTGTGCAAGTTCCCGATATTTTTTAGTAACCGAAACTGCTTCATCATCTAAATAGGCACGCATTAGTTTCATTTGAGGAAACAATTCCAGTCTGGAATTTTTTGGAGGATCTTGCAAATATTTACCACTTAAAGCACCAAAGGCCAAAGGAGAATATGCCAATAAACCAATATTCTCACGATAAGAAACCTCGGCAAGATTAATTTCAAAAGTTCTGTTCAGTAGAGAATAGGCATTTTGAATAGTGATATGATTTTGCAAATTATTTGCCCTGGCCAATTCCGCATATTTCATTACACCCCAAGAGGTTTCATTTGAAAGTCCGATTTGCCTGATTTTACCTTCTTTGATCAATTCGTTTAATGTTTGCAGAACTTCCAGGAAATTATCTTTCCATTCATCATTTTTAGGAAATCTAAAATTTCTTCTACCAAAGAAATTAGCCTGACGTTCAGGCCAATGTAATTGATAAAGATCAACATAATCGGTTTGTAATCTTTTTAAACTTTGATCTAAAGCTTCATGAATTACTTCTTTAGAAAAACCAAGATTTTTTCGAATATAGGTCAACCCGGGATTAGGCCCGGCCACTTTTGTTGCTACAATTACATCTTCTCTTTTTTGATCTTTCAGCCATGTTCCAATATATTTCTCGGTCAAACCTTGTGTTTCAGGCCTTCCGGGAACGGAATAAAGTTCGGCAGTATCAATAAAATTCACACCCCGGTCTAATGCAAAATTCAGCTGTTCATGAGCTTCAGTTTCGGTGTTTTGTTCACCAAAGGTCATGGTACCAAGACATATTTTGCTAACTTTGATGTTAGTATTGGGTAAGATAGTGTAGATCATAATTTAAGATAAATAAGAAAAAGATTCCCGCAAAAGCGGGAATAACAACTACAATTATTGATATTAAGACTTTAAACTTTTTGACTTATTTTAAAATCGCTTCAATTCCAGGTAAGGTTTTACCTTCCAACATCTCGAGCATCGCACCACCTCCTGTTGAAACATAACTAACTTTATCGGCAAACCCGAATTGCTTAACTGCTGCTACAGAGTCACCTCCTCCAACAAGAGAAAATGCACCTTCTGCAGTTGCATCCTCAATTGCATTACCAAGTTCGATAGTACCTTTCGAAAATTTCTCCATTTCAAAAACTCCCACAGGTCCATTCCATAAAATAGTTTTAGAATCGGCAATTATATAAGAAAAAGCAACATTTGTTTTAGGGCCTGCGTCTAAACCTTGCCATCCGTCAGGAATTTCATTTGCAGGATAAATTTCAATATTAGCATCTTCACTAAAAGCATCGGCTGCAATCACATCAACAGGTAAATAAATTTTCACTCCCTTAGCTGTCGCAAGGTTAAGAATATCCTGAGCAACATCTAATTTATCATCTTCGCAAATCGAATCACCAATCTTACCACCTTTCACTTTGATAAAAGTATAAGCCATCCCTCCACCAATAATGATATTATCTACTTTATCCATGATATTTTTGATTACATCAATTTTAGAAGAAACCTTTGCACCGCCAATTATTGCTGTAACAGGTTTTTGACTATCGTTTAATACAGCATTTAAACTTTCAATTTCTTTAGCTAATAAAAAACCAAAACATTTATTTTCTGGGAAGAATTGCGCAATGATTGTTGTGGAAGCATGTGCTCTGTGGGCTGTGCCAAAAGCATCATTTACATAAACATCACCAAGTCTTGAAAGCTTTTCGGCAAAATCTTTATCACCTGCTTTTTCTTCAGGGTGAAATCTAAGATTTTCTAATAATAAAACTTCACCATTTTCCAACTCAGCAGCAGCTTTTTCAACATCATCACCAATACAATTGTTAACAAACTTCACCTGTACTCCAATCACCTCACTAACAGTTTGAGCAATATGTTTTAATGAAAATTTTTCTTCAACTCCTTTTGGCCTTCCTAAATGTGACATCAATATTGCACTACCTCCATCTTCTAAAACTTTTAAGATTGTTGGTTTTGCTGCCTGAATTCTTGTAGTATCTGTAACTTCAAGTTTCTCATTTAAAGGCACATTAAAGTCTACCCTGATTAATGCCTTTTTGTTTTCAAAATTTATGTCGTTTAATGTTTTCATCTGTAAATATTTTATTTAATAATTTGGTTAATCCGAATACTCTATTGTAAATCTAAATATGGTCTATATATGGGAGTTTAAGCTTTAAATATTTATACCTGCATACCAACAGACAAGATGCAAATTTAAGAAAATTGATCTGACCTGAATATTAATTAATAACGTTTTTTAAAGAATAAAAAAACATCTATTAAAATTAAAAGAGATATTTTGAGAATTCATAATTTTTTAAGATTATTTAAAAAAATAAAACAATAGAAACATTATTATAAACCTCTAAATTTCAATATTTTAAGAAACCTATCATTTGTTACTTATAACACAATATATTTTTTGTAATACTGGAACAACTTCTGTACTTTTGCAAAATCTCAAAATTAAATTGTAATATGGAGGAAAAAGTTAAGACACAAAACACATCAAGGCAACCAGAGAAAGAAGAAGAGGTAGACTTAGGACAATTATTTGTCCTGATTGGAAAAGGATTTTCAAAATTATTTAACTTTATTGGAAATATTTTTAAGACAATTTTCCATTGGATCGTTTTATTTTTATTATTCCTAAGAAACAACTCAAAAACACTTGCAATTGGTGCCCTTGCAGGTGCATTATTAGGAGGTGTTTATCATTATGGCTTTAGAGTACCTTCTTATGAATCCTCTATGACTGTACAACCAAACTTTGGCTCTGCAGTTCAATTATATAAAAATATTGATTATTACCAAAGTCTGGTTAAACAAGATGACACAGAACGCCTGGCTGGTAGTTTGAAAATCACCAATGAGGAAGCTGAAAGCATAACATCTATTGAAGCTGAACCTTATTCTAATGAGAACCAAACCATATTATCCTACAAAAATTTCATCAAAGATCTGGACACCACTACGGTAAAATTAATTGATTATAAAACTTTCGCCAA
>JBDLIB010000227.1:0-3400 GCA_039715085.1 Bacteroidota bacterium | reverse complement strand
CTTTATTAAGTGTCCTGACAGTATCATTATAAACAATGTCTTTAAGCATTAGATCTCTGTAAAGATAATCCGTGCCTTTCTTAGCTCTCCACTTTGTTTTGTTAAATGTTATCTCTTTCATTGTTTCTACAGGTTTTTCTTTCCTATCACAATTACAGGATAAAAAACTTAGAAGCAATGGTATGATAAAAAATCTTATTCACATATAGGATTGGTTATAATTGCAGCTAATTTTTGTATAGAGAGATATAAGTATTCATATCATCGATATCTATACTTTTATCGTTTTCAACCGTTAGCACATCTTTCATATTTTGAGATATGATCTTTCTGGCACCAGTATCTCCAGCTAATTTTATAAGTTGCCCAAAATAGCATTTATCCAGTACGGCCGGAACACCCAAGTTATTATTTATCTTTGTGGTACAAATATTTTTATCAGAATCTATATAATTATATATCAAGCTATTAAAGTGCTTCTTATCAATCAAAGGTTGATCAGCTAATGAAACCAATACCGCATCAAATTCCTGCTGGTTTTCAGTAATGGTTCGAATTGCAAAAGCCAATGAGGTACCCATTCCTTTTTTCCAATCCGGGTTATATACTACAGAAACATCATAGTTGGAAATTGTATCCCTAATTAAATGGTAGTTGGCTCCTAGCACAATAATGATCTTATCAACATTAGAAGCCAATCCCTGCTCTATAACATGACCTAACAAAGTGGTCTTTTTCCAGGGAAGTAATTGTTTTACTTCTCCTCCCATCCTTGAGGATTCACCAGCTGCCAGTATGACCATGGCAATTTTTGGTTGATTCATTTTGCTTGTTGATTTTTAATGAAAAGCATATCACTGAGACACACTGAGTAAAATAAAATTTCAAAGAGAAATTAAATTTATAATACCAGGTTAAAATGTATTGGTTCCTGCTTATCTTTTAAGGATTTTGGAATTTGTTTTCTTAATACTGACAATATCTCGGAACAGATAGAGACCGCAATCTCCTGTGGAGTTTCAGCTCCCAGGTTTAATCCTGCAGGAGCATAAATTTTATTTAAAAATGCTTCTTTTATTTCAGGAACCTTTTCAATTACTTCATTTAATAGTTTGTCTCTTCTTTTAGTATTACCTAATAAGCCTATATACAACATATTACACTTTGTTAATGATAGTACATATTTAAGATCTTTAGCATAATTATGAGTCATAATCACCACAGCTGTATGGTCATCCATATTCTTTATTTCCAATGCTTCTGGTGTACTATGCACAACTTTATCAGCCGTTGGAAAATCATTGGCTGTTTTAGGATCAGACGGACTCAAATATATAGCAACCTCCCATCCAAGGTAAGCTGCTAAATTGCATAACTGAACTGTATCATGCTCCCCTCCTATGATGATCAGCCTGAATAAAGGTTTCAGCTTGTTGTTAAAAAGCTTGTAATCTGGTTTCGGAATTTGTTTCGGGTTGAAATTGTTTCTAAACGATAACACTTTTTTATCGGTAAATTTCAGATAAGAGCCCAGTTTTTCGTCTTCTGTTAGTTCCTTCCTGTAGCAACTGATGATCTCAAAAATTTCTCTTTTATCTATGTATGTCTGATAATTTTCAACAAATTCTTCACTCAGTTCAAATGGTTCAATCAATATATACAAAATACCATCGCATCCAAGTCGGTACCTGCCGTCGTATGTAATAATTTTAGGAGTTCCCTTTTGAAAAACCGTTTTGGATTGTCGTATTATTTCCTTTTCTACACAGCCACCGCTTACTGCCCCTGTCATAGTACCGTTTTCGCTGATCAACATCCTTACACCCGGTTTTCTGTATGAAGAACCATCCAAATCAACCACTGTCGCCAGAACAGACTTTAATCCTTTACTTTTTGCTTCAGTGTATACCTGAATTATTTGTTTAAATTCATGTAGCATAATTGGATATTAATCTTTAGCCAAATACTTCTTTATTATTGATAAACGGTTGTTTTGTAAGTCTTACCCCTGTGGCTGCCTTGATCGCATTTGCCACTGCCCCAGCTGCTGGTGGTAAAGCAGGTTCACCTAAGCCTGTAGGTGAAAGATCATTTTCAATAAAGAATGTTTCCACTTCGGGGGTTTCGTTCATACGGATCATCCTGTAATTATGAAAATTATTGGATTGCGGTATTCCGTTTAGAAAGTTCAATTCTCCATACATGGCATGGCCAATTCCATCAATAACACCACCTTCCATTTGGTTTTTTGCTCCAAGCGGATTAATTACGATACCGCAATCGGCTACACAGGTAACTTTTTTAACCACAGGTTTACCGGACTCCATTACAACATCAGCTACTTCGGCAACATGGGTATTATGACAATAATAGGCCGAAAACCCCTGGTAAGTGTCTTTTCCAACATTTCCCCATTTAGATCTCTTTACCGCTGTTTTAATAACTTCCTCCATCCTTTCGGGAGAATATTGAATTCGTTCATCTGTGGTACCTTTCACTTTCTGTAAAAGATCCAAACGCAGTTGTACCCTGTCAACCTTCATTAATTCGGCTAATTCATCAAAGAAACTTTGTTCTGCAAACGCCAGGAAATTGGTATATGGAGCTCTCCATGCACCTGTTGTGATATTACTTTTATAGCTGGCAACATCAACCTGGTAGTTCTCAATAGCTCCTGCAGGGAAAAAGTTTGGAATCAGCCCGTACATATTATTGTTCATGGCAGCTTCTTTCAGATGATAGCCTGTTATTTTGTTACCTTTTATGGCTGCACTGAACTTATATTTAATTGCAGGACGGTAAATACCTGCTTCCATATCATCTTCCCGTGAATAAATTACCTGCACAGGTTTTCGAATTATATTAGAGATATGAGCAGCTTCTATAGCAAAATCACCATACAATCTTCTTCCAAATCCCCCTCCCATTCTGGTCATTTCCAGTGATATATCTTCAAAATCCCTATCCAGTTCCTTGGCAATTCTTTTTGCAGTTCCCTCAGGGGTTTGAACCGGCCCAACCAATTCCACTTTTTCATCGGTAACATTGGCAAAGAAATTCATGGGTTCCAGGCAATTATGCGGTATAAACGGAGATTCATAGACTCTTTCCAAAACCCGGTCAGCTTCGGTAAAAGCCTTTTTCACATTCCCGTCAGATCTAAGGGTTTTGAATTTTTTTCCATTCAAAAGATCGATTAAAATCTTGTTGTGATCCTTTGTGCTTTCCAGTTTGGAATCATCTTTCCATTCTGCTGTCAGTTGCTTTTTTGCCTGCATTGCTTCCCATGTACTGTTTGCAAGCACAGCTACTTTATCACCAAATGGAACAACATCTACAACACCTTTCATACTTTTGGCTTTTTCAGCATCAAAGGAAACTAATTTTTGTCCAAATGCCG
>JBDLIB010000226.1:0-3445 GCA_039715085.1 Bacteroidota bacterium | reverse complement strand
TAGAAACAGAAGGTGGGAGAGTAGTAATGGAGTATATTTGGAGTAAGGATTAATTTTTAAAAATTAAAATCATAGCATGATAAATTTTGTTTAAACTTTTTATATACAAAGTATATCTTGTTTGGTTTAACTTTGCCCCCCTCAAGGCTTTATCGTGCTATGATTTCCTCAATTAAATATTAATTAGTTCTTTTTCATTTTATGAGAAAAGAATGCAATTTTATTTTTTCTTTTTCATACAATTTTCCTCACAGATAAAAAACGTAAAAGTTTTGAATTAATTGTGCAGTTAAATAAAAATTTAAGTAAAAGTGGGTAAAACTCAGTATTTTAGCTGTAAGCAGAAAAAAAATATTAGTTTTTTAAATATTCTTCCAGGATACCCAGTGCATATTTACTTGCAATTTGTTTGGCAAATGCAGGGAAATCTATATGTGAATTATCATTTGCTTTATCGGAAATGGTTCTTAAGATGGAAAAAGGAATATTATACTCAAAACAAACCTGGGCAACAGCCGCACCTTCCATTTCTACACAGCTAACAGTGGGTAAGTTATTTTTAATATAGTTTATCTGACGGCTGTTTGTTATAAATTGATCTCCACTGGCAATGTCATTAACAAAAACCTTGGGATTGGAGATATTAAATTTTTTTTGTTCGGAAGCGGGAAAAATAGTATGAAATTTCTTTAAAAAAATATTTACAGCTTTTAAGAGTTTTTCCCTGTGGTGATCAGATGTCTCGAAATATGCTTTTTGAAGGAGTGGAATTTCAAATACCGGTATTATCGGACTGGCATTCATGTCGTGCTGGTAAAGATTTTTACCAATAATAATATCACCAATATTTATATTTTCATTAATGGAACCACCAACTCCGGTAAATATTATTTTATCAACTTCAAAATCGTTGATCAATTGTGTTACGGTTGTAGCAGAAGCAACTTTTCCCCAACGGGAAAAAACCAATACAACCGGATTGCCAAATAATGTGCCTTTGTGGTAAGTACGCATCCCTTTGGAAATTACTACTTCATCTTGTAAAACATCGTGTAAAGCTTGAATTTCTTCCTGCATTGCGCTAATAATTCCGATCATATTTTTAATGATTTAATGTGTAAATGATATAATGATTTAATGCTTTGATGATATAAACACTCTCAATCTCTCTATCTCCCTTACCCTCCTTCATTCATAATAATCTTTAATTAGACTTACTTATATTTTTCTTGTGCAGCTTGATTAAACTAGTGTTTAATTCGAAACCAAGTAATAAAATAATTGAATTAAGCCATATAAACAGCATAATTACCAACACTGTACCAATTGACCCGTATAATTTATTATACTGTCCAAACTTATTGATATAAGCACTGAAAATTAAAAAATTTATGATAAAAAAGATGGTGGTAAACAGGCTTCCTGCAGAGAAAAATGAAATATGTTTTCCTTCTTTTATTCCGAAATAAAAGAGGATGGAAACAGCAGTATAGACCATTAAGATCATGATAAAATATTGTATTGGCCTGATATGAAAAGTATTGTCTAAAGAGATTCCGGTAACTTCCAGATTTTCAAGAATGATACCTATTGTAACTATAATAACTACGGTAAAAAGTAATAAAAATACCAGAATTAATGATACCATAAAGGAGATCATATATTGCCTTATCACAGTTCTTGTCTCTATTTGATGATAGGTATATTCAAACCCACTAAAAATAGCGTTTACACCATTGGTCATCAGAAACATAGATAAGATAAAACCAAAAGAAAGTAATTCACCATATTTATTTTCGGCAATATCAAACAAGACCTTTTTTACTGCTTCAGCAGATTCTCGCGAGGGCATACTTTGCAAGATAAAAGCCGTAAAATCTTCCTGAAAACCTTCAATCGGAATATAGGGGATAAGGGTTAAAATGAATAATGCAAAGGGAAATAATGCTAAAAAAAAACTAAAGGCAATACTACCTGCTCTTGCAGTTAAAGCACCTTTAATAATTCCGGGGATGTATAATTCGAACAAATCATATAGACTCATCCCCTCCAAACCTGGAATTTTGATGTTTTGGAAGAATCTTATAAACCATTTAATGAAAGGTACTCTTAGTAATTTGTCTTCCATTTGTGCTTATTAAAAATATTTAGCGTCATAAGTTGTTTCCCACTTATCCTGAACTTTTAAAACTTGTTCGATCACATCCCGTACGCAGCCTTCACCACCTTTTTTCTGAGAGACATATTGTGAAATACGTTGAATTTCGGGAACAGCATCCAAAGGGCAGGCTGCCAGTCCAACTATTTTCATAACAGGAAGATCGGGAATATCATCTCCCATGAATAAAACTTGCTCTTTATCAATATTATAGATATCAAGATACTCATCCAATTCATCCATTTTATTGTGAGAGCCCAGATAGATATCGGTTATACCCAATCCTCTTAACCTCATTTTTACTGCTTCATTCGTTCCACCGGAAATAATGCAAACATTATAACCAAGGTTCACAGCGGTTTTAAGAGCAAAACCATCTTTAGTGTTCATTCTTCTTACCAATTCTCCATCGGGGAAAATGGTAACGGTTCCGTCGGTTAAAACGCCATCAACATCAAAAACAAAAGTTGTAATATTTGGCATTAATTCTTTATAGCTTTTCTCCATAGGTTAGTTATTGTAATTTATGTTTTCTAAGTGATATTCAAAAGTAACAAATATCTATTTGTTATATGTATCGATAATTGATTTTGTGATCAAACCGTAGATTTCATTCTGATCACCCTTTAATTGCGACAGGTGTTTTTTAATCACTTTCTGATCATTTCTTTTGGCCGGACCAGTTTGGGCTTCTATAGGAGCGATCGTTTTAATTTTTTGGGATGTTTCTTCTATCAATGGTTTTAAAATCTCAAAAGAAAAATTATTCTCATCGCAAATATCTTTAGAAACTTTAAACATATAGTTTGAAAAATTATTTGCAAAAACAGCTGCTAAATGTAATTTTTCGCGCTGTTGTGAATTGATCTCATATACATTATCACTAAAAGCTTTTCCAAGATATTTTAATTTATCGAAGTCATTTTCTATTTCAGTCTCAATGCAAATCGGAATGTGTTTGTATTCCATTTCCTGATCTTTGGAGAATGTTTGCAGGGGATAAAAAACTCCTTTATTTGCTTTGCATTGTAATGCTTCTAATGGTATACTTCCTGAAGTATGGACCACTAAACCATCGGAGAGGGTTAATTGTTTTGAAAAAGTGGCTATTTGATCATCATTGATAGCAATTACATAAATATCGGCTTTGGTCAATGCATCTAAAGAGTTAGTTTTCGGGATGTTATCATCAAATAAGTCATCATTTTTATAACTGCGACTATAGCGTTGCACAAGATCAATATCTTTTGCATCAGTAAAAGCTTTTGCCAAATGAAAAGCTACATT
>JBDLIB010000225.1:0-3487 GCA_039715085.1 Bacteroidota bacterium | reverse complement strand
TTGTTTTACAGGTGTTTAGGTCAAGGTTTTTCATAACATAATAAATATGTTAATTATGGTCAGTTGAAATTAGGTTAAAGATACTAAAAATGTGGAGACATGGTTATTTGTTAATGATGAAATTTAGGTTTTGAAGTTTAAAAAAGGTGCTTACTTGTGCTATAAAATTGGTAAAGTCGTAATAGGATAAAGTATTGATAAATAAATCGTAAATATGATTTATCTTTGCAAAAAGATCTTGACAGATGAAAAATGTTATAGGAATTATACCTGCCCGATACGGTTCAACTCGATTAGAAGGAAAACCATTGGTTGATTTTCACGGAAAAACAATGATCCAGCGAGTTTATGAACAGGCGGGTAAAGCTTTGAGTTATGTTTTAATTGCAACAGATGATGAGCGAATTGAAAGGGTAGTTAAAGATTTTGGCGGAAATGTTGTGATGACTTCTCCTGATCATACTACAGGAACAAATCGTTGTTTAGAAGCTTATCAGATCTATACAAAACAAAACGATATCAATTTTGATGTGGTTTTAAATATTCAGGGAGATGAGCCCCTGTTGGTGTCGGATCAAATTACTTCATTGGTTTCTTGTTTTGATGTACCTAATACAAAAATGGCAACTTTGGTTATTCCTACAAAGCCCGGTGAAGATATTGAAAGTGGTGTTTTTGTAACCTTTGATAAAAATATGGATGCTTTATATTTTAGCAGGTCTGTAATTCCGTTTATTCGTGATGAAGAAAAAGAAAGCTGGACAAAAAACCAGACTTTTTACAAACATGTTGGAATGTACGGCTTTACGCCCGAAGCACTTGTAGAATTTGCAAATTTACCGGAAACTACCTTAGAGAAATCTGAAAAACTAGAGCAACTACGTTGGCTGGAAAATGGTAATAAGATTAAAGTAGCCATTACTGAGCATCAATCAATTCCTGTAGATACGGCTGAAGATGTAGAGAAGGTGAGGAGGTTGTTGTCTTAAGGAATGAGAAGTAAGAAGTGAGAAGATTTGAAAATTTGTTAATTTGAAAATGAACTAATTAAAAATTCAACACCAAGTGCTTAAAATTAAAAAAACAATTATTGAAATATTATATCATTGTAGCATTTTCTTATTATAGCATTCAGAAGTAAGGAGTAAGGAGAGGTTTGTTGACTCATCAGATGACTATTTTGGTATGGTTATGAGTCATCAGATGAGTGAATTACGTTTTAACTGCATCATTAAACGGTATCATTAATAAGTCTTTGTTAATAAAAACAACAACTTTGTATTTTATAAAATACCTTAATTTTTTACATTTAAACTTTCTAAATTTTTCTCAAAAGACCTTTAGATGTATTTAATTTTTGATACTGAAACCACCGGTTTACCTAAAAACTGGAAGGCTCCGATTACTGATGTAGATAACTGGCCAAGAGCAGTTCAGATTGCCTGGCAGTTACACAATGAAATGGGAGAACTGATCGAGCATCATGATTTCCTGATCAAACCGGATGGCTATAACATTCCGTATGACGCAGAACAAATTCACGGTATTTCCACCCAACTTGCACAAGAAAAAGGAGAAAGCTTAGAAAAAGTATTAGGGCTTTTTAACATTGCGCTGTCAAAAACCAAATTCGTGGTTGGTCAAAATGTGGGTTTTGACCTTAATATTATGGGCTGTGAATTTTTCCGCGAAAGCGTAGAAACACAGTTGAATAACTTACCTGTTCTAGATACTTGTACAGAGAAAACTGCTTTACTTTGTCAGATTCCCGGGGGTAGAGGGGGTAAATTCAAACTCCCAACTTTAACAGAATTACATCAAAAACTTTTTAATAAACCATTTTCTGAAGCGCATAATGCAACTGCCGATGTGGAAGCAACTACACGTTGTTTTTTGGAGTTGATAAGGATCAATAATTATTCGATTTCTGAGTTGCAAGCTGCACCGGATTATCTGGAAAATTTCAAAGCTAAAAATGATAATCCTTTCGGTTTAACCGGACTAAAGCATTCCAATTTAAAGAAGGAAAGTAAAAAGTTAAGGGATAAAAAGGCGAAAGCAGGACAGGAAAAAGCCCCGGTAGATGTTTCTGCTAAGATTGATCTTGAAAATACTCAATTTTCACACCTTCATAATCATTCACAATTTTCAATTTTACAATCTACTTCAAGTATTCCTGATCTGATCAAGGCTGCTGTAAAAGACAAAATGCCGGCAGTTGCAATGACTGATACCGGTAATATGATGGGTGCATTTGAATTTGTGGAAGGTGTAATCAAACACAACAAATCAAATGACGATAATTTAATTCCAATTGTAGGTTGTGAATTTAATGTTTGTGAAGATCATCAAAATAAGAACACAAAAGACAACGGTTATCAAATTGTATTGCTGGCTAAAAACAAAAGAGGCTATCACAATTTGGCAAAAATGGCTTCTATTGCTTATGTAGATGGTTTCTATTATGTGCCGCGAATTGATAAGGAAATTGTAAAAAAATACAAGGGAGATATCATTGTTTTAAGTGGAAATATGTATGGTGAAATTCCTTCCAAAATTTTAAATATTGGGGAAAAACAAGCCGAGGAAGCGTTACTTTGGTGGAAAGAGGAATTTGGAGAAGATTTTTACCTGGAGTTGAACAATCATCAGCAAGAAAACGAAAAACATGTAAGTGAAGTTCTATTACAATTTTCACAAAAACACGATATTAAAGTAGTAGCTACAAACAACACTTTTTATATCGATAAAGATGATGCCGAATCTCATGATGTTTTATTATGCGTAAAAGATGGTGAGAAAGTAGCAACTCCAAAGGGCAGAGGTAGAGGTTTTAGATATGGCTTGCCGAATAACGAATATTATTTTAAGAGTCAGGAGGAGATGAAAAAATTGTATCGTCAAATTCCCGAAGCAATTATTAATATTCAGGAAATTGTCGATAAAATCGAAATTTATCAACTTGCTCGAGAAGTTTTATTGCCTGCTTTTGATATTCCGGAAAGGTTTATAGACAAAGAGGATAAAAATGACGGGGGTAAAAGAGGGGAGAATGCTTATTTACGTTTTCTTACCTATGAAGGTGCCAAAGGAAGATATGAAGATATTACAGATGATATTAAAGAGCGTCTCGATTTTGAGCTGGAAATTATTGAAAAAACCGGTTATCCCGGATATTTCCTGATCGTAGAGGATTTTATTCGGGAGGCAAGGAATATGGGGGTTTCTGTTGGACCCGGCCGTGGCTCGGCAGCAGGTTCTGCTGTAGCATATTGTTTGGCTATTACAAATATTGATCCCATTAAATACGACTTGCTTTTTGAGCGTTTTTTAAATCCCGATCGTGTTTCCATGCCCGATATTGATATTGACTTTGATGATGAAGGAAGGCAAAGAGTCATCGATTATGTAATCGATAAATACGGTGCAAACCAGGTGGCACAGATCATTACTTATGGTACGATGGCAGCAAAATCATCGATTCGGG
>JBDLIB010000224.1:0-3520 GCA_039715085.1 Bacteroidota bacterium | reverse complement strand
TCTGCAGGAACAAAACCTCTACCTTTTTCAATGGTGATATCAATATGGAGCTTTACGCTTTTTTCCATATTACAGATAACCAAATCAGGGTTTAATACCTGAAATCCTGAAATAAAAGACTGTAAATCACCAGCTGTAAACTGATCTTTTTTGGTTATTGCAACCGCAACAGTTTCATTTTCAATGTCATCAATTTGTCTTTTAAAACGTATTTGTTTTAAGTTTAAGATTATTTCTGTTACATCTTCTACAACACCTGAGATCGTTGAAAATTCATGATCAACACCTTCTACACGAATAGACGTGATAGCAAAGCCTTCTAATGATGAAAGTAATACTCTTCTAAGAGCATTTCCAACAGTTAATCCGAAGCCCGGTTCAAGGGGTCTGAATTCAAATTTACCTTCAAATTCATTTGATTCGATCTTAACTACCTTATCGGGTTTTTGAAAATTTAATATAGCCATAGCTGATTACTTATCTTTATTATTTAGAATATAATTCGACGATAAACTGTTCGTTAATGTTTTCAGGAATTTGAATTCTTTCAGGTATAGATACATAAGTACCTTCCTTTTTATCATCATTCCATGTCATCCATTCGTATACATCACTTTTATTAGCTAAAGAATTTACAATAGCTTCCAATGATTTTGATTTTTCTCTTACACCGATAACATCACCTTCATTTACACTATATGATGGTATGTTTACTAAACTATCATTTACTGTAATATGACGATGCGATACAAGTTGACGAGCTGCTCTTCTACTTGGTGCAATTCCTAGTCTATACACAACATTGTCTAATCTTGATTCACAAAGTTGTAGTAAGATTTCACCTGTTACACCACTTTTACGCTGTGCTCTTTTAAATAAGTTACGGAATTGTTTTTCTAAAATACCATAGGTATATTTAGCTTTTTGTTTTTCTTGTAACTGAACAGCATATTCAGATTTTTTACCGCGTCTTCTGTTGTTTCCATGTTGACCCGGTGGGTATTTCTTTTTTTCGAAACTTTTATCGGGGCCAAAGATCGGCTCTCCGAATTTTCTTGCAATTTTAGTTTGTGGTCCTGTATATCTAGCCATCTCTATTGATTTAAGTAAGAACGATTATGAATTAAGGTCTAGAAAAATGATCCTTCGATAATCTTCGTTGTTCTTACGGTTATTAATTAATTATACTCTTCTTCGTTTAGGTGGACGACACCCATTGTGAGGTAATGGTGTTACATCGATAATTTCTGTAATCACGATACCACTATTATGTAAAGCACGCATGGCAGATTCTCTACCATTTCCAGGTCCTTTTACATAAGCTTTTACTTTTCTTAAACCTTCCTCAAAAGCAACTTTGGCACAATCTTCTGCTGCTAATTGAGCTGCATAAGGTGTGTTTTTCTTAGAACCTCTAAAACCAAGTTTTCCGGCAGATGACCATGCGATAACATCACCTTTCTTGTTTGTTAAAGAGATAATAATATTATTAAATGAGGCATGTATATGTGCTTCACCTATTGCTTCTACAAGTACTTTACGTTTTTTTGATACAGTCTTTTTAGCCATAATTCATTATTATTTAATTGCTATTTTTTTGTTTGCAACTGTTTTACGTTTACCTTTTCTCGTTCTTGCATTGTTTTTGGTTTTTTGTCCTCTTAAAGGTAAACCTGTTCTATGGCGTATTCCTCTATAAGAACCAATATCCATAAGACGTTTTATGTTCAGGCGTGTTTCAGAACGTAATTCACCTTCAATGGTGTAAGTACCTGCCTGTTCACGTATACTAGCTATTTGATCATCAGTCCAATCTTGTACCTTAATACTTTCATCAACCTTTGCGTTAGCTAAAATTTCTTTTGCTCTACTCCTTCCAATACCATATATATAGGTAAGTGCGATGGCACCTCTCTTGTTGTTAGGAATATCTATACCTGCTATTCTTGCCATAATTATCCTTGTCTTTGTTTATGTTTTGGATTTTTCTTATTTATTACGTACAATCTTCCCTTTCTACGTACAATCTTGTCGTCTGAAGATCTTTTCTTTAAGGATGCTCTTACTTTCATTTTTATAAACTTTCACCGCTAAGGCACTAATCACTCTTTATGCGGTATTATATATTTTAATATCTATACGTTATTCTAGCTTTACTCAAATCGTATGGGCTCATCTCTAATTTTACCTTATCACCGGGTAAAAGCTTGATGTAATGCATTCTCATCTTACCTGAAATGTGAGCTGTTACGACATGTCCATTTTCTAATTCTACACGAAACATTGCATTTGATAATGCTTCTGTTATAGTTCCATCTTGTTCTATTGCCGGTTGTTTAGCCATACTATTTTGTTTTTATTTAGCTCTACGTCCTGTACTTGTTTTCATCAATCCATCATAATGGTGATTTAACAAGTATGCATTAATCTGTTGTATCGTATCTATCGCCACACCCACCATAATTATAAGTGATGTTCCTCCATAAAATAATGCCCAATTTTGTTGTACTCCAAACTGTGCAACAAAAGCAGGAAATACCGATAATAATGCCAAGAATAGTGATCCCGGGAAAGTGATACGTGATAAAATTGTATCTAACAACTCTGCCGTAGCATTACCCGGTTTAACACCCGGTATAAATCCATTCCCTCTTTTTAAATCATCTGCCATTTTGTTTGTAGGTATTGTAATCGCCGTATAAAAATAGCTGAATACTATGATTAATACTGCAAATAAAACATTATACCACAAACCAAACATGTTTTGAAACTCAATACCAACAGCTTTGACTATATCATTATTTGATTGTGCTAATAGAGCCGGTGCAAACATCAATGCTTGTGCAAAGATAATAGGCATAACTCCGGCAGAATTTAATCGTAACGGAATATAATCTCTTGCACTTCCAATAGATTTAATCTTACCAGCCACAGAGCGTTGTGCGTATTGCACAGTTACTCTTCTTACAGCAGTCACCAAATATACAGATGCTAATATTACTAAGAACCAAACCACTATTTCTAATAAAATCATTATCAAGGCTCCTTGTCCCGCAGACAACTTAGAAGTAAGTTCGTTCATAAATGATCCCGGGAATCGTGCGATAATACCAATCATAATTAATAAAGAAATACCGTTACCAATACCTTTATCAGTTATTTTCTCTCCTAACCACATAGCAAAAACTGAACCTGTCATCAATAGTATTAAAGATGATACGAAGAACATCCCTCCATGCCCCATTAAGAAAGCACTTTCAGGAATACCAATTCTTCCCATATTTGTGATGTATGCAGGTCCTTGTACAAGAGTGATTAAAATGGTTAACCATCGTGTAATTTGAGTTTTCTTGTTCCTACCACTCTCACCATCTTTATCTAATTTTTGGAGGTAAGGAACAGCTATACCCATCAACTGTACAACAATTGATGCAGATATATAGGGCATAACCCCTAATGCCATAACAGATGCACTTGAAAAAGCACCACCGGTAAAGGCATTAATAATTCCTAATAAACC
>JBDLIB010000223.1:0-3551 GCA_039715085.1 Bacteroidota bacterium | reverse complement strand
GATTTCAAATCTTCATAATCCATAAGATTATTTTCTTGCATCATTGAAGCTACTCTAACAAATCTCTCACCTGATGTATTATCATTACTAAGAGACAAGTCACCTCCAAAGCCTTGAAAATTTTTTAAATATTTTAGAGAATTTTTATACGTATTATTGCTAAGAATCGGATATACAATATCATCACCAGAGTAAATATGGGATTCCCCCTCATAGAACTCAATAATTAATGTATTCCCATGGCTATCACAAACAAGGTAATGTAAATTCACAAATAAAGGTTCTATTTCTAAATTATCCTGACTTTTAATTATTTCTTCTATACTGGAAAAATTATCCAGACAATATTGAACCCATTGAAATTCATTTATTTTATATGCATCACTATTATTTGGTGGTTCACCCCATGAATTAAGTTCTTCGATAACCAATCCTTTCTCGTTCATCCCACCTAAAGGAAATTCTTTTCCAAACTGGTTGAATGTTATACTACCATATTTTGATAACCATGAAATTTTCTTAACATGATTGATAAAAGCAGTTTTATAAATCCCTCTTTTATTTGTAAATAACAAGCCATTATTTATTGGCCAGTCCAGGTTTTTTGCCAGAACAATTTGTTTATCAGTCTTTAAACAGAATGCTGTACAGGCTTCGACCGGATCAGAACTAAATAACATAAGAAACAGCACAATGAAATTGACAATTTTAGAGTAGTATTTTTTTCGAAGATTAACAGCCATATCATCCTATTTATCGTACTATAAATATAATGGAAAAAATTGAAACCGTGACAGTTACGTAACCAAAAATGTTTGGCTATATGCTAAGAAACATAAATAGTTAAGTTATGATGAGATCCCGCTAATCCCGATAATTATCAGGGGCGGGATTAGTTCGAACTAACTGATTTTTATTCAAAATCAGAGTCTCACTAACAAAAAAAAGGATCATGTTTCCATGACCCTTTTCAGATATTTCCAAGATCCCCTCAGCTCTTGGAAACGAAATTAATTAATCAACAATTTCTACAATTAAACCTGATTCGGTTTTGCTTACTTTTGCTAAGCTATTCTTAGATAGACCTTTAATGGTCTTATCCCATTTTTTATTACTTAATCCTGATTGTGTTTTCAATTCGTTCAGATCAACAGGAGAATTAGATTTCAACAGGTTGAAAACAATCTTTTCTTCATCAGTCATCACTACTGCTTTCTTTTCCGGTTTCATTTGAGGAAAGAACAGTACCTCCTGGATAGATGCATTATTTGTCATAAACATTACCAAACGGTCAATTCCGATTCCGATACCAGAAGTAGGAGGCATTCCGTATTCCAAAGCTCTAACAAAATCCTTATCTATGAACATCGCTTCATCATCTCCTTTTTCAGACAGCTTTAACTGATCCTGAAAACGCTCTAACTGGTCGATCGGGTCATTTAACTCTGAATAGGCATTAGCCAACTCTTTACCGTTTACCATTAGTTCAAAACGCTCTGTTAGTTCGGGATTTTCACGGTGTTCCTTACAAAGCGGACTCATTTCTTTCGGATAATCGGTAATAAATGTAGGCTGGATATAATGATGTTCACATTTTTCACCAAATAACTCATCGATCAACTTACCTTTACCCATAGTTTCATCAACTTCAATGCCAACTTTTTTGCAAACATCACGAAGTTCTTCTTCACTCATACCTGCCACATCATGGCCGGTGTGAATTTTGATTGCTTCTAAAATCGGCACACGAGCATAAGGTGCCTTGAAGTTTATCTTATTTTCGCCAACCTGCACCTCTGTATTTCCATTTGAATCAATTGCTACTTTTTCAAGCAATTGTTCAGTCATTTCCATCATCCAGTTGTAATCTTTGTATGCTACATACAATTCCATTACGGTAAACTCAGGGTTATGGGTTCTGTCCATTCCTTCATTTCTAAAATCTTTGGAGAACTCATACACTGCATCAAAACCTCCAACGATCAATCTTTTTAAATACAATTCATTGGCAATTCTCAAATACAAAGGCATATCCAAAGCATTGTGATGCGTAACAAATGGCCTCGCGGCAGCACCACCCGGAATGGGTTGTAAAATTGGAGTTTCTACTTCTAAATAATTACGCTCATTAAAAAACTGACGTATAGAATTGGTGATCTTAGTACGTTTGATAAAAGTATCTTTTACATGATCATTTACCATAAGGTCAACATAACGCTGGCGGTAACGTTGCTCAGCATCGCTAAAAGCATCGTGGGTTTTACCATCGGCATCCACTTTTACTATTGGCATTGGTTTTAATGCTTTTGATAAAACGGTAAGCTCTTTTACATTAACCGAAATTTCACCAACCTTCGTTTTAAAAACATCTCCTTTTATACCAATAATATCCCCAATATCAAGTAGTTTCTTAAACACATCATTGTACATGGTCTTATCATCACCCGGGCAAAGTTCATCGCGATTGATATAGATCTGCATCCTTCCGCTGGCATCTTTTAACTCGGCAAAAGAAGCTTTTCCCATAATACGGCGACTCATAATTCTTCCGGCAAGGACAACCTCTTTACCTTCCAAAACCTCAAAATTATCAACAATTTGATCTATTGTAGATGTTGTTTCAAACTGCTGAGCCGGATAAGGGTTAATACCCAGATTACGTAACTTTTGAAGTGATTCTCTTCGTACAATTTCTTGTTCTGATAATTGCATATACTATTAGTTTGTTTTTTATAAAAAATAAGCCGCAAAGATACAATGCTTTTATAAAATAGGCAATGTGTGTTTCAATGTTTCAATGATTTAATGGACTATTTATTTTGCTAAACTATGATGATCCAAAAAAAATATCGATGTTTGTATTAAAATTACAGAATACTATGAGTTTTTGGCGCGTACTACTTTCTATCATCATGCCTCCCCTGGCAGTTCTTGACAAAGGATGCGGTTCTATTTTAATCGTTTTGATCCTAACCACTTTAGGCTGGGTACCCGGAGTAATTGCCGCTCTCATCATTTTAAACAATCCTAAAAATTAATTCCTCATGAGAACATTCACCAGATTCATAATTTCTTTAGTTAGCGTTTTAACTATTACAAGCTGTCAGTTTACCGAAAAAATCAACATCAATGATGACGGAAGCGGAACATACGCCTTAAGAATGGATATGAGCGCTATGATGAGCGCGATGGATGATATGAATAGCCCGGACTCAACAAAAGTTAGTGAAAAAGAAACCGAAGTTCCTGAAGTTATTGATACCATTATGAACTTTAGAGATATTTTGGAAGAAAAGAAAGACAGTATCGATAAATTATCAAAAGAGGATCAGGAAAAAATTGAAGCACTTAAAGACCTGAAAATACGCTTGGCAGTTAATGAAACCGAGAACATTGCTTTCACAGATTTTATATTCGAATTCAAAGCTGTGGAAGAACTAAAAGATATTCAGGAAAGTATTACAAAAGCACAATCCATCAAGGATAACAAAGAAGAACAAACGCCACAACCTACCAGGATGCTATTCAGCTTTGACGGAAAAACTTTTAAA
>JBDLIB010000222.1:0-3594 GCA_039715085.1 Bacteroidota bacterium | reverse complement strand
CAGAAAACAGGTACAGGTTGTAAACAAGTACGATGCCTGTTGTTTTGGCGGGACAAAATGGAAAACTTATTACCCGGAAGTATTAAACCGCGTAAAAGAGCTAAACAAAGGTAAATGGGATTTATGGTTAGACGATACACATAAAGATCATAAAATTTCAGAATATATCATACAGAATATTATTAATGAGCTGGAAAATAAGATTATAATAAAAAATTAAACTATGGTTTTACAGAAATCATTTATAATAGTATTGTTGCTATTTTTATTTTCCTGTTCTGTATCTGATAAAGATTCAAAGATATCATATGTAGATCCTTTTATTGGAACAGATGGCAGCGGACAAACATATCCGGGAGCATCCTTACCTTTTGGTATGGTGCAGTTAAGCCCTGATACCCGTAACGATGCAACGCAAAAAGCATGTGCTGGTTATCATTATTCTGACAACACAATTCTGGGATTTTCTCATACACACTTAAGCGGAGTTGGCCAGGTTGATTATACAGATATACTATTCATGCCCACTGTTGGTAAAGTGAACTTCTATCCCGGTGAACCCGAGAATCCGGATTCCGGTTATCGTTCAAGTTTCCGCCATACAACTGAAAAAGCATCTCCGGGATATTATAGTGTTGAATTGGATGACTATAATATTCAAGCCGAATTAACAACAACCCTAAGAGCAGGATTTCACCGATATACTTTTCCTGAAAGTGATGAATCTAATATAATAATCGATCTGAAACATAAGGAAAGTAAGATAGAAACAGTACTTGATTCATATATCAATATTGTTGATAAAAATACTGTTGAAGGATACCGAAGAACTAACGGAGTAATGGCTTTCGATCATACTTTTTATTTTGTAGCTGAATTTTCAAAACCTTTTTCATCTTACAATATTGCTTTAGATGATAATATAGAACATAATGTTAATCAGTTATCTGGAAAAAATATAAAATCATCCTTGCATTTTAAAACTTCTGAGAACGAACAGGTTTTAGTAAGAGTTGGAATCTCAGCTGTTGATATGGAAGGAGCAAGAAAAAATCTGAAAGCTGAGATAAAAGATTGGAATTTTGAAAGAGTTGTAAAAAAAGCCGAAGATATTTGGGAAAAGGAACTTAACAGGATTGAAATTGAATCTGATAATAAAGAAGTAAAAAGAATTTTCTATACCTCTATGTATCATGCTTTTCTTGCTCCACAGATCTTTATGGATGTAGATGGCAGGTATGTAAGTGCTAATAATGCTATTTCAAAATCAGATGATTTTACAAATTATACAGCTCTGTCATTGTGGGATACTTTTAGAGCCTGGCATCCCTTGTTTACAATTATCGATCAAAAACGAACAGGTGATTTTATTAAATCATTATTGAAATTATATGAGGGCACAGGGCGTTTACCCATGTGGCCTTTAACCGGAAGTACTTATGATGGAATGTTGGGATTTCATGCTACGTCAGTTATAACGGATGCCTATGTAAAAGGTATAGATAATTTTGATATTGACCTTGCGTATGAGGCAATGAAAACAACCATGATGTCTAATGCTTATGGTTTAAATTATTATAAGAATCTTGGATATATACCATGTGATCTCGAAGGAGAATCGGTTTCTAAAACCTTAGAATATTCATATAATGATTGGTGTGTTGCAACACTTGCAAAAGAACTGGGAAAGAAAGATGATTATGAATATTTCAATGCACGTGCTCAATTTTATACAAATGTATTTGATACTGAGACAAATTTAATGCGTGGCAGGTATTCTGATCATAACTGGTTTGCACCGTTTGATCCATTTGTAAACTCGAACTACAGCGAGGGTAATGCCTGGCAATACACCTTTGTTCCACACGATACAAAGGGATTAATTGAACTTATTGGAGGAGAGGCTAAATTTGATTTGTGGCTTGATGATTTTTTTACTTTGGAAAACCCTAACAATCGCTATGATCATGGTGGAGTTATAGGACAATATGTTCACGGTAACGAACCCGATCATCATATGGCTTATCTCTACAATTATGTTGGTAAAGCATGGAAGAGTCAGAAAATAGTGAGGAAAATTCTTCAGGAACATTATAACGACGGTCCTAATGGCCTTTCCGGGAATGAGGATTGCGGGCAAATGTCTGCCTGGTATATTTTTAGCTCTATGGGATTTTATCCGTTTAACCCCGGACAGGATATGTATGTAATAGGAAGTCCCTTGATTGAGAAAGCAATAATTAATCTTGAAAACGGAAAGCAATTTAAGATTATTGCTCACAATCAATCACCTGATAATATTTATATCCAATCGGTAAAATTAAATGGTAAAGAATACAACTTACCATATCTTAAACATAAAGATATAATTGATGGGGGAAAGTTAGAATTTGTCATGGGAAATATTCAGAATGAAACCTGGGCATCAGATATAGACAACTGCCCTCCAAGTGAAAATGGCAAAGATGTAGTTAGTACTCCATATATAAAATCGGGTGATGTTTTATTTGAAGACCAAACAACGGTTTCTTTAAGTTGCGATAATCAAGATGCCCAGATATACTATACCTTAGACGGAAGATCTCCTGATAGAAAATCAAATTTATATCAAAATCCATTTACTACAGATAAAACTACTGTCGTAAAATTTAAGGCATATAGAAAAGGTGTTTTACCGAGTATAATTGTAGAGCAAAAATTCGAAAAAGCTGAGTATGCTAAAGTGAGTCAAGCCCAAAAATCTAATAAGGGGATAAAATACTGTTATTATGAAGGTGCTTTTAGCAGTGTAGATCAAATAGATAGTTTCGAGGCAAAAGAAAAGGGGATTAGTTCAGCTGTCAATATAGATAAAAGACAAAGAGATAATTACTTCGCATTTAATTTTAGTGGATATATTAAAGTTCCTGACAACGGAATTTACACTTTCTTCTTAGAGTCCAATGATGGAAGTTCTATGTATGTCAATGGAAGACAGATAATAGAAAATGATAATTACCATATAGCCAAAGAATTGCAAGGAAAAATTGCTCTGGCAGCGGGATTTCATAAAATTGAAGTAAAATATTTTCAAGCCGGAGGCGGAAAAGAACTAAAGCTTAGTTGGAAGGGGCCAAAAATTGAAAAACAGGAAATAATAGTAGACAATTTGTTTTATGATATCAAAAATGAAGATGAATAAATTAAATATACATATCAAGATGGTAGTATATCCGCTATTTGCAATAGTGTTTTTTCTATCATGTCAATCTAAGTATCCTCAAAAGCAAACTTATATTCTTAAAAAAGGTAAAACAACATTGCAATGGATCGATTAAAGAAGAGTTTAGTCTTATTGGTATTAGGTATTGGAATTCTGCAGATAGCTAAAGCTCAGATAAATGTTAGCAACGAGCTTTATAACTTGAATACAAACCTGCAATCACGTTCCATATCGTTTGAGAATCCAACTGGAGAACCAGGCAAAGGTGGTAAAGCCGCAAGTGAGTTGGGTGTAGGACGTAAAGGAGCTCCCATGAAAATGATTGAACCCGGTGAAACGGTTGTTTTATGTGATATAAACCAAACCGGTACCATAAGGCATATCTGGATGAC
>JBDLIB010000221.1:0-3667 GCA_039715085.1 Bacteroidota bacterium | reverse complement strand
AAATAAGTATGCAGCCCCGTTTGAAATCCCGCAGGGGAACCTTGATCTACGAACCCAAACCTATAAAAATGGTAAAGCTTTAGGCAGAGAATTGCATATCCCTAGAAAAGATCTGTTAAAGAGAGTTAAAAAGTAATACGCCCAAAAATAACATCACTTTTGTTTAAAATGAACATTGTAATGTGACTAATATTAATGCTTAAGAAATATCAGTTGCTTTACAGTATTTTTTTATTGTATAATTTTGCCAAAATTTATGAGAAGTAGGTTTATGGAAAAAATTGTGATAAATCCGATAGGTGTAATTCATTCGCCATATAAAAACTCGAAAAATATTCCAATTCAGGGAAGGTTTAAAGAAGAAGATATTGCTTATGCAGAAGTAAAGGAAGAATTCCGGGAAGGTTTAAAGGATCTTCAGGAATTTAGTCATGCAATATTGATCTATCATTTTCATAAAATGGAGGATGAGAAAATTATAGCCTCTCCTTACCTCGAGAAAGAGAAGCACGGGATTTTTTCGGTTAGAAGCCCGTACAGGCCAAATCGGATAGGTTTTTCAATAGTGAAGATCAAGGAGGTAGTAGAGAATAAATTATATTTTACAGAGGTTGATGTACTTGATCAAACTCCATTGATCGATATAAAACCTTATGTAGAGCATTTTGATAAACGCGACAATGTAAGATCCGGTTGGATAGAAAAACATTTTAAAGATGGAAATATACCTGAGCAGACTATATTAAAATGATATAATGCTATAATGATACAATGCTTTAATATTTTACCTTAAAAACGGAATATTTGTAAAGTATAATTGAAAATTAAAAACAAAAGAAAAACAAAATAAGATGAAAATAGCAATTCCAAGTAATGACCAAACGACAGTTTCGAGACACTTCGGTAGAACAACCGGATTTATGATATTTGAAATAGAAGGTGATAAGATTATAACTAAAGAATATAAATCAAATACTTTCACCGGACACTCAAAAGGGTTACATCACGAAAAGGAACATAATCACAGTCATTCAGGGATCTTTAACGCTTTAGGTGACTGTGATACAGTTATTGCCGGTGGTATGGGAAGAAGATTGTATGATGATTTTGAACAAAAGGGTATGAATGTATTTGTAACTTCTGAAAGTAATATTGATCAAGCAGTTGAATTATTTATTAAAAATGAATTAGATAATAATTCTGATAAAACTTGTAATCATTAATAAGTATTTCTTTCTGGCACATTAATAAGTAGTTAGGATGTATTTTTAAATAAGCCTGTAAAATCTTAATGTATTTTACAGGCTTATTACATTTTAAGGTTAGAATATTTTTTTTGGTAAAATTTGTGTAAATTAGTAAACAATTAACAATCAGTGGTTTTTGATTTATCAGAATCTTTTATTAATTAAATTTTACCTAAAATGAAAAAAATATTAGCAGAATTTATTGGTACGCTATGGTTGGTGCTTGGTGGTTGTGGTAGCGCAGTATTAGCCGCAGGATTCCCTGAATTAGGAATTGGTTTTACAGGAGTTTCTTTGGCATTTGGTTTGACAGTACTAACATTGGTTTACGCTTTCGGGCATATCTCGGGAGCGCATTTTAATCCCGCTGTTTCAGTTGGACTGTGGGTAGGCGGACGTTTTGATAAAAAAGACCTTCTTCCATATATTGGAGCTCAGGTGTTAGGTGGGATTGCTGGCGCTACAATTTTATATTTTATTGCTACAGGTCAAAAAGGATTTGAACTGGGTGGATTTGCTGCAAATGGTTATGGAGAAAATTCACCGGGAGGTTACGGAATGAGTTCGGCTTTACTTACAGAGATTGTAATGACTTTTATGTTTTTGATCATTATACTCGGTGCTACACATTCTAAGGCGCCTAAAGGTTTTGCAGGTATAGCAATCGGTCTGGCTCTTACTTTAATCCATTTAATTAGTATTCCGGTAACCAATACTTCGGTTAACCCGGCACGTAGTACAAGTCAGGCATTTTTTGTGGGAGGCTGGGCAATGGAACAATTATGGTTGTTTTGGGTTGCCCCGATAGTAGGCGCAATTCTCGCAGGATTGATATATAAATACATGTCACCTGAAGTAGATGTAAAATAATTTTTTTTGATATTTTTATAGTTATTAATAACAGGGTGTATTTTAACATTTTGTTAATTTACATTTGTCTAAAAATCATTAACTTGTAGGTTGTTTTAACTTAAATTATTTGGAAAATGAAAACTTCAAAACATAGTTCCATTACAGAAATATCTTTTATGATTATTGTTCTGTTTACATTCTTTTTTAGCTTTAGTTCAATTCATGCGCAGGAATCTTTTAAGCAATTCAAAGGAAAAGTTGTCGATAGTAATACAAATAGATCATTAGAATATGCTAATCTTACAATAAGTGGTTCTCATATTGCAACTATCAGTAATAGTGAAGGGGAGTTTATTTTAAAAATCCCCGATTCACTGTTAAACAGGATGATCACCGTAACTTATTTGGGTTATTACGATAAAGTGGTTCCGATAACAGATCTGAAAGCTGAGAAAAACACAATTAGTCTTAAAGAATCGATAGAGAAACTGGATGAAGTTAGTGTGCTCACAGCACAACCGGAAGAAATAATACGTAAAGTAATAAAAAACAGGAAATCAAATTATTGGGAAGATCCTGTTATTATGACTGCTTTTTACCGTGAGTCTATTAAAAAAGGAAGAAAATATGCCTCATTGGCCGAAGCGGTTGTTGATATATATAAACGCGGGTATAGTAGCGTACAATCAAAAGATTACGTTAAGATCTATAAGGCGAGAAAAAGCTCAAATTATAAACGACTGGATACACTTTTGATAAAATTACAAGGAGGTCCGTATAACAATCTGAATATTGATCTTTTACAAAATGAAGCAATGCTGTTAGATGAAGGTGTTTTTGATAATTACAGGTTTTCTTTCGATAAGGTGATCAATCTTAGTAACAGGCCTGTTTATGTTTTGAATTTTGAGCCCAGAGTTCAAATAGACATTCCATTATTTTACGGAAAACTGTATATCGACAAACAATCTCATGCTTTGATAAAAGCTGATTTCAGTCTGAAATTGGATAATATTGAGAAGGCAAGTAAATTCTTTGTGAAAAAGAAACCATCCAAAGCCGATGTCTTCCCTATTATTGCAAACTATCAAATAGATTTTAAGGAAGATAACGGTAAGTGGCACTATGGCTACAGCCGAATTGAACTCGCTTTTAAAATTGATTGGGATAAAAAATTATTCAATTCTAAATATTATATAACGATTGAAATGGCATCTACCGATTGGAAATATAACCTCGATAAGCAATCTGTGAAGTATAAAGACAGGTTCAAATCTCACCAGGTACTGCAAGACAAGATATCCGGTTTTTCAGATCCTGATTTTTGGGGTGAATACAATATTATTGAACCTGAAAAATCTATTGAAAATGCCATTAAGAAGATTCAAAGAAGTAATCGCTAAGGTGAATGTTGTAATGTGAAGATGTTTGAATAATAAAATTAAGGCATTCAATCATTAAAGGATTATATCATTAATTGATAGAAGCTTCAGGATTTCTTTAAATTTCATTTTAATTTGCCGGCATGTTTAAAAAGCTGATAAAATTACTTCTAAAACTATTTGTTT
>JBDLIB010000220.1:0-3690 GCA_039715085.1 Bacteroidota bacterium | reverse complement strand
AAGATTAATTTTTTCATGATTTATATGTTTTTTTGATTGATCTTACTCACGGGGTGACTTCAAGTCACCCCGTGAGTGTCTAATTAAAAAAGTCAGGGTTTCACCAATATTCCTGATGGAAAAAGTGAAACCCTGACCAATAAAAATTTTATATCTTATTTATTCACCATGCCATCAGCCATTTTTACAGCATTGTAGGCATTTAAAACTCTACCCGAAACAGAAAGGTTTGCAAAAGGAACTTTTTTACCATTTCCTTTAGGTAATAGAACATTAAACCCAACTTTAGTACCTGAATTCATCAGGATATGCTTTACCTGGCTTGCAGAAAGTTGTGGGTAGTATGAACGAATCAAAGCAGCAACTCCCGCAACCTGAGGTGAAGCCATTGAAGTACCTTGTATTGACTTATATTCATCTTTAGGAATTGTTGAATAGATTTCAGATCCCGGCGCAAAGATGTCTACATTCAGTTTTCCATAGTTTGAAAATCCGGAAACTAAATTTTCATCATAATGACGGGTCATTGATCCAACAGTAATTACATTATCAGAAATTTCATTTATTTTATCAGGTGCATCTGTAGGGAAATTATCGCTTTTATCAATATTTTTACCATCATTACCTGCAGCATGTACCAATAATACATCTTTGCTGGCAGCATATTTTATAGCATCATAAACCCATTCTGCATTTGGCGAATAGCTTTTCCCGAAACTCATATTAATTACTTTTGCTCCGTTATCAACAGCATAGCGGATTGCATGTGCTACGTCTTTATCATATTCGTCACCATCAGGTACAGCTCTTACAACTAGCAGTTTTACATTTTCTACAACACCATTCATGCCGGTACCGTTGTTTCTTGTTGCCAAAGAAATTCCTGAAACATGAGTTCCGTGCATTTCATCATCTAATGAACCGCTTACAAAACCATTTCCGTAAGGAACATCGTTATAATTATAGGCATCATCACCGGTTACAGCTCTACCGTCAAAGTTGAGATTATACATAGTGTTAACCTGACTTCCATAGTGATCAAGAGCAGGCTGAATTTGTTTTAGTGCATCTTCAACAGTGCCACCTGAAGACATGATCTTCATCAATAAAGGATTTTGGTCTTCCGCAGCTAAAGAACTTAGATCATCAAAAGTATAAGTATCCTTATTTAATTTAATTTTTACAGAAGCATCAGCCTCCTTTAACATGGTTTGAATATTCTTGAAATATTCATACTGTTTGGTTGCTTCCTTTGTTCTTTTTTCAAAATCCTTTTTTACTTTCAGGTAGTAAGCATATTCCTCTTTTTCGTTTTCTAAAAGGTCAGCTTCTGTTTTACCGGCATATTTTGCATCCAGTTTTTTATATAGACGTGTAACTTCCAGTTGTTCGGGTGTTGATTTCCCTTTTTCACCACCCAGGAAATTCCATCCATGGATGTCATCAATATAACCGTTTTTATCATCATCAATACCATTTCCTGCAATTTCATCGGTATTTGTCCATTTCTGATCCTTAAGATCTTCGTGATTAATATCAATACCTGAGTCGATTACACCAACAATCACTGTTTGATTTTTCTTGCCTGTTAAAAACTGATAAGCTTTTGCAATACTCATACCGGGTAAAGAATCAGTAGTAAGGTCTGCATGAGGCCATTTTTGTAAATTTTCATCGCTCATTGTGCCTTTTTTAGCAGGCATTTCAACTGCGACAGCATCTCCAGCAGGAACAGGGATCTTATGTATGGAGTTGTCTACGGTTTTGCTTGTTCCACAACTTGCAATGACCGCTGCCAATCCAAGTCCGATAATAAGTCTGTTAAATTTCATATTTTCTTTAGATATTTATTTGATTAATTTTTATTTGAATACTTCGTTAAATTTATATGCTTTATCTAATCTTACTCCTTTCTCTGTGTGTTTTACTGTGCAAATCTCGTTTATTGGGTCGTGTTCTAAAAACAAATAGTATCCCTTATCAGCGGCTTCATTCAAGAATTTTGATTTCTCGTCCATGGTCGTTAGTGGCCTTACATCATAACTCATTATGTAAGGAAGAGGAATATGGCCGACTGACGGTAAAAAATCAGCCATAAATACCAATGTTTTATTCCGGTATTTAATAATAGGAATCATTTGTTTTTCGGTATGGCCATCAGTAAAAAGAACATCAAATCCGAGTTCGGTATCTTTTAAGAATCCATTTTCGGGAATTGGTAAAAAATTAAGTTGTCCGCTCTCTTCAATAGGAAGCAGGTTTTCTTTTAAAAAGGAGGCTTTTTCTCTTGGGTTGGGTTTTGTGGCCCATTCCCAATGGTTTTTATTAGTCCAGAATTTAGCGTTTTTAAAAGCAGGTTCATAACCGGTTTTATCTTTATTCCATTGAATACTTCCACCACAGTGGTCAAAATGCAGGTGGGTTAAAAATACATCGGTAATGTCATCACGATGAAATCCGTATTTTGCAAGAGAACTGTCTAAAGAATCTTCCCCGTAAGGATAATAATAACTAAAAAACTTGTCGTTTTGTTTATTGCCGGTGCCATTATCGATCAAAATCAACCTGTCACCATCTTCAATCAACATACAACGCAATGCCATATCTATTAGGTTATTACTATCGGCAGGATTCGTTTTTTGCCAGATAACCCTTGGGACAACACCAAACATAGCACCTCCGTCAAGTTTAAAGAATCCGGTATCGATAGGGTAAATTTGCATGTAATTTTTTAAGAATTACAAATATGCAAAAATTAGGGCAAAATAATGTTAAAGAAAACAAAAAACCTCACTACAAAAAGCAATGAGGATTGTTTGAGGCGTCAAGCGGATTCGAACCGCTGTAGGAGCTTTTGCAGAGCCCAGCCTAGCCACTCGGCCATGACGCCAAAATCGGGTGCAAATTTAAGTAAAAATTTATAGTTTACAATTAAATAACTATCTTTTTCTTTCCATTTCAATGGTAACCATTTCTACATTTCCCCCAATGGGTGGGTTTAATTTGGAAACCTGTACGTTAACATAGTCAACCAGCGTTATTTCGAGCAAGATTCTGTCAATAATTTTGTTTGCGACGGTTTCTAAAAGTTTGCTGCGAACCGCCATTTCTTCCTTAACAATTTTATTCAAATGCACATAATCAACGGTGTCAAGAAGATCATCAGTTAAAGATGATTTTTTAAGGTTTGCTTTTACACTCAGATCTATCCTGTAATCCGATCCTATTTTGCCCTCTTCGAGCAAACAACCGTGGTAGGCATAAATGCGGATATTATTTATTCTTATTGTTCCCAAAGTATAAATTTTTACAAAGGTAGTTGAAAAAGATAGAAGTATAGTAATGAAGTTAGAAGTAAGAAGCAAAGAGTTTATTTGTTGAATTGTTTAATCGTTTAACCGTGAAAAATATTATTACCGATTACACAGTTACACGAACCCGCCTGCCGGCGTGGCAGGTTAACGATTCAACAAAATTTGACTTGAATATCCCTGACTCTTCCGGCGTGGCAGGATTTTCAACTCCGGAAGGTTAACAACCTTTCAGAGTCCGAAAGACCTGAAAGAGTTAGGGTTTATTAATCGAAATTTCAAATCAGCAATTAATAATCTCCATTTTCCGGATAATTAGCCATAAATTCTTCCGCTTTAGCGACCATATTTTTACTTCCTACAAAGAACGGAACGCGTT
>JBDLIB010000219.1:0-3750 GCA_039715085.1 Bacteroidota bacterium | reverse complement strand
CAAACTAAAAGACAGTTAGTTATGAGGTTTATAAAATATCTTTAATGTTTTCCGGTGGTCTTCCTAGGGCAGCCTTGTCACCATTTATAACGATAGGCCTTTCAATTAATTTAGGATAATTTACCATTGCATCGATTACCTCGTCGTCACTCAGATCTTTACCTTTAAAGTTTTCTTTCCAGATTGCTTCATTTTTTCTTACCAGATCAATAGGTTTCATTTGTAACAACTGCAATATTTCTCCTAACTCTTTTTTGCCTGGAGGATTTTTTAAGTATTGGATAATTTCAAACTCCAGGTTTGAATCTTCTAAAATTGCAAGTCCTTGGCGACTTTTGCTACAACGGGGATTGTGAAATATCTTCATATTTTATAGCTTTAATTTAGGTTGATAAATATATATTTTTTAATGAAATTATTAAAATTATATTTGCAAATATTTATCCAATCATGATTTTAACAGATACACATACACATTTGTACTCATCCCAGTTTGATGAAGATAGAGAAGAAATGATTCAAAATGCTATTAATAAAGGTATTTCGCGTTTTTTTGTTCCGGCAATTGATTCAACATATTATCAGGCAATGTTTACTCTAGAAAAACAATTTCCAGATAATATTTTTTTAATGGCAGGATTACATCCAACACACGTAAAGGAAAATTATCAGGAAGAATTACAGATAGTTAAAAGCATGTTGGATTCTAAAAAGTTCTATGCAATTGGTGAAATTGGGATTGATCTTTACTGGGATAAATCTTTTGTAAAAGAACAGCAGGAAGCTTTTAAAACTCAGATTTCCTGGGCAAAAGAAAGGGGCCTCCCGATTATAATTCATAGCAGAGATGCTTTTGATGAAATTTTTGAAATTTTAGACGAAGAAAAAGATGATAAACTTAACGGAGTTTTTCACTGTTTTACAGGAAATCTGCAACAAGCAAAACAGGTTATTTCTTATAATATGAAACTAGGGATAGGGGGAGTTGTAACATTTAAAAATGGAAAAATTGACAAGTTTTTAAATGAAATTCCGATAGAACACATAGTGTTAGAAACCGATGCACCATATTTAGCACCTACACCCTACAGGGGAAAACGAAATGAAAGCAGTTATTTGATCAATATTTTAGATAAACTGGTTGATATTTACGGGTTGAAACCAGATGAAATAGCTAAAATTACTACCCAAAATTCTATAGAGGTTTTTGGAATTTGATCCCAAAGCATTTCAAATATCAAATTTTGAATCTTAAACTCATTTAGCTACTTACATAAAGCAATAAAAAATAACATAAAAGTTAATATATGTAATTGAAATAACGTTTTATGTTTATAGATAGAAACAATTATCTCATATTTGCAGCCTGATTAAAAACAAAAGAAAATTAAAATATAAAAGACATGTGTGGAATTGTATGTGCATTTGATTTAAAAGAAAAAGCCGAGGTTTTAAGGCCAAAATTATTGGAAATGTCTAAAAAGATTCGTCATCGCGGACCGGATTGGAGCGGAATTTATAATGATGATAAAGCCATTTTAACCCATGAAAGATTGGCAATTGTTGATCCGGCATCTGGAAAGCAACCTTTATACAGCGAAGATAAAAAAATAGTCCTTGCTGCTAATGGGGAGATCTATAACCACCAGGAACTTCGTAAACAATTTGAAGGGAAATACAATTTTCAAACTGAATCTGATTGTGAGGTTATCATTCCTCTTTATAAAGAAAAGGGTACTGATTTTATAGATGAAATGAACGGAATTTTCGGGTTTGCGCTTTACGATGCCGATAAAGACGAATATTTTGCAGCACGTGATCATATGGGAATTATCCCTCTTTATATGGGATGGGATAAAAATGGTACTTTTTATGTAGCTTCTGAATTAAAGGCTTTGGAAGGTGTGTGTTCAAAGATCGAACTTTTCCCTCCTGGTCATTATTATTCGAGTAAAGATCAAAAATTAACCCAATGGTATAAAAGAGATTGGACAGATTATGAAGCAGTTAAAGATAATGAAACAAGTATTGAAGAGCTTCATGATGCTTTAGAAGCAGCAGTACATCGCCAGTTGATGAGTGATGTGCCTTATGGAGTATTACTTTCTGGTGGTTTGGATTCTTCGGTTACTTCCGCTATAGCGAAAAAATACGCCGCAATGAGAGTAGAATCCGGTGATAAGAAAGCTGCCTGGTGGCCACAATTACACTCATTTTCTGTAGGGTTGGAAGGATCACCTGATTTGATAGCAGCCCAAAAGGTTGCCGATCATATAGGAACCATTCATCACGAAATTAAATTTACTATTCAGGAAGGATTAGACGCAATAAAGGATGTGATATATAACCTGGAAACTTATGATATCACTACTATAAGAGCTTCAACACCAATGTACTTAATGGCAAGAGTGATTAAATCTATGGGTATCAAAATGGTATTATCGGGTGAAGGAGCAGATGAGTTATTTGGAGGTTATTTGTATTTTCATAAAGCTCCGAATGCCGAAGAATTTCATAAAGAAACCGTTAGAAAATTAGAAAAATTACATATGTACGATTGCCTCAGAGCAAACAAATCATTGGCTGCATGGGGAATTGAAGGGCGTGTTCCATTCTTAGATAAAGAATTTATGGATGTTGCCATGAGAATCAATCCGAAAGATAAAATGATCACTCCTGAAAGAATGGAAAAATGGGTAATTCGTAAAGCTTTTGAAGAATATTTACCAGAAAGTGTTGCCTGGAGACAAAAAGAACAATTCTCTGACGGAGTAGGGTACAGCTGGATAGATACTTTAAAAGAAGTTGTTGAAAAAGAAATTTCAGACGAGCAATTGGCAAATGCTAAATATCGTTTCCCGATCCAAACTCCAAAAACAAAAGAGGAATTCTATTACCGTTCAATTTTTGCGGAGCATTTTCCGTCAGATACGGCGGCACTTTGTGTGCCTCAGGAAGCATCTGTAGCTTGTAGTACGAAGATCGCTTTGGAATGGGATGAGAGTTTTAAGAAAATGAATGAACCATCTGGCAGGGCGATTGCAAGTGTACATGTTGATGCTTATGAAGAAGAGGTAAAAGTTTAACGCTGTGATATTAGTGAGAGAAGTTTATTTGTTGAATCGTTTAATCGTGGAAATATTTGATTTGAAGATTTGAGAATTGATTAATTTGAAAATGGAAGAGTGATGGGGTGATAGTTTTTTTTAAGTGTTAAGTTAAGAGTGAAATGAGCCAGACCTTTCAGGGTTGCAAACCTGAAAGAGTCGAATTAGTTAAAATTTTAACTTGATTAAAAATAAGACACTAAGCACTATAAACGCAACATTTATAAATCAATTATTGAATGTTTTAATCATTCAATTCTTTCAAATACACAGTTATACAAACCTGCCTGCCGGATTTCCTGCCGATAGGCATGGTAGGTTAACGATTCCACAAAAAATTAATGAAAACATCAAAACTAATCAGAATATTCAAAAAGAGGCTCAATTTAACAGATTGGGCCTTTGTTTTTTAACCGCAAAGTACGCAAGGATTCTGCCAGGTTCGCAAAGTGATAATATTATTTTATTGTTGATTTTCAGATATTTAGTTGAGAGTAAATAATCTTTATGATTATGTAAACCATATTAAAAGTCCTCCTTTATAAGGATTTAGGAGGTATAAATTTCAAATAATTTCTTAACAACTTTCACATTCTCCCCCAATGATTTTTCTTGCGCATTTGCACCGTACATCAAATTAATC
>JBDLIB010000218.1:0-3826 GCA_039715085.1 Bacteroidota bacterium | reverse complement strand
AATATCGTTTTTGGTGCTACAGACCTTAAAAGAGGATTTCAACATTTTAAAACTACATTGCACCCGAAGACAAAAGTAATTGGAGGTATTATGGAAAAAGAGTGCAGTGAAATTGTAAAAAGATTTTTTATTGAAAAGAGGAATTTGAATTGAAGTTAAAACGATGCACTTTAGTATCTCGCTTTAGTTTCTAAAAATTCAAGCAACAAATAACAAAATCTATAGACTTGTAGTATAGAGGTTTAGTTATCCTCATCTTTATCAGAATCAAAAGTCAACCTGTATTTTGAAAGATCTTTCCCTTTATATCTATGGTAGATGAACAATGGCATAAAGATAAATGCAAAGATCAATACGCCAATTCCTATAAATTTTTCACCGGACTCTTCAACTACAGAGTTTTCATAATATCCGTAAATAATAAAACCTATTAATGCTGCAAAAACTATAATCAGTATTGACTTCATCTTTTTATTTTGAAATGCAATATTACAAAAAAGAATGGTTTTGTTTAACCTAATTTTTTAATTACCGGGTTAAATGCCTTGGAAGCTACCAAAACTTTGTCACCAATCTTTAAGGATTCTGCTTCGCATTCATCTGCGATTACTTTTACAAGATCTTTCCCAATTAAAATGGAAACAATAAAGATAAAATCATGTTTTTCGATGGATAATACCTCACCGGTAAATTGAAATTTTCCACTGAAGCCCCCGGTATCAAATATTTCGGATGGAGATCCTTGTTTTGTTATTTGTCCACTTTCCATGACAATGATATTATCCGACATTTTTAAGATTTCTGAGATATCATGACTTACCAAAAAAGTAGTAAGGTTATATTCCTTATGTACTTTCAAAATATAATCCTGCAGTTTTATTCGCATTTCATTATCCAATGCAGACAGGGGTTCATCCAGAAGTAGTATTTCGGGTTTTTGAACTAATGATCTCGCCAATGCTACCCGTTGTTGTTGGCCACCGGATAATGTTTTTGGTTTACGGTTTTGTAGGTTGCCTAATTCAATAATATCTATTAATTCATCGATTATTTTTCGGTTTTGATTTTTGATCAGTGCAAACTCAAGATTCTCTTTTACCGTCATGTTTGGGAATAGAGCATAATCCTGAAAAACAAATCCCAGTTTCCTTTTTTGCGGACTTATATTAATATCTTTTTTGGAGTCAAACCAAACTTCATCATTTACTTTGATCATTCCTGACTTTGGGGTCAACAATCCGGCAAACATCTTTAAAATAGATGTTTTACCTGCACCTGATTTTCCGTATAGTGTGACCAAACTATTTTTTTTAACATGAAATTCAGCTTTGAGCTGCATATCTCCGGAAGGGGAAGTTAAAATTTTATGTACAGAAAAATCTATCATTTCCAAAAACGTTTTAAATAGCCTCCGTTGATCATATAAACCAAAAGTAGGATGGTAAAAGTAACGGCAAACAGGATCAATGAATAGGTATTTGCGGCATCGTAATTTAAAGATTCTACTTCGTCATATATTGCGATGGATGCTACTTTTGTTTTTCCGGGAATATTACCTCCTATCATTAAAACCACACCAAATTCACCAACAGTATGAGCAAAGGCCAATACAATTCCGGTAAGTAAAGACGGCTTGATGTTTGGCAAAAGAACTTTGAATAATGTAGTGGTTTTAGATTTTCCCAGGATATAGGAAGCGTCTTTTATCGAGTTTGATAAATTAGAAAATCCTGCCTGAATGGGTTGTACCATAAACGGCAAACTATATATGATCGATGCAAATACCAACCCTTCGAAAGAAAAGATCAGTTGTAAGCCCAACCAGTTATTCAGCCATTCACCAAACATGTTAGACGGACTGAAAGCTATCAACAAGTAAAAACCCAAAACAGTAGGAGGTAAGACCAATGGCATACTGACCAAAGTTTCAAAAACAGGCTTTGTTCTTGATTTAGAATAAGCTAACCAATATGCAATAGGAATGGATATGAGCAACAACAAAATAGTAGTGATAAATGCCAACTTGAAGGTTAATATGAGTGGAGACCAGTCTATCATTTTGATAACATCATTTCGTTTGTTTTTATCATAGCTGTAACTTCAGTTCCGGGTTTTAGGTCTAGTTTCCTAACAGCATTGGCAGTAATAATAGAAGCAATTTTTCCAACAGATGTATTAATATTTATTTTACATAATAATTCTCCCGTATCAATAGAATCAATTTTTCCTTTAAACTTATTTTGTAAGCTTATTTGGTTTTGCTCTCCCTTGCCAATGATAACTTCGGTTTCTTTAAAGATAACTTTAACAGGTTTTTCTTCTTTCAGGTAAGGTGAAGTTTCCGGATTATCAATAACAATGGTAGTAAGCAAAGTATTGTTTACATTTACCATTACCAATGATAAGCTGCCCTTAACGGAGATGGATTCAATTTTTCCTTCTAATTTGTTCATCGATTAAATACCCAAAATTAATTAAAACATTTTTTCCCTTATCGGAAAATATGAAATTATAAAACTGATTCGCTTTTTCACTGTTGTTTCTCTTGTTTTTCAAAATTACAATTCCTTGAGCAATAGGGGAGTATGTTTTAGTATCTATTTCTATCCAATTTCCTTTTCCTTTCATTTGAGGTGAAAGTACTACCGATTTTGCTGTGAGCCCTATTTGTGCAGCATTGCTGGTAATGAAACGATTTGTTTGCGATATACTTTCACCAAAAACCAATTTGGACTCAATTTTATCAAAGATATTATAATACTCAAGGGATTCTTTGGCAGCAATTCCATAAGGCGCCATTTTTGGATTTGCAATGGCAATGTGTTTGATGTTTTTACTTGTTAAGGAATCTATAGACGGAATAATTTCATCATTCATTGTCCATAAAACTAGTTTGCCATAAGCATACGTTTTGGCTTTTTCGTTAGTGAATCCCGAATTGAAAAGCTCTTTTGGGTATTTCATATCGGCTGAAATAAATACATCATAAGGAGCCCCTTCTTTGATCTGAGCCGTTAATTTACCTGAAGATCCTACAACAATTTCACAACCTACGCCTGTCTGCTCTGAAAACTGTTTAATAATTTCTTTTACAGCAAATTGCATATTGGCTGCAGTTGCAATGATTAATTTGTCATTCTTTCTTTCTTTACAAGAAAAAGATAGAATTAATACAGCAATAAAAAGCAGAAATCTTTTCATTTTCCGGAATTTGTACAAAACTACATATATTTTTTATTGTAAATTGCACAAATACAATGAAAGAAAATTTATGTAGTTTGCCTCTGTTCGAATTTAAAATTAGTTTCTTTTCAGAGGAAATATATTTAAAACTATACTTATTTTTGATAAGATACATAATTACTAAAATTTATACGTATGAAGTACCTTAAGAAAATTTACAAACTATTATTGATAATTATTTTAGTATTTAGTTTCAACCAATGTAAAACCAAAGACATGGTACAAAAAAATCTGCCATTTACTATAAATGAAAAGACAATTCAGAAATGGGTAGGAGGTAAGGAAGGTTCTAATGGATTGATTATTAGTATTAAAGGTTCTACTATTTCAGATAATATTTATTTCAAAATAATGTATTACAAAAGTTTTGAGGAAAATATTGTTGCCGATTTTCAAGGGGGAAATTTCACTCTCAATTCCAATTTTGCTTTTGTAAAAAAAGATATGAAAATGACGAATGAACCACTGGGTGAGTATGGGAATGAAGCTCCCCAACTTGGAAATTCAAACCCATTTAACTTGAAAGAGAATGAAGTTGTTATTTTATATACGATAGCCGGTAAAGAATATTATCATAAAATTA
>JBDLIB010000217.1:0-3846 GCA_039715085.1 Bacteroidota bacterium | reverse complement strand
ACTTCATGTAATACATAATCATCTAAAAAGCCTATATTTTCCCAAAAACTTAGATTAGTTCCATTTTCTGTTATAGAAAGTTGTGGTGTAACCATCCAATCGTCTGAATTGTTGCTTCCATTGAAATCATGTATAGCACAAAATTGACCTGAATGTGCAAAATTATCAGTGCTCCAAGGAATATTAGGATTAGCATATTGATAATAATTCCAAGTAGTTGGTAATCCGTTTTCAAAGCCTTCTTCAAGGAGTATTGTTTTATTTTGAGCCTGAATTACTATAAAAGAAAATAGAATTAAGATTGAAATTAATGCTTTCTTCATAATTTTACGTGTTAAATTATTGTTTTACAATTGTATGTATGTGATAGTTGTTATTAACAAAATATTTTAGAAGATAAACACCTGAATTCAATTTTGATAAGTCTATTGTTATCTGGTCTTGATTTTTTTGTGAAAAAGTTGACGTATAAACAATTTTACCGGTTAAGTTGGTAATTTCAATTTTAATATTATCACTTTCGACATCAAAATTTGGAGTAATTGTAAACAATCCATTTGAAGGGTTGGGATAAATCGACTTGCTAATATTTAACCCTAAATTATCTATACCTATTGTTTCAGATTCTATTTTAATCAGTAAAACATCAAAATCACCTGCACCAAAAGATTGAGTCCATCCTATGATGATATACCCACCATCTGTTGTCTGCTGAACATGGTAACCCCTATCAAGATTGCTTCCACCATAAGTCTGATTCCATACTTCATTACCTTCAGCATCAGTTTTAATTAACCAAACATCCCAACTACCGGCGCCATATGACCCGGTATATCCAGTTATGATATAACCTCCTTCAGAGGTTTGTTGAACGCTACTACCTAAATCATCTGCACTTCCACCAAAGGTTTGGTTCCACACTTCATTACCATCAGTATCGATCTTGATTAACCAGATATCTCCATTACCAGCACCGTAGGATAATGTATATCCCGCCAGGATATAATCCCCGTCAGAGGTTTGCTGAACACTGTAACCAATATCATCTTCGCTTCCACCGAAGGTCTGGTTCCACACTTCATTACCAGCCGCATCAGTCTTGATTAACCAAACATCACTACCACCGGCACCGTAGGAATATGTATATCCCGTGACGATATAGCCTCCGTCAGAAGTCTGCTGGCCACTCATACCTTGATCCGATGCGCTTCCACCGAATGTTTTACTCCACACTTCATTACCATCAGTATCAGTTTTAATTAACCAAGCATCATATTCACCTGCACCGTAGGATAATGTATATCCTGTTACGATATAACCGCCATCAGAGGTCTGCTGAACGGAATAACCCCAATCACCTTCACCTCCACCGAAGGTTTCACTCCACATTTCATTACCCTCAGCATCGGTTTTGACTAACCAGGCATCATAATTACCCCCACCGAATGAATTAGTAAATCCAGTCATAATAAAGCCTTCGTCAGAAGTCTGTTGAATGCCGGTAAAATAATCAGAATTGCTTCCGCCGAAGGTTTGATTCCACACTTCATTACCCTCAGCATCGGTTTTAATTAACCAGGCATCATTGCCACCCCCAAAGGATTCTGTATGTCCTGCTACGATATAGCCCTCATCAGATGTTTGTTGACCACTAAAACCGAAATCAGCACTGCTTCCTCCGAAGGTCTGTGACCAGAGTATATCGGGTGCTTGTGAATAACTGAGGTTAAAAGCAATTAAAGTCAGAATGAATGATAGAATAGATGTATTTTTCATAATTAATCATTTAAATATTTAACTAAAATATCAATTGGTTTTAAAAGTTACTGTTTAATAATTTTCTGGAAATGGTATTTGTTATCTATAAAAGATCTTAAAATATAGATTCCTTCCGGTTGCTTGGAAATATCAATTTTTAAAGGAGTATCAAAACCGGATGATACTTTTAAAGAATAGACCACTTGACCTGATACATTGATTATTTCTATAAAAGAATCCTTATCTTTCTGAATAAAATCAGCACTAATATTGATGATTCCATCAGAAGGATTTGGATATACATTTAGTGTGTCATAATCATATGAATTTACTGATGCAGTTGTGAACGGAATAGGGGCACAAGCGCCAAAAGGAGAATCAAAACCATAGTTTGCAATAATATTTAGCGATGCATCTGTTGTACTGATCTCTCCTAAAATTTGACCTGAATTAATGGCCAATGTTCCATATAAAACATCATTTACTCTATCAAAACCAATATCTTGTATTTGCATGGCATTTGGCAAACCATCTATGACACCTATGTCTGATGTTTGCTGCGTATCAGGATCTATTGTAAATAAGCTACCATCAAAAGTAGCAATTCCAAATAAATTACCTTGAGAATTTGCAGCAAGCCCATAAATAAAAAGTTTTTGTGGCATAGGAAATTCGATAGTACGATGCCAATTTTCATCAATTGTATATAACATATCATCAATTTCGTTATTTTCAAGACCTACTGCATAAAGTGTTTGTGTTACTTCATCATAAGCAATACCATTGATGTAAAACACATTGGGAATATTTCCGATTTTAATAAAATTACCGGAAGGAGTCATGACAAATACATCAGAAATATCTCTTCTAACAGCAATAATTTTACCCTCCATATAGGTCATAGCTGCCAGACGAAAAGGATATACAAAATTATGATCCCTCATATAAACTTTTTCACCTGTTTCAGTATTCAAACGAATGGTTTTATTTTCAGCACTTTTTAACGGAGCATATTCAATCGAATAGACATTCCTTATTGGATAGTCAAGAGGACTAAAAGCTTCACAATCTATTGAGTAATTGTCATTGCCAGCATTCTGATCACCAGAGAGTATAACACTGGAGTTTAAAGTATAAGTTGCACTGGAATCGGGTATCCAATCAGGAAAATCAATAATTATCTCACCTAAAGCATCAATATTATCAGTGATGCTTACCGTTTCATCGTAGGTAGTACCGGTAATTGTTAAGTTGACAGAATAAGAAGCTTCGGCTAAGCTTCCAAAGTTTTTGACGGTTACTTGTGGGACACAAGCTGCTTCTAAAGAAGCATGATAAATAGGATTCATTTTTACACAAGCCAAATCGTGTGAAAGATCTGTTTCTACAACCATTACATCATCTATATACCACTTATCATTCCATTGTCCATGAGGATTTTGATAAACGAAGGCAATATAAATATTTTGACCTACATAAGCGCCTAATGGCAAAACCACCTCAGAATAGTTTTCATAATCACCTGCCGGAATAGTATAAATAACATCGATAAAATCACCACTGTTTGGATCACCACTCCCTGTAGAAATAATAACTTCGTGTGAATTATAAAAATTGAAAGAATGAATTGACTCTCTAAAAGACAAGAAAAAATCACTACTAGTAACAGATATTTGCGGCGTTATCATCCAATCATTAATTTCATTGTTGATCGTGGAGCTATGATAAATACATTTATCACCGGAATAAGAATATCCATTGAGATCCCATTTATAAAGTGCAGAAATATCTTCTAATTGATAAAAACTCCATGTTGAAGGAATACCATTTTCAAAGTCTTCATCTAATACGATACTTTTATTAGAGTTTTGCGCATGAATATTTAGTAAAAATAAAGAAAAAAGGATGTTAAAAATTGTTGTTTTCATTTATGGTAGAGGATTTAATAGATTAGTTATTGTTTTATAATTTTTGTAAAATAATTTTTATCATTTGTAACAAATTTTAAGCTATAGATGCCATTTTCAAGATTCGAGATATCTATATTAAACGAGTTGTTGGTAATAGATTTTATTGTTGAATTGTAGA
>JBDLIB010000216.1:0-3863 GCA_039715085.1 Bacteroidota bacterium | reverse complement strand
TTATATTCTTCCCTGGCAAATTTTTCTAAAGAATCAGGATCTTTTAAATTATCGATAATTTTAGTATCGGCAGCAATCTCATTTTTATAATAATCGATTGAATTCTCCAATTTATCAATTTCCTCATTTAATTCACGATGGTTCAAATAGGAATTCTCATCAAAGAAAGTCATCCAAACCACAAAAAAAACCAATACCAAAAAGTATTTGTTACTAATTACCTTAATAACCTTATTTTCTTTAATTTGCTTAAATGTCATCTTTTAACTTTTCATTAATTACAGTTCTAACAATTTTAATCGCCACAGTATTATAATTATCATGAGGAATAATGATATCTGCGTAAGCCATGGTAGGCTCAATAAATTGTTTGTGCATAGGCTTTAATGTATTCTGATATCGCTTTAAAACCTCCTCCATGTCTCTCCCTCTCTCTTTTATATCTCTTCTAAGCCTTCTAATTAATCTTTCGTCGGATTCTGCATAGACAAAAAGTTTAATATCCATCAGGTCACGTAATTCTTTATTATTGAAAACTAAAATCCCTTCAATGATCAACACTTTACGAGGGTGGGTCATCAAAGTATCATCCAAACGCAGGTGTGAAACAAAGGAATATACGGGCTGTTCAATTACATTCCCGGCATTAAGATCTTTTATATGATCAATCAACAAATCGAAATCTATGGAACTAGGGTGATCAAAATTTATTTTACACCGCTCTTCATCCGAAAGTTCTGCACGGTGCATATAATATGAATCTTGTGAAATCACAGTAACCTCTTCAGCCGGCAATTCATTAATTATCTGGTTAACAACCGTGGTTTTTCCACTTCCGGTGCCCCCTGCAATTCCTATAATAAGCATATCTCTACTTTAAATTTTTTCCATTTGCAAATTAATCAATCTTTTTTGAATTATTATCAATTTAAATAAATCGTTTGAATTATAATTTTCAGGAAATAACACAATTATTGTAAATAACTAATTTTAAGATAAATAAGAATCTTTTTTTTCTTTGAAAATAAAATGTTTAATTTTGTTAACAATCAATCAATTAAACCTATGAAGAATATTTTTTCCAATATCAAAGGAGATCTTTTTGGAGGCTTAACTGCCGGAATTGTAGCTCTCCCGTTAGCATTAGCCTTTGGTGTTTCCTCAGGATTAGGACCTAGCGCAGGACTTTACGGCGCCATATTCCTTGGCTTTTTTGCAGCTTTGTTTGGTGGTACCAGCACACAGATATCAGGACCTACAGCGCCACAAACTGCAGTGAGTATGGTAATGATAGCTGCAATAATTCAGGCAAATAACGGTGATGTCAGTAAAGCCTTGCCATATATTCTAACTGTTTTCCTGTTGGCTGGAGTCTTTCAGGTCCTGTTAGGTTTAACCGGTGTAGGGAAATACATTAAATATATCCCCTACCCTGTTGTATCAGGATTTATGACCGCTATTGGTGTAATAATAATTATAACACAACTTTCACCAATTTTGGGCTACTATGCCGAAGATGATGTTGCTTTAAAGGAGTCTATGAAACCTAAAGCTGAAGAAATTTTGCTGGAAAAAATACTGGAAGATGAAACAAAAGAGGGCATCTTGGTTTTAGAAGACTTTAAGGAAACTATATCCCGAGCCGAAAAAATTACACCTAAAACTATAGAAACAGAAGCAAAAACACTTGCCAAGGCCAGCGCCTCAGGGGTTATTGGTGCAGTTAAGAGTCTACCAAGAGCTTTAAAAGACATCAATTATCTCGAACTTATTTTAGCACTTGTAACCATAATCATCATATACGGATTTAAGAAAATAACTACTTTAATTCCGAGCACTTTAGTCGCATTATTGGTAGTTTCGGGTGTTGCAATTGCGATGAACCTGGATTACAGGCCTATAGAAGAAATTCCCAGCGGAATTCCTCTGCCTCATTTTGAAATTTTTACACAATTTAGTCTGGAAAATATTTCTCCATATGTATTTACTGCTATTACCCTGGCTTTTCTTGGCGCAATTGATTCATTACTCACATCTGTCGTTGCTGATAACATGACCAAAACCAATCATAACCCCAATCAGGAAATGATCGGACAAGGAATAGGTAATGGTGTTGCTGCTATTTTTGGAGGGATACCAGGTGCAGGTGCTACAATTAGAACTGTAGTTAATATTAATGCCGGTGGGAAAACTAAATTATCGGGGATGGCTGCAGCTGTTCTGTTGTTAATAATACTTTTGGCTTTAGGTCCTGTTGCTTCAATGATACCTGCTGCTGTCTTAGCCGGAATCTTAATTACAGTAGGTTTTGGCGTGATGGATTATAAAGGATTAAAAGCAACTCCAAACATGCCAAAATCGGAAGTAGTGATCATGATAGTTGTATTATTGCTTTCTACTTTCTGGAATTTGGTATATGCTGTTGGTATCGGACTTATCATTGCCTCTGTTGTATTTATGAAAAAAATGGGGTCAGTTACCGAAGAAAAATCAGAAGTTAAACCTCTGCTGAAAGAAAAAGCATGGGATGATGAAGGTGAATTCCCTAAAGAATTAAAAGATTCTGTTTTTATCAAACATATCAAAGGCCCTTTATTCTTTGGTTCAACAAGTCATTTTCAGCAGTTAGCAAAACAAGTTCCTGATAAAGCATCACATGTTATTGTAAGAATGGACAGGGTTCCTTATCTTGACCAAAGCGGGTTGTATGCCATAGAAGATGTTCTGCTGGATCTTGAAAAAAGAAATATCCATCCACTGATCGTTGGCATTCAAAAACAACCCTTGTATTTAATGAAATCGATTGATATAGTACCTGATCTGATTCCTGAAGATCATCTTTTCGATAATTTTAAAGATTGTACAAATTGGATAAAGAATAATGTATAGTATCCTATTAGGTTTAAAAACCTGGAGGATTTTATATTAACACAAAAATTAACCAAATAATAAACAAAAAAATGGATTATACTTTTTATAAATCGTTATTAGATAATAACAAGAAATGGGTAGTAAAGAAATTATCAAAAGACAAAAACTTCTTTAAAAAACTAGTAGAAAAACAAAATCCACAAGTATTATGGATAGGTTGTGCAGATTCCAGGGTTCCTGCAAACGAAATAATTGATACAAATCCGGGCGAAGTTTTTGTACATAGAAATATTGCAAATTTGGTGGTTCATTCAGACATGAATATGCTATCGGTTTTAGATTATGCGGTTAACGTACTCAAGGTGAGACACGTAATTGTATGCGGCCATTACGGATGTGGTGGTGTAAAGGCAGCAATGACTAATAATTCTTACGGAATAATCGATAATTGGATCAGACACATAAAAGATGTGTACAGGTTCCATAAAGAAGAATTAGACTCCATTGATGAAGAAACAAAGAGATTTGACCGTTTTGTTGAATTAAATGTTAGAGAACAGGTTTATGACCTTGCAAAAACGAGTATTGTTCAGAATGCATGGAAAAAAAATCAAAACCTGCATATTCACGGTTGGGTTTACAAATTAAACTCCGGAATCATTAAAGATCTAAAAGTAAACTTTAAAAATAATGATGAATTAAATGAAGTATATAAATTAGATTTTTAAAAATATTCGAAACATAGTTCAAAATACGACACTAGCCTGTAAAGTATGTAAACTTGCCAACGCATGAATCATAAATGCCAATGGTAGTTTTAAAGTTGCTAATGTTAAAAGTTTAAATGTTAATGGTAGTTTTATAAATACAAAGAAGTTTAAATACAATAGGCTATAAGCTTTTGGCAGTTGGCTATGGTTTTCTTGTAATTAGGTTGAAAATATTTAAGTTTTGGAAATGATTTCATCGGCAATTAGCAAACATGCTGTAAC
>JBDLIB010000215.1:0-3885 GCA_039715085.1 Bacteroidota bacterium | reverse complement strand
GATAAACTATTTGAATTTTTAATTCTGGAAACTTTTCAGGCAGGATTAAGCTGGATAACCGTTTTACGCAAGCGTGAAAATTTCAGAAAGGCATTCGATAATTTTGACTATCGAAGAATTGCAAAATACGACGATAATAAATTTAATGAATTGATTCAAAATGCCGGGATCATCCGAAATAAACTAAAGATAAAAGCGACTATAAGCAACGCTGTTGCATTTATGGAAGTTCAAAAAGAATTTGGATCTTTTTCAAAATACATCTGGGCCTTTGTAAACCATAAACCAATTGTAAATTCATGGAAGACCTTAAATGAAATACCTGCCAAAACAGAACTTTCCGATAAGATCTCAAAAGATCTGAAAAAAAGAGGGTTTAAATTTGTCGGATCCACGGTTATTTACGCACATATGCAAGCAACAGGAATGGTGAATGACCATGTAACTGATTGTTTTAGACATAAAGAAGTAAAATAAAGCTATCCTAATTCTATTTCTCAAATACAAAACTTATTAGTCGGGGCAGGTCTTTACTGTCATCATCAAACCATTCATTTAATTCAAGCAGATTGAATCCTGCTCTTTTTGCCGATTCCAAATAGTCGGAAATATGATGCGTATAAACTTCTAATTCATTTATACCACCCTCAGATTCGTATTTTGCTTTACTTCCGGTATACTGTTTAAAAGGGTGTAATTCGGAAATAAAAAATTTACCACCTGACTTCAGCTTTAAATATACCTGATTTAAAATATCACCAAGATCTTTGATATGCTCCAATGTTAAACTACATGTAACAAGATCAAAATAATCATTTTCAACATACCAGTCTTCTTTCAGGTCTGTCTTGATGAATTTTACAATATTATTCCTGACCTTTTGTTTTGCTTTTTCGAGCATTTTTTCAGAAAAATCCAGAGCAATTATTTCTTTGGCATTACTGGCAAGAAATTCTGTGTTTTTTCCTGTTCCACAACCTAACTCAATTACTGTATCAAATTTATATTTTGACAGCACTTCTATGGTAACTATTTTATCCAGATCACGTGTTTTATTTTCGTTAGTATCGTAGATATCAGACCAGAGATTATATGCTTTTTTTATGCTCATTTATACTAATTTAAAATGGGCAGATAAAATTATCTGCCCATTAAATAAAATTCAAACTTATATACCAATATTATTCATTCTTAATTGTATCTTCCTCAACTAAAGGAGCAGGTTCTGGAGCTGGAGGCAACCGAATATTTTTCTTAACCGGAATATAAATCTCTGTAATCAGATCTGCAGGATTTGGTATTTCATGCGGATTATTAACATATACTTCAAAAGGTTCACCGGTTTCAATCATTTTATAGTCTTCCAGATTTTGAGCTTCATCCATCGCTTTTTCCCATGCTTCATCAGAATTTTCATAACTTCCGTTTAGAGTAGTTTTAAAATACTTACCACTTTCCATAAAACCTGATAAAACATCACTACCTCTTGGGGTAATTATTTTTTCGGTTACCGGATAACAAACTGAGAACATTGTTGTACCATTTTCTTCATCATATTTATGATACAAAGTAAATGGCCCACTTGTAGTTCGGATATTATTGTTCTTAACAAAACCATACATTTTCAATAATAAAACAGGGTATTTGGCTTCAATTTCATCTATTTTAGAAGAAGTTGTTGTATACAAATAATACCCTCCACCATATTCAATCACTCCATTGAAATCAATACTATAAATCTTTATTTCTTTTTGGATATGTTCATCCAAAAGTTCTAATCCTCTTTCCTCCTCCTGGCCAATTGATTTTTCCATTTTGTTTACCATCCATCTATTGATAAAGTCAATTTCTCCTTTCATCCCCCAAGTCAGGTTCGTTCCTTCTTCTACTTTTTCCAATATCCAGTAAACATCTGTTTTCATATCACCAAAAGGGGTTTCAAACACAACTTCCTGATCTAAACTATTTGGCTTATCTACTTTTAAAGTCCTCATCATACCATCACCATCTTTACTTTTCCATGAATAGGATGCCCCTTCACCAATTGTATTTTCGGGATAATCCACAGCAATAGTTGAATCAGCTTCAAACCATGGCCCCCAATCTTCCCAATTTTTATAATCGTTCAATTCGTTAAAAACCAATTCGGGTTCCGCCTTTATTAATCTGCTTCTTTTAACATCATATTTTCCATCTAATGTCGCCAGATAGATAGCCCCTATTACAATTACAATTAATAATAGAAGAAAAATGTACTTTAAAATTTTCATTGTAGAGAAAGTTATTGTTAATATAAAATCAAATATAGGAATAAAATATAATATCTTAATTTTAAGCATTTAATAACATTCTATTTTTTGGTTAACCCTTATGTTTTACCTAAATTTGGCCATTCATTAAACAACGGATTTATCAAATCCGTTTTGGTTCCGGCAACGGATGAAAAAGGTGAAATTACAGATATAAAAGTAACACAACCTGAAAGTTTTGCTGCTCAAATGTTGTAATATGCAAATGAGTACACTACTTTACCTGATGTAAATTAAATAAATGACATAATACTGTAAGACTTAAGATAATTTTCAAAGTCTTACGTTTTACGTTTTTTTTCCTAAGTCTAACAATATATGACCGGAGTTGTAATAAAATCAACAGGCAGCTGGTACTGGGTAAGAACAGAAGACCACAAGCAATACAAGTGCCGCATTCGTGGAAAATTCCGTATTAAAGGAATAAAAAGTACGAATCCGCTTACCGTTGGCGACCACGTTGATTTTGAACTGGAGAAGAACAGTGACACCGGAATAATTACCAACATCCACGACAGAAAGAATTATATCATCCGTAAATCGGTAAAACTATCAAAACAGACGCATATAATTGCAGCTAATATTGATATTGCCTTTTTATTGGTAACCATTGATAACCCTCCTACCTTCCCTGCATTTATCGATCGTTTTCTGGCTACAGCCGAAGCTTATGATATCCAGGCTGTCCTGCTTTTTAACAAAATTGATATTTATAGTGAAAAGTTGCAAAACGAAAAGGACTATTTATTTAATCTTTATTCAAATATCGGTTATACATGCATCAATATTTCGGCAACCGAAAGTATCAATATAGATAAAGTCAAAGAAATGATGCTCGGAAAAGTGAGCATGTTCTCAGGGCATTCAGGAGTTGGAAAATCTACATTGATAAACACAATTGCTCCACATTTAAACTTAAAAACTGCCGAGATCTCAACACAACACAAACAAGGGCAGCATACTACAACATTTGCAGAAATGTTCATTATTCCATCTGAACCCGAAAGTTATATAATCGATACTCCTGGTATTAAAGGATTTGGGGTTGTTGACTTTGAGAAAAATGAGATCGGTGATTTCTTTCCGGAATTCTTTGCTCTAAAATCGGAATGTAAATTCAACAACTGTCTTCATGTTAACGAACCAAAATGTGCTGTTAAGGATGCTTTGGAAAATGGAGAAATTGCCTGGTCGAGATATAGAAGTTATTTACAATTATTAGAAGGAGATGAAGAACATTATAGAACGAAGGACGTGTGATTATTGAATGATTCAATGATTCAATGATTCAATGATGTAATGCTAATGATTGAGTGTTTAGTTTATAGATTGGCCAGAAGCCCGAAGACAGAAGACGTAAGTGATAGACAGAAGTTATTCTTTGCGATACTTTGTGTAAATCTTTGCGAAACTTTGCGTGAAGAAATAGTATAAATATGAATAAAAGTGTAAATAAAAATCGGGGCGAGTCAGTCTTTTTTTAATCTCCCAGTCACTCCATCACTCTTCTCATCTTCAAATTAGTCAATTTTCAAATCTTCAAATCAACTTGTCTTTACTCTTTACTATTAATCCT
>JBDLIB010000214.1:0-3906 GCA_039715085.1 Bacteroidota bacterium | reverse complement strand
AACATCAACAATCATCAATCTTTGATCTCTGATCGTCACTCAAAGAAATGATCAATGATTAAAGATTAATGATTTCAGATCAAAGATTTTAAATTATGGAAATAAGAGGAAGAAATAAGATCAACCCTAGTTTTAATATGTCGTCTATGACCGACATAGTATTTTTGTTGTTGATATTCTTTATGCTGACCTCTACTTTGGTAACGGTAAATGCCCTGGATATTTTACTGCCTAAAGCACAGGGAAAAACAGAGAACAACAAATCGACTGCGATTAGTATTACCAAAAATCTTGACTTTTATATTGATAAAGAGAAAGTTAAGGAGGGAGAGTTAGAACAGACTTTGCTTGCAAACCTTTCAGAAAGTGAAAATCCAACAGTTGTTCTAAGAGCAGAAGAAGGTGTGCCAATAGAAAAGGCTGTGAAGATCATGGATATTGCCAGCCGAAATAAAATCAAGGTTATCTTAGCGGTAAGGCCAAAATAGTTAATCTATAAGTAATTCTGCCTGACAGAAAAAATAAAAATTTCAGAATGTCGTTTTTAGATACCAATTACAAAAGAAGATCAGCTGCAATTACAGCAATAATTGCTTTGCTTATTGTTTTGGTGATACTCAATTTCGGATTAAGATATTTTGATCCGCCAAAAGAGTATGGAATAGCCGTGAATTTTGGAACTACTGATTTTGGAAGTGGAAATAAACAGCCCGAAGAAGAATTGCAACCGATGTCTCAGGATGTGCAGGAAGAAGAAACTTTTGAAGAGGAGGTTATTGAAGAAGTAGTGGAGAGCACCCCTCCTGTTGCGAGTCAAAATTCTGAAAATGTCGCAACTCAAAATACCGAAGAAGCAATTGCAATAAAAAAACAGGAAGAAGCTAAGAAAAAAGCGGAAGCAGAAGAAAAAGCCCGTTTAGAAAAAGCTCGTTTAGAAAGAGAAAGAATCGCAAAAGAAAAGAAGGAAGCAGAAGCCAAAAAGAAAAGAGAGCAGGAAGCAAAGCGTAAGAAACTCGATGCAATGATGGGTGGATTAAATAGTGATGGCAATGCAACCGGTGGTGAAGGAGATGATAATAAGCCCGGTGACAAAGGTAAAATTACCGGTGATCCAAATGCAAGCGGATATTATGGTGTTGGAGGAGCAGGAAGCGGAGGTAATTACCGTTTGGGAAATAGAAATGCAATTACAAAGCCAAAACCTGCATACGATTGTAATGAAGAAGGTAAAGTGTATGTAGAGATATCGGTGGATAGAAACGGAAAAGTAATTTCTGCCCGTCCCGGTGTAAAAGGTACTACAAACTCAGCATCTTGTTTAATGCAAAGAGCAAAAGAAGCGGCATTAAAAACCAAATTCAGTGCAGATAATAATGCCCCGGCTAAACAAAGAGGTACGATTATTTATAACTTTTCTTTATCAGAATAGATTTTGAATTACCAGGAAACATTAAATTGGATGTTTGCCCAACTTCCAATGTATCAGCGACAAGGAAAAACAGCTTTTAAAAAAGACCTGACCAATATTCTGGCGGCATCCAGACATCTTGATTTTCCAGAAAAAAAGTTTTTATCTATTCATGTGGCCGGAACTAATGGGAAAGGTTCTACCAGCCATATGATAGCTTCTATTTTGCAGGAAGCAGGTTATAAAGTAGGTTTGTATACATCTCCGCATTTAAAAGATTTTAGAGAACGGATCAGGGTAAATGGCCAACCAATTTCTGAACAAAATGTCGTTTATTTTATCGATTCCAATAGAACTTTTTTAGAAAAGCAAAAGCTATCTTTTTTTGAAATGACTGTTGCAATGGCATTTGATCATTTTGTAAAAAGAAGTGTGGATATTGCAGTTGTAGAAGTTGGATTGGGTGGAAGATTGGATTCCACAAATATTATCACTCCCGAGGTTTCGGTGATTACAAATATTGGTTTGGATCATACGCAGTTTTTGGGTGAAACCATAGAAGAAATAGCCTTTGAAAAAGGAGGAGTTATTAAACCAGGTGTTCCGGTTGTTGTAGGGGAGAAGCAAAAAGAAACGACTCCGGTTTTTGAAAAGATCTCCGGATTGAATAATACGGAGATCCATTATGCTGAAGAACTTGTTGGCAAAACCTATAAAACTGACCTGCCTGGAGATTATCAAAAAAAGAATATAAAAACTGCAGTTCTGGCTGTACGTATATTAGATCAAGGGAATTTTAAAATCTCTGAAAAAGAGATTGAAAATGGCTTGCAAAATGTGGTTGAGAATACAGCTTTAAAAGGGAGATATCAGGTTTTACAAAGTAATCCTAAAGTTATTTGTGATACTGCACATAATAAAGAAGGTTTGCTATTTGTTTTGGATCAGGTACAAAGAGAAGTTTTTGATAATTTACATATTGTTTTAGGGGTAGTAAATGATAAAAATCTGGAATCAATTATGCCATTATTCCCTAAAAATGCTCAGTATTATTTTTGTAAACCTGACATTCCACGAGGTTTGGATGCACAGGAATTGATGCTTGCGGCAAATGAATTCGGCTTGACCGGAAATACATTTAGTACAGTTATCGAAGCATATCAATCTGCCAAAAAAAATGCAGCAAAAAATGATCTGATCTACGTTGGGGGAAGTACTTTTGTTGTTGCTGAGATGCCTATTTAGCTAAGTTTCAATTATTTTATTTGTTTCGGGTGTAATTATTATAGTTGATTTTTGTAATTTTAAACATTCAACTAATAAAACCATACACCATGAACTTGAAATATTTCCAATTTGTATTTGCTTTATTTTTATTCTTTTTCATCAATAACATTATAGCACAAAGTCAAAAAGATGATTTTAAACCTTATTATATTACTGTAACAAAATTACACGGTAGTGGAACCATTGATATGGATGCCTGGAAAAAGGTGGAACAGGAATTTTTTGATAAGATAACAAGTAAGATAGATTTGATTAAAGGGCATGAAGTTTTGGTGAATTACGATAATAACCATTTTTCTGAAGTTATCTTTATTAACAGGTTTGAATCGTGGAATGATATAGAAAAAACCAAAAAACTAATTCTGGAAAGGATAGAAAATGTGTGGCCTGATAAAGATTTACGTGCTTCTTTTTTTGAAAATCAAAATAACTTATATGATTTTAATTATTCAAATGCTATTTATGTTTCTACTGAAATGGCAAAATATATATCAAAAGAAGATATAAATAAGCAAAAAACACCATTGTATTATTATATAATTACCAGTAAGCTATCTAGTTATTCAGGGGATGATTCATTAGAAGCTTATAGAGATTATGTAAAAGGGATTACATACAAAAACCCCTATATTAAAGCATATTTAACCCAAAAGCAATATTTTGGTTCAGATAGCAGGAATTTTGTAGAAGTGTATGTGGCAAATTCTTATGAGGAATTACAGGAGTCATTTAAGAAAGATAAAGAGTTGTTAGACAGAATGTTTTCTAATGAAAAGAATAAAGAAGCTTTTATTGATACTTATTTTAAAGGGATAGACAGGCAGGAGAATGCAATTTATACCAATATACCGTCTATGTCAAAATAATTTCTATAGAACTTATTTTTAAAAGCATAAGATACTCAATTCAAATAAATTAGAATTCGATGTATTTTTAATTGAAATATTTTAGCAAAAAATTTCAAAAAAGTATTTGACAAATCAAAAAACTCGTTTATATTTGCACCCGCTTAGGGAAATTATTTATCCAAAAGCAAAGTTCATTAAGTTTTCGGGCGATTAGCTCAGTTGGTTCAGAGCACCTCGTTTACACCGAGGGGGTCGGGGGTTCGAATCCCTCATCGCCCACTTTTAAATTCCTCCTTAGCTCAGTTGGTTAGAGCATCTGACTGTTAATCAGAGGGTCCTTGGTTCGAGCCCAAGAGGAGGAGC
>JBDLIB010000213.1:0-3921 GCA_039715085.1 Bacteroidota bacterium | reverse complement strand
TAATTAATTGGTCACATGCAACCTCAACCCTAAATAATTTGGGTTTTGATGATTAAATAATCATTCTATCATTTATCCTTAAATCTCTTCTTAATCACGTAGAGGTTTATTTTATAATATTTGTTTAAATCTAGGTAAATATATTTTAATTAAATAGTAAAATGTCTGATTTTTATCACATTATATTAACAAGGTTGAAAATTTGTTAAAGTGTATGTAGTATGGGGTAGGAAATACGTAGTAAATGGTTTTTAGAAATATCATTCGACCATCTTATTTTCAAGAGAAGTTATTGTTTGTTCTTAAAGAAAAACCATAAATATAAATACCTGACATAAAGCATTATTAATATAGGAATTAGCGCAATTGCAAAAATCTGTACTTTAAAGATCCATAAGATAAGTAGCAGATCGAGAAGGGCTAAAAGTGTAAATATATAGTAATAACTTAGCTTATTATGTTTAGAGATTAAGAAAGCAAACAATATATTTGGTGCAAATGCCCAAAGTATATTGAAGTTATCGGCCGTGGCGGTATGGTCTGTTGCAAACCACAAAAGTAACAAGACAATTCCGGTTAAACCAGTTACAAAAAACATTATAAAATCTACCGCTTTATTTCGTGTTTTATTTTTATAATCTTTATAGGATATCCATATTACTATTAATGCCATTATGCTGAAAATCAATAGTGGTGTAAATATATTTTTGGTAGATGGAGAATTGAAATCGAGTAAGATATTTTCTACGCGTTTTATCAGGGGTTTTTCAATATCATGATCTTTTATATTCACTTTTACAAGGGCTTTGAAAACATAATTGGGTAAGAACATATACTCTTTTGTGCTGGCTTTCCGGTCAATAACGGAACCAAGCGCCAGATCAATTCCAAATTCACTCCATGGAAGATCTTTTGTATATTGATGAATCAGGTTGCGATGTGTAAAGATCTTACTTTCATATTTTTCGTCAAAAATTAACTTTTGTCCAAGAACCGAATCTAAGACATCATACATTTTTGTAGAACAATTGTCATAGAAAAAATCGTATTTATAGGCCCTGTTTTCGGGTTTTGCATTGTTCTCCAGGAATTCAAAAATTTGCTGTTTCTCTATTTGTTTCAGATCTAAAACCTGCCCGTCTACCCATCGTTGTTCACGATGGTATTCTCTTAAGAAATTGCCAAAATTGTATGCTCTTAATTCGTATAGAAGTTTTCCCCTTGTAAATTTTAAGTAGAAGTTAGGTGTGTTAAAATTAAAAGTTCCATAGTTATAAACACGGTCTAATCTATTTGGAATATCTTGGATCCTAAAAGCACTATGTCCAAAGGTTGAGTATAATTCACTTCCTGAACCACAAGTAATTACGCTTATTTCAGCTTTTGGTGAGAGTTGTTTGTATTGCGCTGTAAGAAAGAGTGGAAGAAGGAAGAGTAAATAAAGTAATTTTTTCAAATCAGGATAATTAAAATTCACTTTTCAAATTTAATAATATCTGTTAAAGAATGGTAAATTATTTTATAATTAAATCCATGTTATTATTGCTCGCAGATTTCGCAGATAATCGCTGATAATTAATCATAGATTATTAACTAACCGTTTTAAATATAATGGATCCGAATTGAAATTAACCAATAAACCTAATTTTAATTCACTAACTCTTAAATAAGTTAAAAGCTGTTTATAATGAATATTACTAATGTTTTCTATTGATTTGATTTCAACTATTACTTTGTTTTCTACAATTATATCGGCCCTAAATCCATGATCCATTTTGATTGATTCCCAAATTACCGGAATTGCTACTTGTCTCTTAAAGTTTATGTTTGCTTTTTTTAGTTCAAAAGCTAAAACTTCTTCATAAACAGATTCAAATAAACCGGAGCCTAGATTATTGTAGATGTTAAATATTATACCCCTAAGTTTATATGAGATTTCATTTTCAGTCATTTTGATGATTTTAATGAATAATGTTTACTCATTAATTAAAAATATTCAATCAGGTTAACATTAAATTTAAAAAATCAGCTAAATCAGCGTTATCTGCGTGAATTTTACTTAAAATACTCAAAATTCACTTTCAACGAAAAAATGTTAGAGAAAAGTGTACCGCTGGCACCACCAATATTTGCAAGTGCGTAGTCAACATAAATACCTTTATATCTAAAACCTATACCAACATTTGGTTCCACACTCAGGGAACTACTATCATCTATTTCGGTAAAATTCTGAAAATTATTAACACCCGCCCTTAAATAAACTATTTTCAAATAATCCAATTGAAAACCAATTGCAGGGTCAATACTTATGAATGAAGTAGAAATCAGGTCATTTGTTTCAGAGAAACGCATATTAAGATCGACCTCTGTGAGTAAACTTATATCGTGAGAAAAATAAAAACTTTTACCAACCCCAAATTGAATTTTTGGTTTGGTCAATTCCAGAGTTTCGGGTTGCTCCTGGTTTTCTCCGGGAATTGTATTGCTTATTTTTTCGAACTCTTCTTGATCAATACTCCAGGCATTGAAAGTAGTTGTAATGTCTCTAAGCATCAAACCAAATTTCCAATTGCTTTCGGTTTGATATTGCATGGCGGCATCTAAACCAAACCCCCATGAATTGGCAAAATCGCCAATATGTCGACGGACAATTTTTCCGTTAAGGCCAACATCAAATCCTTTAAAAAGCATGGTTCTTGCATAGCCAACCGTTAAAGCATAATCTGCTGCAGAAAATAAACTGATATTGTTATAATTGATATTCCCCTGACTGTCTATCAATTCGGTTGTATTCATGATATCATCTACGCCAAACCTGATCAATGAAACAGCAAAAGCACTTTTATCATTGATAGGTGTTGCATAACCGGCATAATCATATTTTCCAATACCCTGATAATATTCGGCGTGCATTAATGCCCCCTGGTGATCTTTTACATGAACCAACCCGGCAGGATTCCAATAAACAGCATTTACATCATTCGTAGAAGCAATAACCGCTTTTCCCATACCAAAAGCATCAGCGCCAACTCCTAAATTTAGAAATTCATTAGAAAAACTTCGAAAGGCCTGGCCATAAGTAAAATGAGAAATAATTATAAAAAGTAGGGCTGTTTTTTTCAATTTCAAATGCTCGATTTTGTGCAAATATAAGTATTTAATTTATACCAAAATTGAGATTTTGATTGTCTATATAACTAAAATATAAAAGGTAGCACATCTTAGTTTTTAAATTATAAAATGTTGTAATGAGAGAATGATTTAATGCTATAATGATATAAATCTATAGGGCAAATATATCTTAAAAGAATTACCCTGCTTAGTCAAATGTATTAGATAAACAACAGAGTTACAGGTGTTTAAGTGGGATATTTAAAATTTCAGATCTAACGTTAACTCTTTCAGGTCTTTCAGACTCTGAATGGTTAAGACCTTCCGGAGTCTGAAAGCCCCGGAAGAGTCAGTCATAATGGAAGAACCGATTTATAGCTACTAAATATTATTTGTTTAATCGAAAAGAATTTCTCGAGGCTTTGCCTCGGGGTTTCCGCTTAAACCTCTCCTTGAGGAGAGGTCAAAACTGTTTTTACAGTTTTGGGTGAGGTGCAAATAAATAAATTTCGATTTTTGCACCTTTAGGTCAAAACATGTACTCAACTTGATTGGGTATGAAACGAGCGAAATACCTCTATGGCTCTGCCTCGAGGATAGTTCGTTTCAAGAATTTTTTTATTACATTAATTTTTAAATCTCTTCCCCATTAATTATCACCTGATCGATCAGATTACTTCCGAAAGCATAGGGCAAATAATAATAAGATGGAATATCTTTGGTAATGATAATATTTGCTTTTTTACCTTTTGTGATGCTTCCATGCGTTTTTGAGATCCCCATGGCATAAGCTCCATTTATTGTTGCGGC
>JBDLIB010000212.1:0-4006 GCA_039715085.1 Bacteroidota bacterium | reverse complement strand
GAACCCATGAAATTGAGCGAGAAGTACTTAACGTATTGGCTGTAGATGTTTTTAAATGTGAAGACGAACAATTTGACGGGTACATCGCTCCAGGAGGAACCGAAGCTAATATTCAGGCATTATGGGTTTTTAGGAATTATTTTGTCAATCATCACAATGCTCATAATAGCGAGATTGCAATTTTAGCTTCTGAAGACACTCATTATTCCATCCCTAAAGGCTCTAACCTTTTAAATATTGAATTGCTTTCTATCCCTGTTGACTTTGAAACAAGAGCTATTGATGAAAAAGCACTTGACAGAATTGTAAACCAGGCAGTAGATAATGGAACAAAATACTTTATCATTATTTCCAACCTGGCGACAACCATGTTTGGATCTGTAGATAATCCGGATGTTTACACAAATCTTTTAGAGAGCCTGGATCTGCATTACAAATTACATATAGATGGTGCTTACGGTGGATTTGTTTACCCGTTTAGCAACAAAAAATCTACTATCAATTTTTCTAATCCTAAAATTGACTCTATCACGATCGATGCTCACAAGATGCTTCAGGCACCATACGGAACCGGAGTATATTTATGCAGAAAAGGTTTGATCGAAAACGTTTTAACTCAAGAAGCAGCTTACGTTGAAGGAATGGATCTTACCCTTTGCGGAAGCCGATCCGGAGCCAATGCCATTGCTGTTTGGATGATATTATTCACATACGGACCTTACGGATATTATGAGAAAGTCAGTATCTTACAAATGCGAACAAATTGGTTATGTAAACAATTAGATGAATTGGAGATAAAATATTTCCGTGAAGAAAAAATGAATATAGTTACTATTCATTCAGAGTATATCCCCAAAGAAATTGCCGAAAAATATCATTTAGTTCCTGAAAAACACGATGGAAGCAACAAATGGTATAAGGTTGTCATGATGGATCATGTTGAAATTGACAATTTAATGGAATTGATAAATGCTCTAAACGAGTTGCGATAGTCTATATCCAAAAATAATATCTACCACCAATTGAATTAGGTCTCAATTCAATTGGTGGTTTTTTTATATTATCTTTGAAAAAAGATCAAATCTATACCGGTTTTTTTACTAAAACTAATTTTGTAGCCAGGCAGTTGCAATTAACAAACCAGTGAAAAATGCCAGATAATCATAAATACACAAACAATCTCATTCATGAAACGAGTCCGTATTTACTTCAACATGCTCATAATCCTGTAAATTGGCATGCATGGAATGACGAAACTTTAGAGATAGCAAAAAAGGAAAAAAAACTTTTGCTTATCTCTATCGGGTATGCTGCATGTCATTGGTGTCATGTAATGGAGCGTGAAAGCTTTGAGGACAGCACCGTTGCCAAAATCATGAATAAGCATTTTATCAATATTAAAGTTGACAGGGAAGAGCGCCCTGATGTGGATCAAATTTACATGAATGCCATACAATTACTCACAGGAAGCGGTGGATGGCCACTAAATAGCATTACCCTTCCTGACGGCAGGCCTGTTTGGAGCGGAACTTACTTTCCCAAAACAAAATGGATCAATGTACTAAAACAAATTGCAGATCTGTATCAAAAAGATCCGGGTAAAATGGAAGAGTACGCAAATAATCTTACCAAAGGAATACAACAATCCGGTTTGATAAAGTTTAACCGGGAAAAAGCTATTTTCACCAAAAACGAACTAGTTGCTTCTGTTAAAAAATGGCAACAAGCCATGGATTTTGACAAAGGTGGAAGAATTGGAGCCCCGAAGTTTCCCATGCCAGGAAACATCAATTTTCTATTGCGTTATGCAAAACAAAGTAACGACAAAATAATTTTGAATTATGTAAATACATCTCTTCGCAATATGGCAATGGGAGGTATTTACGACCAGATTGGAGGGGGATTTGCAAGATATTCGGTAGATAATCGCTGGCATATTCCACACTTTGAAAAGATGTTATATGACAATGCTCAATTGGTAAGTCTGTATGCCAATGCATACAAAACCACAAAAGAGCCTCTTTACAAAGAAATAGTTTATGATACAACACAATTTATAGAACGAGAATTATATAACGAAGAAGGTTTTTTTTATTCTTCGCTTGATGCTGATAGCGAATCTTCAGAAGGAAACTTAAAAGAAGGTGCTTACTACATCTGGACAAGAAAAGAATTAGAAAATATTCTGGGAAAAGATTTTCATTTATTTGCCGAATACTTTAATGTAAATCCCAACGGTAAATTTGAAAATAACAATTACCATCTATTCATTACTTATTCAAAAAAAGATTTTGCAGAAAAGAATGATCTCCCTGTAGATGAGCTCGAAAACAAAATTCAATACTGGAAGAAAACACTCCGTAAGGAAAGAGAAAAGAGACCTCTCCCCGGATTAGACGATAAAACACTAACATCTTGGAATGCACTCATGCTAAAAGGTTATATAGATGCTTACTCAGCTTTTAACGATGTGCATTTTTTAAAAATTGCTTTAAAGAATGCTCATTTTATAACCCATAGACTAATAAAAAAAGAGGGCGGTTTATTTAGAAATTACAAGAATGGCAAAGGCTCTATTAATGCATATTTGATTGATTATGCAACAGTTATTGATGCTTTTATTAGTCTGTATGAGGTTACTTTTGATGAAAACTGGTTACTCAATGCAAAGCAATTTACAGATTACTGTTTTGATCATTTTTATGATGATAAAAGTAAAATGTTCTATTTCACTTCCAATAAAAGTACTGATCTAATTACCAGAAAAACAGAAGTTGATGATAATGTAATTCCTTCTTCAAATTCGATAATGGCGAATAATTTATTCAGACTAAGCCATTATTTTTCGAATAAACATTATGCGAAAACTACCGAAATCATGCTTAATAATGTAAAAGAAAGCATTTTGAATTATGCCGCAGGAGCCTCCAATTGGCTGCATCTCTACAGTAATTATTTAGGTAATTTTTATGAAATCACAATTTCGGGTGAAGATGTGTTAAAAAAATCACAAGAGATCAACCAATATTATATCCCAAACAAACTACTTGCAGGAAGCACCAAAAAAAGTGATCTTCCCCTTTTACAGCATAAATCCACCTCAGATGATACTAAAATTTATGTTTGTGTAAACGGTGCATGTAAATTACCCGTAAATGAAATAGAGGAAGCCCTGAAACAAATCAAAATAAATTTTTAGGGCTTAACTATATCTACCAATAATCATGTAAAAGCTTGAGAAAATAGAATCCAGGGCTTTTTTATTCTTCCAAAAACTACTTTTGTTTTTTCTGCCAATTCCATGCAGACAGCAAGGCTTCTTCTAATGTTAATGTTGCCTTCCATCCTAATTCATTGTTAGCAAATGATGTGTCTGCGTAAGCAGAGGTAATATCCCCTTCCCTGCGTCCGACAATTTTATAATTTAATTTTTCACCGCTAACCTTTTCAAACGCTTTGATCACTTCCAATACAGAACTTCCTGTTCCTGTACCGACATTGAAAAATTCCATATTCTCTTTATTCTTCCCTCCAATCAACCTTTTTAAAGCTGCAATATGTGCTTTGGCAAGATCAACCACATGAATATAATCACGAATTGCAGTACCGTCCGGTGTTGGATAATCATCTCCAAAAACAGATAGTTCTTCTCTGATTCCGGCTGCAGTTTGCGTAACAAAAGGAATTAAATTTTGAGGAACCCCTAACGGCAATTCACCAATTTCAACACTTTCATGTGCACCGATCGGATTAAAATAACGCAAAGCAATTGCTTTCAGATTACTAACCTTTACTGTATCCCTGATAATTTCTTCACCTATTTGTTTTGTGTTTCCATAAGGAGATTCAGCTGGTTTTATCGATGCTTTTTCGGTAATTGGCAACTCATCGGCCTGGCCGTAAACAGTACAGGAAGAACTAAAAATAAAATTATTGGAATTATTTGCCTCCATTTCCTGTAAAAGATAAACCAAAGTAGAGATATTATTTTCGTAATATTCTAAAG
>JBDLIB010000211.1:0-4080 GCA_039715085.1 Bacteroidota bacterium | reverse complement strand
TTGGTGATATTTATATAAGCTATAGTCCTGATATGAAATATTGGGGAGAGCATCGTTGTGTAATGAAAGCAACACCATTTGAAGATAGTGCCTGGCAGTGTACCAAAATTGGTGCAGGACCAATCCCAATACTTGTAGATGATGGTTGGTTAATGATCTACCATGGGGTTATAACTACCTGTAATGGATTTAGATATGCTATGGGAGCAGCCATATTAGATGAAAATGATCCATCAAAGGTTAAATATAGAACGCAAGAATATTTATTGGGACCAGCAGTAGATTATGAAATGATAGGTGATGTTCAAAATGTAATTTTTCCATGTGCAGCCTTACATGATATTGAAGATGATAAGATAGCCATTTATTATGGAGCCGCAGATACTGTAGTAGCATTGTCATTTGGACACATCAGTGAAATAATAAAATTTACAAAAGAAAATAGTTTATAGTTACAGATCAATAAACTAAAAATTTTAGCGGATGAAGAATAGTTTTTTAACTTTAGTATTTACTTTTTTTGTCTTGGTTGGTTGTGCACAAAACAAAAAACAAATTACACCAAAAAGCCATATTGCTTATAAAACATCAGAAAAAATTGTGATTGACGGTAATGATTATGAAACTTCCTGGAAAGATGTTGAATGGTCAGATGCTTTTATTGATATTCAAGGAGTAATAAAGCCAAAGTATGAAACCAAAATTAAAATGCTTTGGGACGACACTTACTTTTATATTCTGGCTAAACTTGAAGAGCCACATGTGTGGGCAACCATTAAAGATCATGATGCTATCATATTTTATAATAATGATTTTGAGGTGTTTGTTGACCCGGAAGGGAATAATCATGGTTATTATGAATTAGAAATAAATGCTTTAAATACCGTTTGGGATTTGTTTATATCTAAACCTTATCGTGAATTAAATCAACCAATATTAAACGATTGGAACGTTACAGGCCTGAAATCGGCTATAAAGGTTAATGGCACACTGAATAATCCAAATGATATTGATAAAGGATGGAATGTAGAAATGGCTATACCGTGGTCTGTTTATAAGACTGCTTATTTTCATGAAAATGTACCCAAAGACACTTTTTGGAGAGTTAATTTTTCTCGTGTAAATTGGGATCATCAATTGGTTGATGGAAAATATGAACGAAAAAAAGATAGTAACGGAAAACCTCTGCATGAATATAATTGGGTATGGTCACCTCAGGGTGTTATAAATATGCACGAGCCCGAAAAATGGGGTTATGTTTATTTTTCTTCTAAAAAAGCCGGTGAAAAAGATACTTTTGAGATACCTGATGATGAAAAAATTAAGTGGAAATTATATGAAATGTATCGCAATCAAAAGAAATATTATTTAAAAAACAATAAATGGCTAACCTCTATTGACAGCATTGGCGAACGAGAAATAATGATTGATTCTAAAGTTGTAAAACCTGTTTTAGAAAATCATAGCCAAGGTTGGAATATCACAGTTGTAAGTCCTTTTACAGGCAAACAAATAGTTATAAGAGAAGACGGTGAATTAATAATAAATTAAACATATAATGAAGATATATAGAATACTATTTTTTATAATGATAATTCTTTTTTCATGTACTAAAGAAGTACAGGAAAAAGGTGATATTGTTGTAAAAGAACAAAAACAAGCTTTTGATTTTGGAGTTTGGATAACAGCAATAGAAGGAAAATCTGATGAGGAATACAGCAAAGAATTTAAAAAGTATAAAGGCGGTGGTATTGATGAAGTGTTAATTAATACGCTAACTGATACTCTGGAATTACAACGGCTTGTGCCAATAGCCAATGAAGCCGGATTACGAGTACACGCATGGATTATGGTAATGAAAAGGCCGGATGACCTTATTGCTCTAAGACATCCGGAATGGTATGCAGTAAGTAGAGATGGAAAATCGTGTTTTGATACCCGTCCTTATGTAGATGATTATCAGTGGTTATGCCCAACAAGAGAAGCTTCGCGTAATCATGTATTAGGTTTGGTAGAAGGATTGGCAAAAGTAGAAGGTATTGAAAGTGTGCATTTAGATTATATTCGTTTTTCAGATGTATTCCTGCCAATAGGCTTGTTACCTAAATATAACCTGGTTCAAGATACCGAATTACCTGAATACGACTTCTGTTATTGTGATGTATGTATAACTGAGTTTGAAAAAATACACCATAAAAATCCAAAAGAATCTAAAAATCCGGCCATAGATATGGAATGGAAACAGTTTAGATTAAATGCCATAAAAGCAGTAGTAGATGATGCTTATAAAATAGTAAAAAAGTATAATAAAAGATTAACTGCAGCTGTTTTTCCTTATCCTGAGATGGCAGATCATATGGTACGCCAGCGTTGGGATAAGTGGAATGTCGATGAAGTGTATCCTATGATATATCATGGTTTTTACAACGAACAAATAGATTGGATTGGTTATGCGACCAGGCAGGGTGTTTCCGATTTAGAAGGAAAAAATGTGGGTTTAAACACAGCTATTTATATTCCACCGTTTACTTCAGCCCAAGAGCTTAAAAATGCTATTATACTTGCAAAAGATAACGGAGCAAAAGGAGTTGCTTTTTATGAAGGAGATAATTTAACCGAAGAGTATTTGACTGCTATAAAGGAATTTAAACAAACTTTAGACTAAGTGTCTTACCTAATATTACAATGCAGTTTAGTTTTATTATCTCACGTAAATAATTTAAAAATAACAGATGTCAGGCAGAAGAAATTTTATCAAAAAAACAGTATTAGGTACTATAGGTGTTAGTACCTTATATGGTTGTGTAAGTGAATATAAAGAAAAGCCTGATACAAAAGTAGCTGCAGCTGTAAAAACAGGTACAAAACCGTTAATTATTTCTACATGGAAGCATGGTTTCCTGGCAAATGAGGCTGCATGGAAAGTCCTCAAAGATGGTGGTTCGGGTATTGATGCGGTGGAGGCAGGAGTAATGGTTTCTGAAGCAGACCCAAAAGAGCGGAGTGTTGGTTATGGTGGTTTGCCGGATAGAGAAGGTAATGTAACTTTAGATGCTTGTATCATGGATCACAATAGTAATTGTGGTTCTGTTTCCTTTTTACAAGGAATAAAACATCCTGTTTCGGTAGCAAGAAAAGTAATGCAAGAAACACCACATGTGATGCTTTCGGGTAAAGGAGCACAAGATTTTGCATTATCAAAAGGATTTAAAATAGAAAACCTGTTAACACCTCAATCTGAAAAAGACTGGAAAAACTGGTTAGAGAAATCAAAATATAAGCCTGTAATAAATATTGAAAATCACGATACAATTAGTATGTTGATTTTAGATGAATACGGGAATTTATCAGGTGCTTGTACAACAAGTGGAGCTGCTTGGAAAATGCACGGTAGAGTTGGTGACTCTCCAATTATTGGTGCGGGTTTATTTTTAGATAATGAAGTTGGGGCCGCTGCCGCAACTGGTTTAGGTGAAGCAGTAATTCGTACAGCGGGAAGTGCTATGGTGGTTGAACAAATGAGAATGGGTAAATCTCCTGTTGAAGCGTGTAAAGAAATTGTTGAACGTATTTATAAAAAACATAAGGAACATAAGGATATGGAATACCTTCAGGTTGGTTTTATTGCGGTAAATAAACAAGGAGAATATGGGGGGTATAGTTTAAGATCGGGCTTTAATTTTGCTTTATACGATAAAGAAAAAGGTAATAGAATGGAAGATTCACTATTCAAAATGGAATGGAGTTAATAAAATTAATGGACAAAATTATTTTTGACATGAAAAAACTTTTATTTTTTTTACTATTTATAAGTGTAATTTCCTGTAAATCAGATAAGCCTACAGAGAAACCTACAGAGGAGCGCCCGCCCAATGTTATTTTAATTTTTACGGATGATCAGGGGTATCAGGATGTAGGCTGTTTTGGCTCTCCTGATATTAAAACGCCTCATCTTGATGAAATGGCTGAAAATGGAGCAAAACTTACTAATTTTTATGCTGCGCAGCCTATTTGTTCTGCTTCACGAGCTGCTATTCTTACCGGTTGTTATTCTAATAGGATAGGAGTACATAATGCTTT
>JBDLIB010000210.1:0-4083 GCA_039715085.1 Bacteroidota bacterium | reverse complement strand
TATATTTTTTTGAAAAGGACCAGATTAACCTTTTTGGAAAATGGGGCAATAAGCCCGCAATCATTTTATTAAACATAGATAGTTCTTATTATAGATTATATAAAAAAAGCTTAACATACTGACATAGTATTTGTTAAGCTTTTAAGTATGTACCTTGAGTGGGAATCGAACCCACACTCTGTTGCCAGAACTGGATTTTGAATCCAGCGCGTCTACCAATTCCGCCATCAAGGCTTATTTCAAAGAACTGGATTTTTAATCCAGCGTACCTGCCTGTCGGCAAGCATACCAATTTCACCCTCCCGCCGACAGGCAGGCACTATGGCTTAATTTTGGGACTGCAAATATAAATGTTTTTGCAAAATTAAAAGCAATTTTTCAATAAAAACTTTAACAATTTATAGATTATGGTTTGAATAAAATTACTAATTTTACACCACAATTTCAGCATAATAACAACACTCTAAAACACAACTATTTACAATGGATTTCACCCTACCAGAACCAAAGATTTTTGCATGTTCACAAAGTGAAGTATTAGCACAAAAGATTGCTGATGAATACGGAATCGGACTTGGCAAAATGAGGAAGAATCAATTTAGCGACGGAGAATTCCAAATGTCCTTTGAAGAATCTATCAGAGGACGTAGAGTATTTCTTGTCGGATCCACTAATCCTCCCACTGAAAATTTAATGGAAATGCTGTTAATGCTCGATGCTGCCAGAAGAGCTTCAGCAAGGCATATTACAGCTGTTATACCGTATTTTGGATGGGCGCGCCAGGATCGAAAAGATAAACCCCGTGTACCAATTGCAGCCAAAATGGTTGCAAAGGTCTTAAGATCAGCCGGTGCTACCAGGGTAATTACAATGGATCTTCACGCCGATCAGATACAGGGATTTTTTGAAATACCGGTTGATCATTTATACGCATCAACTATTTTATTACCTCATATCGAAGCTTTAAATCTTGATAATCTTACGATTGCCTCTCCTGATATGGGAGGTTCGAAAAGAGCTTATGCCTATTCAAAATTTCTCAAAAGCGACGTGGTAATTTGTTATAAAGAACGTAAAAAAGCCAATGTAATAGCAAGTATGGAACTGATAGGAGATGTAAAAGACCGTAATGTAATCCTGGTTGATGACATGGTTGACACTGCCGGAACCCTTACCAAAGCAGCCGATCTGATGATGGAAAAAGGTGCTATTAGTGTAAGGGCCATCACAACACATGCTATCTTATCGGGTAAAGCATATGAAAAATTAGAGAATTCACAATTAAAAGAATTAATAGTAACCGATACAATTCCTTTAAAACAGACTTGTTCTAAAATAAAAGTTGTATCTTGCGCCCCTTTATTTGCTGAGGTGATGCACAGAGTGCAAAATAACACATCAATCAGCGATAAATTTGTAATGTAAAATAATTTAAATTAACAGAAATGAAATCAATTACGATCAACGGATCTCAAAGAGAAAGCGTAGGCAAGGCATCTACCAAAGCCTTACGTAATGCTGGAAAGGTTCCTTGCGTGTTATACGGAGGAGACAAACCAATTAACTTTTCAGCTGAAGAATTATCATTTAGCAATTTGGTGTACACTCCTAATGTTTACACTGCAAAGATTGAACTTGAAAATGGCGAAAAGTTTAATGCTATTATGCAAGACATTCAATTCCACCCGGTATCAGACAAAATTCTACATATAGATTTTTACCAACTACATGAAGATAGGGAAGTTACATTTAATATACCTGTAAAACTGGAAGGTACTGCACCTGGTGTTATAAATGGTGGTAACTTACGTTTCCCTAACAGAAAATTAAAAGTAAGAGCTTTACCCAGCAACTTACCTGATTTTATCCTTGCAGATATTTCTAAATTGGATATCGGTGATAAAATTTATGTTTCTGAATTGAAAACAGGTAATTATTCATTTATTCACCCTGATGATATGGTTGTTGTACAAGTGAGAGTTTCTCGTTTGGCTATGGCATTAGATGATATTGAATCTGAAGAAGGCGGAGATACAGATGCAGACGAAATTCCTGCAGCTTTAGCTGAAGAACCAAGTGATGATTCTGGTGAAGAATAGATCTTTCACTATTTAAAATATTAAAAGCTGTCTTTAAAGGCAGCTTTTTTTATATTTTTGAGACTCTGATTATAAAATACTCGAAAGGCTTTTATAATCAGTTAGTTCGAACAAACCCCGATACTTGTGCTGAACTTGTTTCAGTATCTAGCGGGATCTGGATTTTATACTATTAATTTTTTAAATGAATTATTTCAATAAATTTCTTGATCTTTTTTCCTCTAAAAGTGCAAACAAAGACTTTATGAAAAAATTTTTAATCGTTGGTTTAGGTAATATCGGCAGAGAATATGAAAATACCCGGCATAATATCGGTTTTTCTGTTTTAGACAAACTTGCCGGAGAAAGAGATATTAAATTTGAAACAAAAAAATTGGGCGATTTAACTTCGTTTAGATTTAAAGGAAGAACTTTTATCCTTCTTAAACCAAGTACTTATATGAATCTTAGCGGAAAAGCAATAAAATACTGGTTGGAAAAAGAAAAAATACCTCTTGAAAATTTATTGGTGGTTACCGATGATGTAAATATTCCTTTCGGAACAATTCGCTTAAAAAATAAAGGAAGTGCCGGAGGCCATAACGGTATGCAAAATGTTCAGGATGTTTTACAAACCAATGTATATCCCCGGTTAAGATTTGGTGTTGGTGCTGAATATAAAAAAGGACAACAAGTTGACTTTGTTCTGGGAAAATGGTCGGAAGAAGAACAGGATAAATTACCCCAAAGAATAGAAACCATCAACAAGGCTATCGTATCTTTCGGATTGGCAGGAATAAATAATACCATGAATACTTTTAATGGTAAATAATCAACCATTTTATCCTCAGCCCATCATAGTAATGAACTTCAAAAATTTGATTCTTCCTGTTTTAATCCTTATAAGCTATATTTTTTACGGACAGGAAAACAAAGAATTCTCAAGTATCCAGGCAGATTATTATTACGGAAATATATTGGGTTTTAACAAGAGTGTTACACATCTTATAAAAGGACATCCAACCGGTATTATCTTAGGCTGGAACAAAGAAACCTATGGTAAAAATGATTGGGAAGAAAGGTTTAATTACCCCGACATGGGAGTTTCATTTGTTTCACAGGATTTTAAAAACCGGGATTTAGGAAAAGGGTATGGGTTATACGGTCACTATAATTTCTATTTTGGAGATAGAAAAAAAGATAATAATGAGTTCTTTCTCAGATTTGGCTTTGGTATAACATACATAACAAACCCATATAACAAAGTTAATAATAGTAAAAATATTGCTTTCGGTTCTCATTTCAACTCCAGTGCTTATACAATGTTAAACTATAAAAGAAACCTTTTTAAAAACATTGACCTGACTACAGGTATCAATTTTATCCATTCTTCAAACGGAAATACGATTGCACCAAACAATGGTGTGAACATCTATAGCATTAACTTAGGAATAAATTACAATTTCTATGATTCAGAGGTCAAAGAATATATCCATAGAGAAAAAACAATTTATAAAGAACCTGTAAAATACAATTTCGCATTTAGAACCGGCTATAATGAAGCCGAAATTGTAAATGCGGGCACTTATCCTTTTTTTACCGGATCATTCTATGCTGATAAACGACTATCACACCTAAGCTCTATTCAATTAGGAACCGATGTCTTCTTCTCTCTTTTCTTGAAAGAGTACATAAAATATAATAATGCTATCAATAACCTGCAGGAAGATCCTTATCATTATACCCGATTAGGACTTTTTGCCGGACACGAGTTATTTATCAATAGAATATCTTTTATCACCCAAATAGGATTTTACATTTACGATCCGGTAAACTATGAAAAAGTGGTTTACGAAAGGGCAGGGTTAAAATATTATTTTGGAGATAAATTGTTTGGATCCTTATCTGTTAAGGCACATGCGGCAAGGGCAGAATCAATTGAGTTTGGCATAGGGGTAAGATTATAAAATAATTATGAATAGATTTATACGAGTGAAAAAGTTAA
>JBDLIB010000209.1:0-4114 GCA_039715085.1 Bacteroidota bacterium | reverse complement strand
ATTTCTTTTACCTGTTTTTTGGCTCTTTCATATTTATCTAATTCGTTATATTCTTTCATTTTTTAATACTTTAAGGGTTAATGTTTTAATGATACAATGATCTAATGATTTAATGATACAATTCATCCAATTTTCAAATCTTCAAATTATCAAATCATTGTAATATTGCCTCATTGACTCATTCTCTCAATAGCTACTCCCACATTTGCTTTTCATCTTCTTCCATAATTTCTTTGATCTTTCTCTCTTCCCAATCAGCACTTAAAATAGGGAAACCAAACGCTTGAAATCCTTGTATTACCAATCCTAATCCCCAACCAAAAGCAGCAAACCAAAACCATTGAATAGAATGCGGCGTAAATCTCCACCAGATAAATACCAAAAATGGTATAACCAAACAATATGAAATCAAACTACTATAAAATCCTTTGATATCTTCTACTTTTTTTCTTGCCCGTATATACCTGCTCTCTTCAATTCTATTTGTATCCATGGCCTTGATTTTTTGTGTTAATAACGGTAAGGTAATTTTAAATAACTTATTCTCTTCCTGTATTCTAACAGGCTTTTTGGTAATTAATGCATATCTCTCTTTAATATTATTTAACCCAACTTTTGTACTTTTTTCTACTACAGATTTTCTATTTATCCTATTCTCTACTGTTAAATAACCATTATCCTCATAAATTTTAATGGTCAAAGGGCTATCAGTACTTATTACATTGTGCTTCACTGCATTTTCCAGTAAAATTTGTAATGATAAGGGTACGATTTTTAATTCGGGATTACCAACGTTTTCCGGAATATCAAATTCTACAGCATCTTCAAATCGCATTTTTAACAACTCCATATAAATTTTTGCAAATTCCAGCTCCTCCTCCAATGATATAAGGTCTTTGTTCTTTTGTTCCAGCACATAACGATAAACCTTTGATAATTTAGTCGTGAACTTTTCGGCTAAAGCCGGATTCTCTCCAATTAAAGAAGTAAGTACATTTAAACTATTAAATAAAAAATGTGGATCTAACTGACTTTTTAACGATTCATATTTTGCCGTTTCTGTTTTTGCAACTACTTCAGAATCGGTTACTTTTTTCTTTGTAGAAGCATTATAGAAATAAAATATATAAAAAAATAAACTAACATTTATTGTTATCGAAAGACTGAATATAAAATAAGATTTAGAATTATTTAAAAATGTTTCGGGATTACCACCCAAAAAATAAACAACCACTATAAACCGTAATATAATCAATGCTAAAACCGTTAAAAGCACAGATCCTGTAAAACCATAAAAGATGGCTTTTATAAAATTCTTTTCCCAGTTTATTCTAGTACTAATAAAATCGAAAAAATATGAGTTGATAAATGTAAGAACGAAAGCATATAACTGGTGAATAGCAAATGAAATTAACATTTCATCTAAAGGTTTCTGAAAGCCATCTGAGAAAAACCAAGTCCCAATAACAAACACAACTATACCTATTATAAAAGCTATCTTACTTATTCTAATCAAGTTACTCATATTACAAACTAATTTCTTATTTAAGAACAGCCCCTGAAATAAACCTCTATTCCGACAGACGGGCTCAGGATTAAAACTTTATCTCAAATGTAAGGTCTTTATCTTTCAATTCAAACTTTGCATTACTATACTTGGGCGGACCAAAATTCATAACATTATTGGTAGCTCCATAATCTTCTAAAGGCATTCCGTTATTTTGAAAATCCATTTTACCATTATCATTTACATCGTGATAACAAAGTATTGCATAAGTTTTAGAAACTAAACCTTCAAAATTAACTGTGGTTATACCGTTTTTAATTTTTGAACTAACTGCTTTTATTGGTTTTCTTTGCTTAAATCCATCTTCTGAATCATATAATGCAAATTTTACCGAACCTGAATCAGAGATCACATTATTAACTGTTGCTGAAATGGAATATAGTCTATCTTCATTCGAATAATTTTCATTCGTATTTTGTGCAAGTGTTATAATACTTATCAAATACGCTAAGAGTGTTACAATAATTTTAAGCATGTCATTTTAATTTTAGGTTAAACTTAATTTCTAAACAAATATCTTTCACATATAGCCTATAAAAAATTTATAATTACCGAACTGTCATTTTTTATGGATGAATTGAAAAAAGAAGTACGAATTGATTTGAGAATTTGAAAATGAAATGATTTGAAGATGATAAGAGTGATGGAATATTAATTTGAGATGAAGACTTTAAACTAGAAAAACTCAACACTAAGCACTCGCAGAGCGGGAAGAATTGAGAAGAATGGCTGGAAGGCCGAAGGCTGAAGACGGAAATGATAAAGCGGCGGAACAATAGAATGAAGGTATTCTTTGCGAAACTTTGCGAACCTGGCGAAAAAAAACAAAGAAGTTTATCACACCCTTAACCACTTTTTAAAACAAAGCTTTAATCTTGCAGGGTTTATAAAAATTTAATCTCCTTAAATCCAAATTCTTTTATGGATTCATCTTCCATTTCCACCCTTAACTTACCTTCTTCTGAAACTCCTGTAATTATTCCTTGAAACCTGTTATGAAGTTGATCTTCAAACATCTGAGGCAAACCGTTTTTAAACAAAACCTGCTCGTATTCATTTTTTAAAACATCATACTCTTCATTCTCAAGCTGTTCAATATATTTTTGGATTGAATTGATAATTTCCATTAGAATTTGATCTCTATCAAGATCTTTCTTGAGTATTTCCTTTATAGAAATTGCTTTGGATAAATATTCTGGAAAATAGTCCTGATTTATATTAATTCCAACTCCGACAACAGCATATTTAATTTTACTGTTTTGTATCGTATTTTCAATTAAGATCCCCCCTAATTTTTTCTTATCTGCCATTATGTCGTTTGGCCATTTCACAGATAAATTCGGAATATTATATTTTTCCAGTGCCTTATAAATACCTAAGGAAACTGCACAGTTCAAATAAAACTGTTTTGAAACTTCAAAATTATCAAATCTAATTAACACGCTAAACAAGAGATTTTTAGCTTTAAAAGAAAACCATTTTGTATGCAACTGCCCTCTTCCGCTTGTTTGAAAATCGGTACTAACTATTGTCCAGTTATCTGTACTTTCCTCTTTGACCATCTCTTTCAAAAAGGAATTTGTTGAATTTATGGCATCAAGTTTGACTATTTTCATTCGTAAGATGTATTTTAAGCGAAGTAAATTTACTGCAATATATAGAAATTGAAAGCTTTAAAATGACAAAAATGTAATACATTTGCAGAAATCCAAAAAAATTTAAATGACAAAAACAACATCAAGCCCTGATCTGCTAATAACCAACATCATAAAAGGAATTGAAGAAGTAAAAGGGGAGAATATTACTATATTGGATTTAAGAGAAATTGAAAACTCTGTTTGTGATTATTTCGTTATCTGTGACGGTAACTCAAACACACAGGTAAATGCAATTTCAGGATCTATTCAAAAAGTTGTAAGCAAAAATATAAAAGATAAACCCTGGCATGTTGAAGGAGAAAATAATGCCGAATGGGTATTGATCGATTACGTAAATGTAGTAGTGCATGTTTTTCAAAAACAAATCCGTGAATTCTATAACCTGGAAGGGCTTTGGGGAGATGCAAAAATCACAAATATTGAAACTGCTTACTAAAATTTAATCAAAAAAATGAGCAACGAAAAGAATCAAAATAATAAGAAAGCTAATAAGGATAATTTTAAGCAATTTAATTTCAAATTCAATTTCTATTGGATCTACGGAATAATTTTTGCCCTTTTATTAGGTTATCAATTTTTTAACAGTGCGAATTTGGTTAGCTCCAAATTATCGGAAAATGAATTTAAACAGATTTTAGAAGAAAATGATGTTGATAAAATCGTCATTGTTAATTCTGATATCGCCCAAATTTATATTAAAAGTGAAGCTCTTGACAAAGAGAAACACAAAAAACACCAAGATCAATCATTCCTCCAAAATGGTCCTACTTACACTTACGATTTTGGTGATCTGCAAAACTTTGAAAATTCTTTAAGTTCGGCTAAAGAAGAGTTTTCTCTTGATTTTGATAAAGACAATATAACACAAACAAGCTTTATGGACAGCTTC
>JBDLIB010000208.1:0-4129 GCA_039715085.1 Bacteroidota bacterium | reverse complement strand
AAAAGTGGACATTCCTGTTTTGTTAGGATTTAAATTCTTAGAAATGGGAAGATTCTTTGCCGGCCCTTCTTTTCAATATATTTTAGATACAGATTTTGACTACAAAGACTTTGATTTTGATGAAATAAGTTCTGATGATTTTTCAATAGGTATGCAAGTGGGTGCAGGACTCGAGTTAGGGCACATTGGTGCAGACATAAGATGGGAAAGGGGTTTAAGCAGTACGGAATCTAAATTTGTTCAAGACATAGATAACCAAATTAGAATCGACACACGCCCTGAACAAATCATTTTCAGCGTTTATTATAAATTTAAATAGTCCAATTTTAAGATGAGCTGATTTAAAAACTGAAAATGTGTTAATTTGAAGATGTGCTGATTACGGAACTCAAAACTAAAAATTCAATACTAAAAACTCATAACAAGTAACAAGTCGTGAATTTATAGTTACACTTAATCGGAATAATCACAAATAAACTTTCGCCTTATGTACTTTGCGAATAACTTTGCGCACCTTACTGTTAAATGCTGAGTTGATTTGAAAATTTGTTAATTACCTGATTAAAACATTCTCACTCACAACTCAAAATTCAAAACTTAAACACAAATAACATTTTGATTTTAACTCAATTAGAGCATTTGATTTTGGTGATTTGATATATTAATCTTACTTTTATATTGAAATCAACCTTAACCACTAACCAAAATGTTAAAATATATAATTTTATTATGTATATTTTTTTACAGCCTGAATTGGTCATTACACGCCCAGGATCCTGTTAAAATTGAAAAAACAGTAGGTAAAGTAGATACTACTCAAACTGTTACTAAGAAAAAGCAAATTCTTCCTGTATTACTACCTGTTACGGAACCGGCTGTTGGATATGGAGCCATAGGAGGTATTTTATATTTAATTCCTAAAAAAGAACCGGATATTCTTGTTGCTTTGACAGGACTTACAAGTAATGGAAGTTGGTTTGCAGGTGGCGGATATATAGGATTTTGGAAAGATGATAAAGTAAGGTATCGTGGTTTAACAGGCTATGGTAAGCTCACATTGGATTATTATATATCCAATAAAACATTACAAAATATCTTACGTACAGATAAGGTAAACTTTGACCAAAAAGTATTTATTTTTTTACAACAACTTAGCTTTAGGTTAGGTGACAGTGATTTTTTTCTGGGAGCTAAATATCAGTTTTCCGACAATAAAATACCGCATCATACAGATCCTGATTTTGTAAATATTTTCAAGGAGGATTTTGATTTTATCAATAGTGGTATAACAGCAATCATGGAATTTGATAATCTGAATAATTTTTTAAGCCCTACCAAAGGAAGTAAAATATCACTAAGTTATTTGCAAAACCTTGAATTTTTGGGAAGCAACCGAAACTGGGGAGAATTAAGTTTTTCATACTTTTCTTTTTTACCAATTAATAGTATATGGACTCCTGCAATAAGGATAGAATCAAATCTATCTACAGGTAAACAACCATTCTATTCTAAACCTTATGTTAGTTTAAGAGGTATTCCTGCAATGCGGTATCAAAGTGACTTTACAGCTTTAATTGAGACAGAGCAGTTATTCGACATTAAACCTCGATGGGGTATGGTTGCATTTGCGGGTATAGGGGCTGCATTTGAATCTTATAACGATCTTGATTATGAAGAACTGGCATGGAATGTAGGTGCCGGGATCAGATTTCTGGCTATCAGGGATATGGGAACTAAAGTAGGTGTGGATATTGCCAGGGGCCCTGAAGATTGGGCTTTTTACGTGAATATAGGATATTCATGGTTAAGATAGGTGATTTTGTGATAGTCCTATATAGTAAGAAGATGTTAAAGGTTATAAATAGCTGATAAAATGAAAGTTATAATTTTTATTTCCGTTTTTGTTTGGAGTATATCTATATATGCAACCGGGTTAAATGATAGTATCCCGGAAGATCCATATATTGAATATCACAAAAACCAATTGAACGTAAAATTCAATATTGAAAATGATATCAACACGCTTCATATACCCTTTGAAGGAAAAACAGCCAAGATCTCACCAAATATCACTACCCGCTATTCATTAGGTTTCAATTATAAGTTTGCTTCTGTCAGACTTGGGATCAGGACAGGAATATCAGATGATGCAAAAGTAAACAAAGGAGAGACCGATGTATTTAAATTCAGAATTGGTTTCTTATTCAATGAATGGTCTCATAAATTTGAATATAATTACATAAAAGGTTTCTATGTAAAGAACAACGAAGAATTTGAAATGGATGACATTAATGATATACATTACCAATTACCCGACCTGAAAACCAATATGTTTTCGGGTAGTTCTTCCTATAAATTCAATAAGAATTATTCGGTAAGGGCAATAAAGTCACAAACAGAGATCCAAATAAAAAGCGCAGGTAGCTTTATGCCGGGAATACAGTACTGGCTCTATAAAATACACGGTTCTGAAAAAATGCTAAACCCTTTTAAAAGTGAACAAGAAAGAGCTCCCTATAATGATTTTAAAGGGTTTAGCGCTTTATTAAACGCAGGGTATTATCATACATTTGTATATAAGAAATACTGGTATGCAAACGTTCATGCAAATGCTGGAGCCGGATATGATTTTTATAATATAACTACTTACGAAAACAATAACGATTATGATAAGAGTTATAGCGACCCCATATTTTCTTTACAAAGTGGATTTGCAGCCGGTTATAATTCAAAAAAGTATTTTTTTGGTGTTGAATGGAATAACAGGATCATTAAAGGAGATATTGGAAAACAAAGTTTAGACCTTCATACATCAGCCAATTCATTCCTTGTTTTTATAGGATACAGATTTAAAGCTCCAAAACTCATCAGTAAACCCATAGATGATCTCCAGGAAATAGTTCCTATACTACAGGATGATTATAATAAAAATTGAATATTTGATATTTAAAATTCAATTTCACCTGAGTCCACTCATAAGATAACCAATCACCACAGAGAAGGTAACTATCTTATAAATTTGCAAAAGAAGAAACCACCAATTCATCATAGGCCAAAAATACATTTTCAGGAAGAATTTTTGAAACTTCATCATGGAATCCCAATCTGTGACTGATATGAGTTAAATACGCTTTTTTTGGTTGCACTTCTTCTATCAGGTTAAGTGCAGCCTGTAAGTTAAAATGTGTAGGATGGGGTTCGATTCTTAAGGCATTTACTATCAAAATATCCAAATTTTGGAGTTTTTCCTTTTCTTTATCCGGAACCGAACTACCATCTGTGATATATGCAAGATTATCAAATCTAAATCCAAAAATGTCAAGTCTGCCGTGTTTAACTTTGATTGGAATGACTTCTATCCCACCTAATTTAAAAGGTTCATGCTCAATAATATTGATTTCAACGCTTGGTGCACCCCAGTATTTATTCTCTTTAGTAAAAATATACTCATATCTCTCTTCTAAATTTTCAATTACTTCTTTTTCGCCATACAAAGGAACACACCCATATTTTTGAGAGAAAGGCCTTATATCATCTAAACCTGCAGTATGATCTGCATGAAAATGGGTAAAAATGATCCCATTAATATCAGTTACTTTATTTGCAAGCATTTGTTGCCTGAAATCCGGGCCACAATCAATTACAATAGTTTGATCATCCCATTGAACTAAGACAGACGAACGCAACCTTTTATCTTTTGGGTTTTTAGAAGAACAAACTTCATGAGTGCATCCTATAACAGGAATTCCTTGAGAAGTACCGGTACCTAAAAAAGTAATTTTCAAGATATTTTAATTTTGCTAATATTGATATTCATATCGATTTTAATTTAAGAAAAAACCAATATTTTACACAAAAATATCAATTATCATTTATTTTTTTGAATTAATATCATTATATTACTCAAAACCTGATCAAACTCTTTGAAATATCATCAATAAAAAATAGTGAAATTTAACATTTTCTTCAATTTTGTTTAAATTTAAAATTTCGAACTTTTTATATACTGCAATATAAGTAACATATGTTACGTAAATAGTTTCTTAATTTTTATTTTATCTTTTATTTATCTGTTTTTCTGTTTGTTAAAGTTGTTTAATTAAATTATTTAATTAATATTATTTAATGT
>JBDLIB010000207.1:0-4168 GCA_039715085.1 Bacteroidota bacterium | reverse complement strand
TACTTAATACTAATAAGTCTAATACTTTATGACAAAAAGAATAATGATAAATATCAACCATATATCCTAATGCTTATACTTTGGACTATGGATCTGATTACCTTTAACCTTATATTTTAAGTATAAAAAGCCACTAATATAAAAATATAGTTCATTTGGTAGATAGCGTTACACAAAAAAACCGGTGTAATAAAATAAAATCTATCTATTCTTAATTTGTTTTTATCTTCCTTTACTCAACTTATTTCTGTGCCCGTTTGTTGCCCATGCCATATAAGTATTTGATTATCAAATATAACCACTTCCTGTATCGGCAAATAGACACCTTTTTTTAACTTCTAACTCATTGTAATTTAAGGTTTTAAAAAATTGATTTTTGTTTTTTACCTCTCTTTTTTTCATTTTTGTTCCCTTTTTTATAATGAATCATACTGCCTAAACCTACAGACAACAATTAATTCTGGATTTTTCCTAATAAAAAAATTGAAAACAATAAAACTTAAAGAAGGAATATAAAAAGGACAAATATTTATATATTAGCACTATAATAAATAGTGATTTTCAATTTATATCAAAACTATTAAGAGAATAATTTTTACTGCTTGAATCACTACTTGTTAAATTGTTTCAAATTTCATGAAAAATATAGTAATAAATAGTGCTTTTCTTTTTCTATTAGTTATATTTCCTACTATACCTGGGTATTTACACCTATATAACCAAAGCTCAAATCCAAAAACGAAACTTTGTATTAAAAATGGAGCAACTGAAAGGATAAATATATTAAAAGGAGATTTAGCTTATCTTGAAGCGATCTTTTCCAGGGCACTTGAGAATAAATCGGATAATAATGATATGCCAAATTCTCAGGAAACAAATAACACTATAAACCTATTTGTTTATAGCTCATCATTAAAAATAGATTATTTTATTCCACAATTACTTATCGACAAATTATTATATTCTAAAAACAATGATCTGTCTTCAGTTTATTTAAAAGTCCCTTCACCTCCTCCTAAACACATTTCATAAAGTTATTTGTAATACTTAAATAAGTAACTTATTTATAAGCGTATACTTATTAGTTTTCTCTTTTTTTTTGGTTTTTTAATCTGGTAATGCAATCGAATGATTATGATGATCTATGTTGCTTTTTTTAGATTGATGACTTCCCCCCTATTTATACATGAAACTTGCTTTTTTGTATGATAATTGAATGTACCTGGATATTGAGAAATTGAATTGATGCTTGAAATATCAAGGATCTAGTAATCTATAATTAAACTATTTACAACTCGATAAATGAAAAAATATATATTTAGTTTATCCTTTTTGTTCTTTGTAATCACCGGAATTGCACAAAGTACAGGAAGTATAAGCGGAACTGTAACAGATAAAGAAACAGGAAAGGTGATCTCTAACGCTGAAATTTTAGTACTGGAAACAGCTCAGGGAACTGCAGCATCCGAGAAAGGGGTTTTCGAGATAAAGAACATTAAACCAGGTAAATACACCCTGTACTCGTATGTAATGGGATATGTGGCCGATACGATTTCCAACATCAAGGTTGAGGCAGATAAAATTACCCAAGTGGCATTTTCCATGAAAGCAGGAGATATAAAGCTGGGAGAGGTGACTGTAGCTGCAACAAAAATCCATAAGACCATTGATAAAATTGGTTCTCCTGTCTATATAATCGATAAAATGGAAATTGAAAGAACCGAAGGAAGAAATATGGAAGAGACCCTTATCCGTATTCCCGGAGTTTTTACAGAGGACAGATACCATAATGAAATGAGTGTAGTGAGTTTTCGAGGGGTTGGGCTTCATTCGCATGTAACAAGAGGAATACTGGTTTTAGTTGACGGAGTTTCATTGACAGAGGCAATGGGACGTACTGATTTTGAAGGAGTAGATCTTGAAAATGCAGAAAAAATAGAAGTTTTAAAAGGGCCTGTTTCAGCTTTATACGGACCCAATGGTATAACAGGTGTGATTAATGTGGTTGAAAAAACACCTAAAAAAGGCTTTCATGGGAAGGCAAAAGCTTCTTATGGAAGCTATAATTCGATGACACTTTCGGGAGATGTTAACGGGGGGACAAACGGATTCAGGTATATGGTAAAAGGTAAATATTTTACTAATGACGGTTATCTTGACCGAAGTGGGTCAACTACTTCAAGGATTGGGTTGAAGCTTACCCAGCAATTCAAAAATTCGGGAAAACTGCAATTTACATCTGATTACATAGATAATGATATGGATGTACCGGGCACTTTAAGCGAAGAAGAATATGAAGAAGGGTCAAGAGAAGGATCAAACAGGTTTGCATCTCTGGATAAAATATTTTTTAGGACGAACCTGGTTTATACCAAAAACTTTGGCGAAAACATAGATATGTTTACCAATGCATATTTCAGGAAAAAGGAAAGCGAAGGCTTTTATTCTGACAGTAACTGGTCTGAAGATGATATAAATACTTTTGGAGGCGAGATCAGAAGTCAATGGTCGCATGAGGTTATCGGTAAGAAGAATTCGATAATAGTGGGTGCAAGTTTACTTAATGAGAAAGGACTTGATGAAACTTATCGAAGAGATACAGAAACTGGTGAAATTGGCAGACAAACAAGTGACGGAGAAAGCTCATATAATATGACAGGAATTTATTTTGAAGATGAATTCATGTTGACTGATAAATTGGCTTTAACCTTCGGAATAAGATATGATCGGGTTGATTATGACTGGGATGATAATCTTAACGAAGGTGAGAGAAATACTTCTTCAACAAATGATGTATCTTCATTTAGCCCGAAGTTTGGATTTGCATACAATCCAACAAAAAATGTGACCGTTTTTGGCAATGTGGCCAGAGGATTCAATCCGCCACAGGTCTCCCAATTGTTCGTAGGAAGTTCTTATCCTTCCCCTACATTGCCTAACCCCGATCTGGAGCCGGAATATTTGACCAATTATGAGTTGGGGATAAGGGGTGATATTCATGATAAATTCATTTATCAGGCATCACTGTTCAAGATGGATTTTACCGATCAGGTTTCCACCGAAATTATTCCTGAAATAGATCCTGAAACTCCTGTATATCAAAATATCGGAGAGACTAAACATAATGGAATAGAAACTTCGATTGAGTATCATTTCACCAAATTATTTAATGTGTATGCAAATTATTCATACCTGGATGCAAGATTTGATAACAATCCAGAATATGGTGATAATGAGTTAAGGAAAACACCAAACAACACATTCAATACCGGGTTGAGGTATGGATTTAAATTCGGACTTACAGCTGCACTTGATTTCAAATTTGTAGATAGTTATTATATGGATAATGAGGAAGTTAATGAGTACGAAGGGCATTCATTAGTAAACATGAAATTGATGTATAAATGGAATAATTTGAATGCATCATTGGCTGTAAACAATTTATTTGATACAAATTATGCTGCTTATGCAAATGCTTCTGAAGTATATGATCGTACTACCCGTCAAACATACTGGGAGAAAAGGTATATTCCCGGTTGGCCGGTCAATGTCAATGCTTCGATTTCATATAAATTTTAATTAATTAGTTAGAGAGAAGAATGGCAATAGTAATATTGTCAGATTGTTGCCATTCTTTTAAATATCAACTTAATCTTTTGTATATGAACAAGGTCATAAAAAATACAATATTTATTTGTTTTCTTTTGTTTGGTTTTCAGATCAATGCACAGGATGCAATCTGGCTATCAAATACACCTCCGAAAAGTATGGAGAAAAGTGTGGAAACATACGGAATGCACCGCTTGTCTGTTTTAAAAGCAAAAAGACGTGGAGGTAAGTCAAATAGCAGGGGTGATAAGGAAAGGAGTGGATATAATAAGACAGTAAAAGATTCTGCAAAAAAAGGGGATAGAAAAAGCACAGATAAAAAAGGCAAGAAGCCTTACAGGCCTACTCCAAAAAAATATATCCAATGGTTAAGAAAAGGAAGCTCTGTAAGAGATGCTAAATATACATGCCTTGATGAAAAGTCAGATTATGATCTTACTTTGATGTCCCCCGAGGGTAAAGAAGAGGATGTTGAGGTTGTGAAAGATTCAATATGTTATGCTAAGTTTGAATTAAACGAAGAAGGCTACTACAATGCCTACCTGATTATTAAGGAAGA
>JBDLIB010000206.1:0-4206 GCA_039715085.1 Bacteroidota bacterium | reverse complement strand
ATTGTACGACCTGTCTAATGACATTAGTGAAACAAAAAATGTGGCTGCCCAAAACCCTGAAGTAGTTGAAAAAATAAAATTGCTTGCAAAAGATATGAGGAAAAGGTTAGGAGATAGCCTGTATGAAATGGAAGGAGAAGAAAACAGGCCTGTTGGAAGAGTTGATTAAAAAGCGCAAAGCAAGTGAACATATAAAACCAAATTTATTTTTACCTTAAATCATAATGCACAACGGGTGCATTAAGTAATATAAAAATATACATCAAATGAGACTTATATATAAAAGTATAGCTTTAATTTTTGTTTTTATCTTGAATTCATGTGAAAAAGATAAAACTTTTACTGAAGGGGATATTCAAATTATTCCAAAACCGGTAGAATTAAAACTGGATAAAGGCGTGTTTCAATTTTCGGAAGACACGCAGTTTGTAGTTGCTAATACATCGCAAAAAGAAATTGCCAAGACATTAGTAAACAAGTTTAAAAAAGCTGCCGGGTGGGATCTTAAAGTTTTAGATACTAAACCTCAAAAAAATTATATTCAATTTATTATTGACGAAAGTCTTACTACAGAGGGTTATAATTTAACTGTGAATAAAGAAATAATTAGCATTAAAGCTAGTGAAAATGCCGGTTTTATATATGGATTAGAATCAATTCGTCAGTTGTTACCGGTAACTATCGAAAGTAAAGAAATTGTATCGAATACAGATTGGGTAATTCCAAATCTTACAATTCAAGATCAACCACGTTTTAAATGGAGAGGATTGATGTTGGATTTATCACGTCATTTTTTTAATAAAGAATATATAAAAGAAGTTATTGATGGTTTGGTAATGCATAAGATGAATGTACTGCATTTGCATTTAGTAGATGATCAAGGATGGCGAATAGAAATAAAAAAATACCCAAAATTGACAGAGGTTGGGGCATGGAGAGTTGACCAGGAAGATAAGCATTGGAAAGAAAGAGAATCTGTAACTCCAGAAGAAAAAGGAACCTATGGTGGGTTTTTAACGCAAGCAGACTTAAAAGAATTAGTTGCCTATGCGCAATTAAAAAATATTGAGATTATTCCCGAAATTGAAATGCCGGCACATGTTTCAAGCGCTGTTGCTTCGTATCCGGAGCTATCATGTTTTGAAAAACCTATTGGTGTACCTTCGGGAGGTGTCTGGCCAAATACAGATATTTATTGCGCAGGAAAGGACAGTACATTTGAGTTTTTAGAAAATGTGTTGTTAGAAGTGATGGATATTTTTCCTTCCAAGTATATTCATATTGGAGGAGATGAAGCTACCAAAACAAATTGGAAGATTTGTCCTCACTGTAAAAAAAGAATGAAAGTTGAAGGTTTAAATGATGTGGAAGAATTACAAAGTTATTTTGTGAAAAGGATAGAAAAATTTATCAATTCAAATGGTAAAAAGTTAGTTGGATGGGATGAAATTTTAGAAGGAGGTTTAGCACCTGATGCAACAGTAATGAGCTGGAGAGGTGTGAAAGGAGGATTGGAAGCCGCGGAACAGGGACACGATGTTGTAATGACACCGGGAACACATTGCTATTTTGATCATTATCAAGGGCCTCAGAATGAAGAGCCTCTGGCATTTGGAGGGTTTTTACCATTGAGTAAAGTGTATCAATTTGATCCGGTAGTTGATGGTATGTCTGAAGAAGAAGCCAGCCATGTCTTAGGTGGCCAGGCCAATTTATGGTCAGAATTTATTACTACTAATGAGCATTCACAATATATGATTTATCCACGATTATCGGCTTTATCTGAAACTGTTTGGAGCCCAAAAGAATTACGTGATTGGAAAAATTTTTCATCAAGAATAACTTCTATGTTCAAGAGATATGAATATTTGGGAATAAATTATGCAAAGAGTGCTTATTTGGTTACTACTGATGAAAAAACAGATCTGAAAAACAGATCCGTTAATTTAACCTTTAAGAATGAATTTCCAAATTCAGATATTCGATATAATTTGAATGGCAGTAGTTTAACTGAAAACGCAAAGATGTTTACAGAACCGATTCAACTTACAGAGACTACTACGGTCAAAGCTTCATTATTTCAAAATGATAAACCAATTGGCAAAGAATTTGAAAAAACTATAAAATTTCATAAGGGTGTTGGTAAAAAAGTTACATATAAAGATATATACCATGATAAATACCAGGGCGCAGGAACTTTTGGAATGGTAAATATCCTGCGTGGAACAAAAAATTTCCACGATGGTCAATGGCAAGCTTGGTTAGGAAATGATATGGAAGTAACTATAGATTTGGAAAAGGAAGAGCAAATAAGTAAAGTAAGTGTAGGTTCCATGGAGAATCAGGGCCCAGGAATTTATTATCCAACGAGTGTAGAGGTTTCCGTATCTACTGATGGAATCTCCTATGAAAAAGTAGGAGAGACTAAAAGAGAGTACGCAAAAAATATAAAATCGGAATTAATGGATTTTGAAGTAAGCTTTAAAGAACGGAACGTAAGATATGTTAAAGTTAAAGCAAGTAGTTTAAAAAGAACTCCAAATGATAGTGTTTGGTTGTTTATAGATGAAATATGTATTGAGTAATGTAATGATATAGTATTTAGAAGTTCGAATACTACAGGAGATAATAACAATTATATCAAATTTGAATATATCCAAAATGCACGAAAAAGGAATTTTAAATTAGGGGAATAAAAAAGTAAGAATAAATAAATTTAGAGTAATGAAAAAAAAATTAGCAGTAGTATTAGTATTAATTTCATTAAATGCTTTTTCACAAGCAATTTATGAAGAGGAGAGATATGTACCCGAGACTGATTCACTGGTTTTGGAAAAGTTAGATGAGTGGCAAGGTAAAAAGTTTGGTTTATTAATGCATTGGGGGGCTTCTAGCCAATGGGGTATTGTAGAATCATGGTCAATTTCACCGGAAGAATACCCTTGGTGCAAACGGAAAAAAGGGAGTAATCCTGATGATTATTTTGCTTATAAACAGGAGTATGAAGCGCTTCAGACTACATTTAATCCTGTTGATTTTAATCCCGATAAATGGGCCAAAGCAGCTAAAGCAGCCGGTATGAAATATGTGGTGTTTACTACAAAGCACCATGATGGGTTTACCATGTTTGATTCTAAATACACCGACTATAAAATAACCGATAAGAAAACACCTTTTTCTACACATCCTAAAGCAGATGTAACAAAGGAGATTTTTAATTCATTTAGAAAAGAAGGCCTGTGGACAGGAGCTTATTTTTCAAAACCCGACTGGCATTCAGAATATTATTGGGACCCTAAATATCCACCAAGGGATAGAAACGTGAACTACTCACCGGAAGAAAATCCTGAAAAGTGGAATAAGTTTATAGAATTTACACATAATCAGATTATGGAACTAATGACAGATTATGGTAGAGTAGATATTCTTTGGCTTGATGGAGGTTGGGTTGCTAAAGCCTCAAAAGAAGAAATTATGGATTGGTCTACCAAAAAACTTAATAAAGATAACCAAGCATATCTTAAGCACAGAATGATTAATCAAGACATTAAAATGGATGAGCTGGTAGTAAAAGCCAGAGAAAAACAACCGGGTTTAATTGTAGTTGATAGAGCTGTATATGGTAAAAACCAGAATTATTTAACACCGGAAAATAGAGTGCCTGATAAAACATTGCCATATCCTTGGGAGTCTTGTATTATTTCAGGAGGAGGTTGGTCCCATTCTCCTAATGCTAAATATATGGATGGCAGAAAAGGAATCCAAACATTAGTAGATGTTGTTGTTAAAGGGGGTAATTTGTTGTTGAATATTGCACCAGGTCCTGATGGAAAATGGCAGCAGGGAGCTTACGATTTATTAAAAGAATTTGAAGGTTGGATGAAAATTAACAACACAGCTATTTATAATACAAAACCAATAGAACCTTTTAAGGAAGATAATATTGGGATGACTCAAAATAAACAGGGTAATGTTTTTTTATTATATATGGCTAAAGAAGGAGAAGACAAAATCCCTTCTGAAATTACGATTAAATCTATCAATCCGTCAAAAGGAGCAAAAATAAGATTACTTGGATCCAAAAAGAAATTAAAATGGAAACGTAACAAAGAAGGATTTACAATTCTAGTACCTGAAAATTTAAGAAATAATCCACCATCAAAATATGTGTGGACGTTTGAAGTTTCATCTATAAATAAATAATAT
>JBDLIB010000205.1:0-4220 GCA_039715085.1 Bacteroidota bacterium | reverse complement strand
AAACCAGCTTCCATTATCTCCCATTTTGAGCTATCGATCATAATAGGAACTCTTGCAATATCAGGTTCTGCTGCAATTAGGTTCATAAAATCAACCATGGCTTTTTTACCATCGATCAAACCATCATCCATATTAATATCGATAATCTGAGCTCCTCCTTCTACCTGATGACGGGCAATTTCGATTGCTTCATCGTATTTCTCTTCTTTGATCAACCGAAGAAACTTACGTGACCCCGCAACATTGGTTCGCTCTCCCACATTAATAAAATTGCTGTTTTCATCAATGATCAAAGGTTCAAGTCCTGATAATTTTAATTTCTTGCAGTTGTTTTTATCTGGTTGTTGGCTTTTAGTTGTCGGTTGTTGGTTGTTAAAACTCATAATCTTTTATAATAATTTATAAAACCATTTAATAGTTTTTTGCATGAAACTATTTGTGTAGTAAATAAATCTAACTCCTCAATAGATATGTATTTCTGATCACTTGAAATTAATAATTGTGTTTCTAACTCGTATAAAGAACCTCTTGCAATATGTAAAAAATGAATAGTATCTTTTGATGTTTGTCTACCACAACCTTCAGCCATATTCGAAGGAATTGAAATAGCACATCTTCTTAATTGATTTGTCAATCCATAAACTTCCGCTTTAGGAAATTTTTTACTTATTTCGAATGCCATATTCGTGAGTTTTCTTGCTTCAATCCATACTTCTAATTCTGTATATTCTTTCATCCTTAATAATTATCTTAAAACAACTACTCATCATCAACCGACAACCAACAACCGACAACCATCAACTAAAAACCATTAACTTCTAGGTTTATAATCTTTAACTACTTCAGCAATAGCCTTGATATGTGCCGGAGTTGTTCCGCAGCAGCCACCAACAATATTCACTAAATTCTTATCTAAATATTCTTTGATCTGTTGGGCCATATCTTGCGGAGTTTCATCGTATTCTCCAAAAGCATTTGGTAGTCCGGCATTTGGATGTGCCGACACTCCGAAGCTTGATTTATCTGAAATTATTTGCAAATAAGGTGTCAATTGTTTTGCTCCCAAAGCACAATTCAAACCAACTGTCAATAACGGAATATGTGAAACCGAGATCAAAAATGCTTCGGCAGTTTGGCCAGAAAGGGTTCTTCCACTGGCATCGGTAATGGTACCGCTAACCATCACCGGAACATGAATTTTTCGTTCTTCTTTTATTTCTTCAATTGCGAATAATGCCGCTTTAGCATTTAGAGTATCAAAAATGGTTTCAACCATTAATAAATCAACGCCTCCATCGATCAATGCTTCTGCTTGTTGTTTGTAGGCAGTTTTTAGCTCTTCAAAAGTTATAGCTCTATATCCTGGATCATTTACCTCAGGCGACATGCTTGCAGTTTTATTTGTAGGCCCCATAGACCCAACTACAAAACGTGGTTTTTCTGGTTCGTTTTTAGTAAACTCATCAGCAACTTCCTTAGCTATTTTTGCCGATTCATAATTCAATTCATACACCAGATCCTCCATTTGATAATCTGCCATGGCGATAGTTGTTCCCGAAAAAGTATTTGTCTCAATAATATCAGCCCCAGCCTCTAAATATTTTCTATGGATCTCTTTAATTGCTTTCGGTTGCGTTATAGAGAGTAAATCATTATTCCCTTTTAAAGGAACAGGAAAATCTATAAATCTTTCTCCTCTAAAATCCTCTTCAGTAAAATTATATTGCTGGATCATGGTACCCATTGCACCATCTAAGATCAGGATTTTATCTTTTAATATTTCTTCAATTTGCTTCTTCATGTCTAACTTGTTCAAATTCTCTTTTACCCCAAATTACATTATTCCAAAATCTCTCGTGTAGAAAGTACAAAACAGGTTTGGTGATAATTTCTATTCCGGCAATAGCTGTTGCATGCTTATAACTATTTGTAAATATTTTTGAAAGAATAAAAGTATCTAGTGATCCTAAAACCCTCCAGGTTGTTGCTTTTGCTACACTTCGCCTTTTTGTATCTGCAGTTTTTACTCCGGGCAGATCTTCAACTCTTTTACCCCATTTAATTTTAATCCAGGCTCTTTCATGGAAAAAATATATAACAAACTTTGTTAAAACCTCGAAACCTCCAATAGAAATAGCTTGCTTAATATCACCTCCAGTTACAAAATAGGCAATCACCGTTGTATCCAAACTGGCAATAATACGCCATGTAGTAGCCTTTACCATACTTCGTCGTTTGGTTTCACCTTTGGTGTGATGTTTATGTGGTATTTTTAGGGTCATTTGGTTGATTTTTTATCTCGATTGATGATTTTCCTGTTATCGAGGTAATAGTTGATTTTGATCTTATCTGTTTTCTTATTCGTGATTTTTCAATTTTCTGTTTCTATCTGTTTAGATTTTCTCTTTCCCCATTTGACCTTATTCCAAAATCGCTCGTGGATGAAATAAAAAAGAAATCTTGTAAAGATCTCAATTACTCCAATTAAAATCGATGTTTTAAGCGGAACGGTTAAAATATATGCTATCGATATTGTCGTTATAGCTCCTACAATACTCCATGTTGCAGCTTTTAAAATGCTTCTTTTTTCTGTATCTTTTGTTTTATCTTCATCTGTGCCGCATGGCCTTTTACCCCATTTGACCAAGTTCCACCCTCTTTCATGAAAAAAATAGATAACAATCTTTGCAATATTTTCAAAAACACCAATAGAAACCGCGATCTTAACACTTCCGGTCAACAAAAAAGAAATAATGGCTGTGTCTATAGTTGCAAGTACACGCCAAGTAACGGCCTTTGCCGCACTTCTTCTTTTGGTTTCACCTTTTGTGGTATCGTGTATCGGCTGTAAATCTAATGACATTTTTTATTTATTTAATGCCTGATCCAAATCACTTATTATATCATTTATGTGTTCTAAACCAACAGAAACCCTGACCAAACCATCTGTTATGCTTACTTCCAGCCTGTCTTCTTCACTTAATTTACTGTGTGTAGTCGATGCCGGGTGCGTAACTATGGTTCGGGTATCTCCCAAATTAGCCGACAAAGAACACATTTTTATTTTATTTAAAAAATTTCTTCCTGCATCAATTCCACCTTTCACCTCGAAAGCTACAATATTTCCTCCTAATTTCATTTGTTTTTTAGCAATTTCATATTTAGGATGAGATTTTAGAAAAGGATATCTTACCCAATTTACTTTTGGATGGTTTTCTAAAAATCCGGCAACTTTTAAAGCATTTTCACAATGTTTATCTACTCTCACAGCGAGAGTTTCCAAACTTTTTGATAAAATCCAGGCATTAAATGGTGACATTGACGGCCCGGTATTTCGTGAAAATAAGTAAATTTCGCGAATTAAATCAAATTTTCCAACCGCAACCCCTCCTAAAACTCTTCCTTGTCCATCAATTAATTTGGTTGCTGAATGCACAACGATATCGGCACCAAACTCAATTGGCCTTTGCAGATATGGCGTTGCAAAACAATTGTCAATTACCAGTAAAATATTATGCTTTTTTGCAATATTACCCAACAACTCTAAATCTAAAATATCAACTGCAGGGTTTGTTGGTGTTTCGGCGTATAAAATTTTTGTGTTTGACTGGATCAGACTTTCAATTTTGTCGGATTCATCTACTTTAAAATACGAAGTTTCAATATTCCATTTTGGCAAATACTTAGTAAATAAGGTGTGTGTTGAACCAAAAACCGATCTGCAAGCCACAATATGATCACCACTATTTAACAAAGCACCAAGGGTGGAAAATATCGCTGCCATTCCGGTCGCGAAAGCATAACCGCTTTCAGCTCCTTCCATCTGTACAATTTTATCGATAAATTCGGAAGTGTTAGGATTGGTATATCTACTATACAGATCTTTTTCTTTTTCTTCGGCAAAAGAAGCACGCATATCTTCGGCATCATCAAAAACAAAACTCGAAGTCATATACATTGGTGTAGAATGCTCACTAAACTGAGAGCGTTCGGTTTGTGTTCTTATTGCCTGTGTTTCGAAATGTTTTTTTTTCATGTACTATTTCGTGTTTTTTATGGATTCTACATGTTTACCGTTTTCACGGGAAAGACAAGTCCAAATTATTATTAGTTGGATTAATAAAAAATTCTTGAAACGAACTATCCTCGAGGCAGAGCCATAGAGGTATTTCGCTCGTTTCATTTTGACCTAAAGGTGCAAAAATCGAAATTTATTTATT
>JBDLIB010000204.1:0-4314 GCA_039715085.1 Bacteroidota bacterium | reverse complement strand
AACAGACCTATTACAACTTAATTCAAATAATCTTTTGCTTTCTCCAACGCTTCTTTAACTCCTCCTGGGTTTTTACCTCCGGCAGTAGCGAAAAATGGTTGGCCACCTCCTCCACCTTGGATGTATTTACCCAATTCTCTTACGATTGTTCCCGCATTCAGGTTTTTATCTGACACTAAGTTTTTAGAAATATAAACTGTTAAAATAGCTTTACCATTCACATTCGATCCCGCAATAAAGAATAAATTATCTACTTTCTTAGCGATATCAAAAGCAAGATTCTTAATGGTTCCTCCATCCATTTCCACTTCTGCAGAAATAAAATTTACACCATTAATGTTTTCTGCTTTTTTGATCAGATCATCTTTTAACGAGCCGGCCTTTTCTTTTAAAAGTTGTTCTACCTCTTTCTTTAACTTAGTGTTTTCATTCTGCAGGTTATCAATAGTTTGAATTACGCTTGCAGGATTTTTTAAAGCAGATCTGATTTCATTTAACTCTTCGTTCTTCGAAATAAAATAGTCCTTAACAGCATCGTTTGTGATTGCTTCGATCCTTCTTATTCCTGCAGCAATTGCACCCTCCGATATAATTTTAAAATACCAGATATCACCAGTATTTTGGACGTGGGTTCCCCCGCAAAGTTCCATTGAGTTTCCAAATTTCACAGTTCTTACAGTATCACCGTATTTCTCACCAAAAAGCATCAACGCTCCTTGTTTTTGTGCTTCGGACACAGGAATATTCCTGTTTTCAACTAAAGGTAATTTTTCACTTATTCTGGCATTCACAAAATATTCAACTTCATTTATTTCTTTATCATTCAATTTTGAAAAATGCGAAAAATCAAAACGTAATCCTTTGCCGTAAACTGCTGATCCTTTTTGCTCTACATGTTCACCTAAGACTTTTCGCAATGCCTGATGTAACAGATGAGTTGCAGAGTGATTACACGCAGTTCTGAATCTATTTTTATCACCCACAACAACTCTGAATTTTTGAGTTGGATCTTCGGGTAGGTTTTTAGTGAAATGTAAAATTAAATTATTTTCTTTTTTTGTGTCAACTATATAAATCGCATCACTATTAGCTGTTTCTAGAACTCCCTGATCTCCAAACTGTCCTCCTCCTTCAGGATAAAACGGAGTTAAATTAAATACCAATTGATACATTTCTCCATCTTTTTTAGTGGTAACTTTTCTGTACCGGGTAATTTTCACATCAGCTTCGAGGTAATCATAACCTATAAACTCTTCTACATCATCTTCCATCAAAACAACCCAGTCAGAAGTATCAACACTTGCAGCCGCACGTGATCGGCTTTTTTGCTTTTCCATTTCAGCGGCAAACCCTTCTTCATCAAAATTCAGATCCTTTTCACGTAAGATCAATGCAGTCAAATCTTTCGGAAAACCGTAAGTGTCGTATAACTCAAAACCTTTTGCACCCGAGATTGTGTCACTCTTGGTGTTTTTGATGATATTATCCAACAATACCAAACCCTGATCTAAGGTGCGCAAGAAGGAATTCTCCTCTTCTTTTATTACGTTTTTAATAAGTTGTTTTTGAGCTTTTATCTCCGGAAAAGCAACTCCCATCTGACTGCTCAATACACCAACTAATTTATAGATGAACGCTTCTTTTTGATCTAAAAATGTGAATCCGTAGCGAATAGCACGACGTAAAATCCTTCTTATTACATAACCGGCACCATTGTTTGATGGCAATTGCCCATCCGCTATAGCGAAAGCAACCGCACGAACATGATCTGCAATTACTCGAATAGCAATATCTGCCTTTTCATCTTTACCGTAAGTATTTTCAGTAATAGTTTCAATCTCTTTGATCAAAGGAGTAAAGACATCTGTATCATAATTCGATTGTTTATTTTGCAAAACCATGCACAATCGTTCAAACCCCATTCCGGTATCCACGTGTTGTGCAGGTAATTTCTCTAAAGTCCCATCTGCTTTTCTGTTAAATTCTATAAAAACCAAGTTCCAAAGTTCAACAACCTGGGGATGGTCTTTATTCACCAATTCTTTTCCGGAAATCTTTTCTTTTTCTTCTTTTGAGCGAATATCTACATGTATCTCACTGCAAGGCCCACATGGCCCCTGGGCTCCCATTTCCCAAAAATTATCTTTTTTATTACCGTTAAGAATTCTGTCTTTATCTATGAATTTAGCCCAATTATCAAAAGCTTCCCTGTCAAATTCCAATCCGTCTTCCTTACTTCCTTCAAAAACGGTAACATACAAATCGCTTTTATCGATCTTTAATACCCCGGTAAGAAATTCCCATGCCCAGGCAATAGCTTCTTCTTTAAAATAATCGCCAAAACTCCAGTTACCCAACATTTCGAACATGGTGTGGTGGTAAGTATCCTTGCCCACTTCTTCCAGATCATTATGCTTACCCGATACCCGTAAACATTTTTGTGTATCGGAAACACGGTTTACTTCCGCTTTTTTCTGTCCTAAAAAATATTCTTTAAAAGGATTCATCCCGGCATTAACGAACATTAATGTTGGATCGTTTTTATTAACTAATGGTGCAGAAGCAACAATTTTATGGTCTTTGGAAGCAAAAAAATCTAAAAATCTTTGTCTGATCTCTTGTGAAGTCATGGCTATAATTTAAGGCTATTTCTGATATGTTTATTTGATAATTACAAAAAAATTGTAATTTTGTTAACTGTACTTGTACTTTTTACTAATTAATTGCAAAAATAATACAATTAAAGTATATGGCGAAAGTAAAATATTATTACGATTCAGACACTTTATCCTACAGGAAAATTGAGTCCCGTAAAAGGGATAAATTCCGTGGACTGTTGTTGTTCATTTCCGCATCCGTATTATCTGGTTTTTTATTCATCCTTTTTTATGCTCAATTCATTGATTCTCCAAAAGAGAAAGCGATGAGACGAGAACTTGAAAACATGAAATTGAATTATGAATTATTAGACAAAAAAATGGATCAGGCCGAAAGTGTTCTATCTGATATACAAGAAAGAGACAACAAAATCTACAGAATGTATTTTGAGGTAAACCCTATACCGGATGAACAAAGGAAAGCAGGATTTGGTGGTGTTAACAGATATAAATCTCTTGAAGGCTTCAACAACTCAGAAATGATTATAGAAGCGTCCCAGAATTTAGATATCCTGTCAAAAAGGATGTATATTCAATCAAAATCCCTGGATGATATTTCAGATTTAGCTAAAAACAAAGAAAAACTTTTAGCCTCTATACCTGCTATTCAACCAGTTGCCAATAAAGATCTAACCAGGATGGCTTCAGGATATGGGTGGAGATCAGATCCATTTACCAAAGCCAGAAAGAGACATAAAGGAATGGATTTTACGGCCCCACGCGGAACACCTATTTATGCAACCGGTAACGGAAAAGTTATAAGAGCAGACAACAGGTCTTCGGGATTTGGAAAACATGTAAGAATTGATCATGGATTTGGATATGTTACACTTTATGCTCATATGTCAAAGTACAATGTAAAAAAAGGGCAAAAAGTAAAACGTGGTGATATTATTGGCTTTGTAGGTAACACAGGTAGATCAAAAGGAGCACATCTGCACTATGAGGTTAGATATAATAAAAACGCCATAAACCCTATAAACTTTTATTATGGAGACCTGTCTCCTGAAGAGTTTAAAGAAATGTTGAAAAACGCTTCGCAAGAAGGACAATCTTACGACTAATGCACATAAACTTACCTGACAAAAGATATTATAAAATTGGCGAAGTTGCCAAAGCTTTTGATGTAAATACATCATTAATCCGTTTTTGGGAAAATGAATTTGATGTAATTCAACCAAAAAAGAACAAAAAGGGCAACCGTATGTTCACCCAGGAAGATGTTAAAAATTTACAATTAATTTTTCATCTTGTTAAAGAAAAAGGTTATACCTTAGAAGGTGCAAAAATTAAGTTAAAAGAAAATCCTGAACAAACCAGTGATAATCACGACATCATTGTCAGGCTGGAAAATATTAAAAATGAGTTATTAAACATTAAAAATCAACTGTAAATCTTAAAAATTTTTATTATGAAAAAATGGCTTCCATTAATTGTTATTTTAATTATTGTATTTGGTATATTCAGGTGGGGAGTTAACTTTAACAATACCGCTATTGAAAAACAAGAAACTGCAAAAACACAATGGGCAAAAGTAGAGAGTGCTTATCAGCGCAGAGCTGACCTTATACCTAACCTTGTAAATACTGTGAAAGGTTATGCCTCACACGAAAAAGAAACTTTAGAAGGTGTTATTCAGGCAAGGGCAAATGCTACA
>JBDLIB010000203.1:0-4345 GCA_039715085.1 Bacteroidota bacterium | reverse complement strand
TAAAAACTGTTTTTCTGTGCAATATCACCCTGAAGCAAGTCCCGGGCCTCATGATTCTGAATATTTATTCGATCAGTTTATTGAGAATATTCAAAAAGCCAAAAAGTAAAGACAAATTATAAAATCGAAAACGATTTAGATTAAATCACAAAATATACCTAGAGAACTTTTAATATTTATCTAGTTTTACAAATCTTAAAAATAATAAAAAATGAGTTTAATTTTAGACATTCACGCAAGACAAATTTTTGATTCAAGAGGGAATCCAACAGTTGAAGTTGATGTAGTAACAGAAAATGGAGTTTTAGGAAGAGCGGCTGTACCATCGGGTGCATCTACCGGAGAACATGAAGCTGTTGAATTACGTGACGGAGGCGATGACTATATGGGTAAAGGTGTTTTAAAAGCCGTTGAAAATGTAAATGAGATTATAGCAGAGAAATTAATCGATTATTCTGTTTTCGAACAAAATACTATTGATCAGGCAATGATCGACCTGGACGGCACACCTAATAAATCAAATCTGGGAGCTAATGCAATTCTTGGAGTTTCTCTGGCAGTTGCAAAAGCGGCAGCAAACGAAATGGGCATGCCCTTATATCGTTATGTTGGAGGTGTAAGTGCTAATACATTACCTGTACCGATGATGAACATTGTTAACGGTGGTTCTCACTCTGATGCGCCAATTGCTTTTCAGGAGTTTATGGTGATGCCGGTAAAGGCTAGAACTTTTACGGAAGCCATCAAAATGGGAAGTGAAATTTTTCACAACTTAAAAAGTATTTTACACGATAGAGGCCTGAGTACAGCAGTAGGTGATGAAGGAGGTTTTGCACCAACTTTTAAAGGAACTGAAGATGCATTGGATACTGTAATTAAAGCAATTGAAAAAGCAGGATATAAAGCAGGAGATGAAGTAATGTTGGCATTAGATTGCGCTGCTGCGGAATTCTATGAAGACGGTAAATACAATTATGCTAAGTTTGAAGGAGAATCAGGAAAAGTAAGAGATTCTAAAGAGCAAGCAGATTATTTAGCAGAATTGGCCGCCAAATATCCTATCATTTCCATTGAAGATGGTATGGATGAAAATGACTGGGATGGTTGGAAATACCTTACCGAGATTGTTGGAGACAAAGTACAATTAGTTGGTGATGACCTATATGTTACTAATGTTGAAAGATTATCAAAAGGAATTGAAAATGGTATTGCAAATTCAATTTTAATTAAAGTTAACCAAATAGGTACTTTAACTGAAACTATTGCAGCAGTTAATATGGCACATAATGCAGGTTATACTTCTGTAATGTCACATCGTTCAGGCGAAACCGAAGATAATACTATTGCAGATCTGGCCGTAGCATTAAATACAGGGCAGATCAAAACAGGATCGGCTTCACGTAGTGACAGGATGGCAAAATATAACCAACTTTTAAGAATTGAAGAAGAGTTGGAAGATGTAGCTTATTATCCTCAAATGAATGCTTTTAAAGTGCAATAGATCCATATTTTTATATAGAATATTAAAGCCAATTTATCATTGATAAGTTGGCTTTTTTGATTGTAAAAAATTCAATAATAAGGTTAAATTATATGTAATGTTAGTTGCATAAGAAATATTTATGATTTATATCAGTTATATAATTTTTATTAGGTTGTAAATTTGAGAGAATTAAAAAATATATATATATAAATATTATGAGTATTTTAAAGAACAAATTATACGAAAAGATTCTTGAGCACCGTCCAAGAACTACAAAAATTTTAAAAGAATATGGTGATAAAGTAGTAGCAGAAGTAACAGCATCACAGGTGATAGGGGGAATGAGAGGAATAAAAAGTCTGGTTACAGATATCTCTTATCTCGATCCTCAGGAAGGAATTAGATATAGAGGTTATACATTACCTGAAGTGCTTGATAAATTACCTAAAGCAGATGGAGCAGAGATGCCATATGTTGAAGGATTGTATCATTTGTTATTGACAGGTGAAATGCCAACCGAAGAAGAGGTTGATCAGTTGATTATTGATTTCAATAATCGTAGAATGATCCCAAATTATGTGAGAGATGTAATCGATTCTTTCCCTAGTGAAAGTCATCCAATGGCAATATTATCTGCTGCTGTAATGAGTTTGCAACGAGAATCGCATTTTAATATTAAGTATCAGGAAGGTATCAGTAAAATGGATTATTGGAATTCTACCTATGAGGATGCTACCAATCTTTTAGCAAAGATGCCTTTAATTAGTGCTTATATCTACAATAAATTGTATAATCCTGAAGGAGGCCATCGTTATCCACATCCAACATTAGACCTAGGAGCTAATTTTGCTTATATGATGGGTAAAGATGCACCATATGATGATGTTTCGAGAATGTATTTTATTATTCATGCAGACCATGAAAGTGGAAATGTAAGTGCACATACAGGGCATTTGGTTGCCAGTTCTTTATCGGATGTTTATTATGCAACCTCTGCTATGATCAATGGTTTAGCCGGTCCGTTACACGGTTTGGCAAATCAAGAAGTATTACGTTGGTTACAAGGGTTGAAAGAGCAAATGAACGGTGAAGTTCCTTCAGAAGCAGAAATGAAAAAATATGTTTGGGATACATTGAACAGCGGACAAGTAATACCTGGTTATGGCCACGCTGTATTGCGTAAGACAGATCCTAGATATAGTGTACAAAGAGAATTTTGTTTAAAACACTTACCGGATGATGATATCTTTAAATACGTTGACTCTCTTTATAATGTAGTTCCCGATATTTTAAGAGAACACGGAAAAGCAAAAAATCCATGGCCAAATGTTGATGCTCAATCAGGTGTGGTACAATGGCATTATGGAGTAAAAGAATACGATTTCTATACAGTGTTATTTGCAGTTGGTAGATCTATTGGAGTTTTATCAAATATTATTTGGGATAGAGCATTAGGTTATTCTTTAGAGAGGCCTAAATCTATCACTACAGATATGCTGGAAGAGATTGTTGGTATTAAATAATTGTTGATTAGTTAGTTTAGTAATTTGTAAAAAGAACCTTTCATTTTTTGAGAGGTTCTTTTTGGTTTTAACAGAATAAACATATACAGAAACATGATTTTTTAGTAAATTAGCGTTTTAAAAAATTAGATATATGTCAAAAATAGCAACACTAGAAATTGATGGTAAAAAATATGAATTTCCTGTACTTAGAGGTTCAGAAAATGAAATAGCCATCGATGTAAAAAAATTACGAGGAATAACAAAAGGAGTTATAACTCTTGACCCGGGATTTAAAAATACCGGATCGTGTGAAAGTAAAATTACTTTTTTGAATGGAGAAGAAGGAATCCTTCGCCACAGGGGGTATGCAATAGAGGAATTAACAGATAATGCAAACTTTCTGGAAGTAGCATATTTGGTTATTTTCGGAGAGTTACCAACCAAAGAACAATTAGCAAAATTTGATGCAGATATCAAAAAAGAATCATTGCTTAATGAAGAAATGAAAGATATCATTGACGGATTCCCTAAAGTGGCACACCCAATGGGAATGCTTTCTTCATTAACGAGTGCACTTACTGCATTTAATCCACATACAGTAGATATAAATAACGAAAGTGACATGTATGATGCTATCGTTAAGATTATGGCTAAATTTCCTGTACTGGCAGCCTGGGCCCATTCAAAAAATATGGGTGCACCTTTGAATTATTCTGATAATTCATTGGATTATATTTCAAACTTAATGCAAATGATGTTTAGAATTCCTACAGAAAAGTATGAATTCAACAAAGTTGCAATAAATGCACTTGATAAATTATTGATCTTACATATTGACCACGAACAAAACTGTTCTACTTCAACTGTGAGAATAGTCGGTTCTTCTGAAGCAGGTTTATTTGCATCTATATCTGCAGGTGTTTCTGCTCTTTGGGGTAAGCTACATGGCGGAGCAAATCAGGCTGTATTAGAGATGTTGGAAGAGATTCAGAAAGATGGTGGAGATGTTGAAAAATTCATCAATAGAGCAAAAGATAAAAATGATCCTTTCCGTTTAATGGGATTCGGTCACAGGGTGTATAAGAATTTTGATCCTAGAGCGAGAATCATCAAGAAATCTGCAGATGAGTTATTTGAAGAATTAGGTTCAACAGACCCTATACTGGCAATTGCAAAACATTTGGAAGAGGTTGCTTTAAAAGATGAATATTTTGCTGAAAGAAAATTATACCCTAATGTTGATTTCTATTCAGGAATTATTTATCGTGCATTAGGAATTCCTGTTGAAATGTTTACTGTAATGTTTGCAGTTGGCCGTTTGCCGGGATGGATTGCACAATGGAAAGAAATGAGAATA
>JBDLIB010000202.1:0-4421 GCA_039715085.1 Bacteroidota bacterium | reverse complement strand
CACTCGTTCCTCGCTCAAACAACATGGCGGTTTAACCGCTCTTTTCATCAAGAGCCTGTAAGCAAAGTCCATATGCGCCTACAAGGTGAACATCCCTCCACTGGCAGTGCTAGAAAATTTTTAATCTATATTTTTGTTAAATATCCTATAATTGTGAATACTTATTTTCAGCTCTAACCCCAATATAAATGAATATCCATACGAGGTTTTGTCATACTTAAGTTTGTAAAAAGATTACTCCGGCAGATTTTTTAAAATCACCTATACCTCCCGTTGAACCAGATCAAGAATTTCACATCACAAGATCTTGTGTATTATTCCAATTTTGAAAAGTTATGGATAAATTTGGTATCCTTTAAAATCAGGGCATTTTAATACTTTACATTAGGATAATCTGTACGTAACGAAATGAGATTTGACTGAAGTAGTTATAAAAGTCATTATCTATCTGTTTTTTCTATAAAAACAAGGAGGTAATGATGATCTTATCACACACCCAAGAATTTTCAAATGAGGTCCTGCGGCAAAACGTTGCCACTAACTTTTTTCATTTGTCAGATCAAACAGAACAAAAAAAAGAAGAATTTGCTCTAACAGAAAATAATGGTCTGTCGCGTATTTTAAAAAAGCTTTGGAAAGAGGATATCCCTGGGAAAAACCATATTGAGGATTATTTGCGGGATCAATATCGTCGCAATTTGAGGCTCACTACCATTAAGAACTCTTTAACCGCAATTGTATTTTTTCTTGTCCTGGCAAAACAAAACGGCAAAAATCGCTTGGAAGAAATAACCAGGGGTGATCTGGGAGCTCTTATTGAACATGAGCAAGACAGGGGACTAAAACCTGCTACAGTAAGGTTTAGACTGGACCTTTTAAAGGCATTTGTCCGGTATCAAATCGAGAAAGAGGTTATTCCTGCTGAAGTTCTTTTTAAAAGGATGATCATTAAAGTTCCTGATTCTTTACCCAAGGCGATGGAGATTGAAGATGAAGCCAAGCTGCTTTTGGTGATTAAACATGTCAGAAATCGGGCAATGATTTTGTTGCTGTTAAGGACCGGTATGAGAATCGGAGAGTTATTGAACTTACAGCCTCAGGACATACATCTGACAGAAAAAAAGATTGATATATGGGAGGCACAAAAAACCCGTATTGGCAGAGTGGTTTATTTTAGTGAAGATGCTGCAGTCGCTTTAAAGGCCTGGCTTATGCAAAGAGATCCTGAAAAGATGTCCGTCTTTTATGCGGGTAAGCGTGACACCTTAACATACGCCGGTGCCCGGGTCATGTTCTGTAAATATTTAGAGAAAGCAAATATTAGTCACAAGGGCTATACACTGCATTGCCTGCGCCATACCATGGCCAGCTCTCTTTTAAATGCAGGAATATCCCTTGAATGCCTTAGAGAATTATTGGGTCATACCTCTGTGGAGGTAACCCGGCGTTATGCCCGGTTGACAAATAAAACCAGAGAGAACGAATATTTTAAAGCAATGGGAAAAATAGAAAAAGGGGAGATTGATGGATATTACAAATTCGATCCTGAATTACAGGCAATTCTTAAAAAGAAAAAATTATTCTCCCAGAACTGTAAGAAACTACATGAATAACCTTAAGCATTTTGCAGTTTGGCTGCCTTTACCGGTTGAAGCTGTTTGCAATAAACAGATCCTTAACTTTATTGATTTTTTACGAGATAAGCGATTGAAAGCCAAAACAGTGAATTGCTATCTGCAAAGTATTAGAGGCTTTTATGATTATTTGTATGATGAAGAGGGCCTACGGATAATCAACCCTGTGAAAAAAGGATATGCATTAAGGGAGTCTAAACCATTGCCCAAATATTTAAAAGATCATGAAATCGCTAAATTGTTTAAATGCATAAAAAACTTACGAGACCTGGCAATTTTTAAAATAATGCTCAGGTGTGGCTTGAGAGTTGAGGAAATGGCAAATTTGGCCCGTGAAAATATTTATCTTAGACGCAGGTTGATACATGTGAAAAATGGCAAGGGCAATAAAGATCGAATCGTTTATATAAGTAATGACGCATTGATGGACTTGGTTGCTTATTTAGAGGAAAGATTTTTCATCCCCGAAAAAAAACTCTTTCTGGTTGAGAGAGGCATATATCGGGGTAAACCCATATCTGTTCGAGGCATCCAAAAACGAATGGAATATTATGCAAGAAAGGCAAATTTGAAAATATCCTGCCACCATTTAAGGCATACGATGGCGACTCAATTGTTGAATGCAGGTATGGATCTGGTCAGTATCCAAGATCTGCTTGGACATGCAAGAATTAAAACCACTGAACGATACACAAAAGTCTCAAATATAAAAGTAATGAAAGATTATTTTAAAGCCATAGATACAATGATGAAACGGCTGTCACCCAATTAATTGGGTGATGATGTCCTTCAACAATGAAAGAGATAAAGATAAAAGGCTTGACGAGCCTTAACAAATAGAACAAATTAGACAAAGTATAATATACTAAAATAATGAGAAAAAATAGTTCTCATTACGTACAGGGATAATTAACCTTGAGTATTGGTTTTTGAATTTCGGTTCACTTGAATGTAGATTTATTCTAAAAAGTGGCTTAACCTCGTCTCCAATTTTTTAGGGTAGGATCAGAACATTATTATTTCAATCCCCGCAATAAACTTGCTACAGTTTTTCCCTTGATTACATTTTGACCATCCTGATTCTCAATCCAGCTTCTGATTTCAATTTCTTCATTATCAAGATCAACACCAACAATTTCAAACCAGGCACAAAGTGTATCGCCTATAAAAACAGGAAGTAAAAATTCCAAAGTCTGTGATTTGTAAATTGCACCGATACCAGGGATATACATACCCACCAAGGTTGAAAACAATGATGCTGACAACATACCATGCGCGATTCTTTGTCCAAAAAATGTTCTTTTAGCAAAGGATTCATCAACATGCAATGGGTTTTCATCACCAGTTATTGCTATGAAATGGTTGAGATCTTCTTTTGTTATTATTTTTGTTAGAGATGCTTTTTGTCCTATTTTAAGATCATCGAATGTTGTCAATTTATAACCCATGGATTTAATCCTTTGTATCAAAATTTATTTAAAAAGTGTCAAAACACATTAATATAGTCTTTCCTGCTTAAATTGAAATTTTATTTTTTTCAACCGTTTTATTATTAAACCGGCAATAAAATACATAACTCATCCTGCATAGGAAATCTTTGGATGTTTGAAGTAATTTTTAACCCGGCCTGGTAGTTTCTGTAATTTTCTCAAATGGGAAAGTGCTTTCTTCTTCAATTGATTCTTTGTTCGGGCTGGTGTTCCAGAGTGGACCCCAATTTTTAAATCACAATTCAGATACTCATCAGGATTCAACTCCGGTGAGTAAGATGGTAAAAAGAACAGTTCAATGCTTTCAGAATGCTCTTTGACCCAATCTTTCACGATATGACTATGATGAACTTTTAAATTATCCAGAATTAGAAATACCTTACGTTTTGAATCCTTGATTAACCTTTTCAAAAATTGAATCATTGTTTGAGAATTCATTCTCTCTTTGTAAATCATGAATCGCACTTTACCCTGGTTGGTAACCGATGAAATTAAATTCACCCGTTTGCACCTTGGATGTAACTTTATTGCAGGGGTCTTACCTCGTGGTGAGTAACTGCGACCATGGTAACTATCATTACAAAGTCCGGTTTCATCACCCCAATGAATCTCAGCTTTCTCCCTTTTGGACCTTTTAAAGATGGTCGGGTATTCTTCATCGAGCCATGCTTTAACCGCTTTAGGGTTTTGTTTATAGGCCTTCCGTAAAGGCTTTTGGGGAGTAAAATTCCAGCGCCTTAAGTATTCTCCAACCGTACGGATCGGCATGTTAACTTTATAAAGTTCTTTGATGAGCGTTTGAACAGCTTTTCTGGTCCATAATGCAAAAGGAAATTTCATTTGATCCGGACATTTATCCTGGATTGTTTTTTGAATTTCTTTTGACTGAGTATCATCCAGCGTCATGCACGCACCAGAAGGCCTACCCCGCTTTTTAATCTTGAGGGCTTTTTTGCCTCCACGCTGATAGATTTTATACCAGGCACAAATAGTTGAGGGATGAACATCAATCGTTTTTGAAATTTCAGCATATGTTTGTCCAGAATTTTTAAGCTTGATTGCCAGGGATCTGAGTTCCTGCTGTGCCTCTGTACTTAATTTTCTAGCGTCTCGTTTTTCCATGAAAGAAGTATAGCACATTTCAGTAAATTTTACATGTATTTTTATGCCGGGTTAATATTTTATTGATAAAAAGCACTTTGCATTAGTTTGGATGGCATTATATGCAGTTATAATAATTATCAGTGATTCTTGTTTCAACTATTGGACAGCAAATTTTTAAAGCTGTTAAAGGATA
>JBDLIB010000201.1:0-4454 GCA_039715085.1 Bacteroidota bacterium | reverse complement strand
AACACACCACACGAAATAAAAAAAGGAGAAACCATTTTAGAATTCGTTAGGCGGATTGAAAACCATGATACCATTCCAACCATGTGCCAGGATGATAGGTTAGAAAATTTTGGGTCATGCAGGGTTTGTTCTGTAGAAGTTGCCAGAGAAAAAGACGGAGAAACAAAGGTTGTTGCTTCATGCCACACCCCTGTTTTTGAAAACGCTTATATTTATCACAATACAGATAAAATTAAAAAGCTTCGTAAAAATATTGTCGAATTAGTTTTAAGTGATTACCCATCCGATAAAGTATTCCCTGAAAAGGATAAAAAACCAACCGAATTTCAAAAAACTATTGCTCAAATTGGAATTCCCAATGTGAGGTACCCAAAAGGAGAAGATCATTTTCAACTTGAAAAAGATAATTCTCACCCTTATATTAAATCCGATCTATCGCAATGTATCAACTGTTATCGTTGTGTAAGGGCTTGTGAGGAAATTCAGGGTGAAATGGTATTAGGTATGAGTGGTAGAGGTTTTGCTTCACAAATTATCAAAGGTTTTGATACCAATTTTGACCTGTCTGCTTGTGTTTCTTGTGGTGCATGTGTACAAACTTGTCCGACTGAAGCTTTGACAGATAAATTTGAAACGAAAACTTTAATTGCCGATGAAACTGTAAGAACTACCTGTACCTATTGTGGTGTTGGATGCCAATTGGATGTTTCGGTGATCAATGGAAAAATTAAAGGAATTCAAGCACCAGTAACTGCCAAAGCAAATCAAGGTCATACTTGTATTAAAGGAAGATTTGCGTTTCAATTCTACAACCATCCTGATAGATTGACAGATCCTCTGATAAAAAAAGACGGTAAGTTTGAAGTTGTTACCTGGGAAGAAGCTTATGATTTCATCGCAGACAGGATTTTAAATATCAAAGAAAATCATGGTGCCGATGCAATAGGATGTATTTCATCATCAAGAGCTACGAACGAAGAAAATTATTTGATGCAAAAAATGGCTCGTGTTGCAATTGGAACCAATAATATTGACGGTTGCGCAAGAGTTTGCCACGCCCCTACTGCATATGGAATGCAACAAGCTTTTGGTACAGGTGCTGCTACAAACTCGATCGATGACCTTAATAAAACTGATTGCATCTTTGTTATTGGGGCAAACCCAACCGAAGCCCATCCGGTAACCGGAGCAAAGATCAAACAGGCTTTTATAAAAGGTGTGACAAGCATTGTTGTCGATCCGGTGAAAACAAAACTTGCAAAACTGGCTAAATACCATTTGCAACTTCGCCCGGGAACAAATGTTGCTCTTTTAAATATGATGGCACACTATATCATTAAAGAGAATCTGGTAAATGATGAATTTATTCGAAAATACACCGAACAATACAACGGTTTTAAAAATCACGTTATTGATCTGAATATGAATGAATTGCAGACACTTACCGGAGTTTCAAAAGAATTGGTTAAAGATGCAGCAATTGCTTATGCTTCATCAGAAAATGCCATGGAATTTCACGGTTTAGGAGTTACAGAACATTACCAGGGAAGTAAAACCGTAATGCTTTTGGCCAATCTCGCAATGATGACCGGAAATATTGGCCGAAGCGGTGTTGGATTAAATCCGTTACGTGGTCAAAATAACGTACAGGGTGCAGCAGATATGGGTGTTCAACCACATCAGGGAGCAGGTTATCTGGACGTAAATGACAAAGAGATTCAGGAATATTATGCCAAAAAATACAAAGTAGATAAAATGCCCGCAAAGGAAGGTTTAAAAATTCCTGAGATGCTCGACGCAGCGATAGAAGGAAAATTCAAAGCCTTATGGATCATGGGAGAAGATACTTTAATGACCGACCCGAATACGAATCACATTAGAAAAGCCATGGAGCAATTGGATATCCTGATTGTCCAGGAATTATTTATGTCGGCTACAGCCGAAATGGCAGATGTTGTATTGCCGGCCAGTTCCTATTTTGAAAAGAACGGTACTTTTACAAATGGAGAACGAAGAGTTCAGAGAGTAAACAAGGTGGTGGAAGCTATTGGAAATTCAAAATCAGACGGACAAATCGTAATTGATATGATGGATAGATTGGGTTATAAGCAACCTACCGGAAAGATATACGATGCCGCAAAAGTTTTAACTGAAATTGCAGATGTAATTCCTTTTTTGAAAGGAGTAAGCAGGGAGAGGCTTGGTGAAAACGGGCTTCAATGGCCTGTACTTGAAGATGGTACAGATACGCAGGTTGTTCATAAAAATGGTGCTTTTAAACGAGGTAAAGGGAAATTCCATTCTTTTGATTTTGATGAAACTCCTGAATTAGTCGAACACAGAAAAAAGTATCCTTTTATTTTAACTACAGGTCGTATGCTAGAACATTACAACTCCGGTACAATGACAAGACGTACTGATAATCAGGAGATTTTACCAAGTGACTATTTAGAAGTGAATCCTCTGGATGCTTCTGATAAAAATATAAATACAGGTGATAGAGTGAGAATATTCTCAGATAGAGGAAGTGTTTTAATTCCTGTTAAAATAACTTATCAGGTAAAACCAGGAATTGTAAGAACTACTTTCCATCAACCTGAGATTTTTATCAATATGATCACGGGTAATATAGGAGACAAAGAAACTTTAACCCCTGAATACAAGGTTGTTGCTGTTGATTTTGAGAAGGTGTAAAGTAAAATGCTCATAAGATGAATTACTCAGGGTTTCACTTGGAGTAAAGCCCTGAGTATTCCATCTGTTGTGCTTAAATATCTAACGCCGCTTTAAACCAAAAATCTTTTGAAGGCATGGTTGTTTGGCGATTTTGTTGAGAAGAGTTTCTACTTCCGCTGTTTTTACGACCACTACCTCGCATACCACTACCACCTTTTCGGCCTCCTTGTCTACTTCCGCTACCTCTCATTCCCGTCCCGGAAGATCCGGATTGACCCGCTCTTTTCTGTCCAACATTTCCCGTCTTACCATTTTCCACTCCAATAGTTAATTTCGATAAATCTGTTTTGGAGCCGGAATCAATTCTATACCTTGGTATTCGAATATTATATTCTAACACTCCCTTTTCATCATTATAGTTAAAAGATATAGCAATGTCTAAATTGTTTAACCCAATATGAAATTGCTGAGTGTTATCAAAAGATTTATATTCAGCTTCCTGAGGTAAGTTTTTTATAACCCTTTTAATATCAGGCTGAAATTCTGTCTGATTTTGACTTCTGTTATAATTTGGCTTCGCTCCTTGTATGGGGTATTTGATATATACATCTTTTTTCTTTTTCCCTTTTACATCAAAATATACAGTAACACCCTTACGTAACATAGACATCATGGTTCTTCTGTCTGAAGTGCTTATGTTTACAAATACGCTAGAATGATCATTGGTTACTTTATAAATTAAATTTTCATTTACGACTTCAGTTGTATCTGCTACGATGCTGATCTCTTTTGCATTAATTACACTTGAAAATGCTATTAATAATAATACTAAGATTTGTTTCATTTTATGGTTTTTGTCTTTATGTGAATTAAGATATTAATATTTATACTTTAAGACTCATAAACTCCACAATGGTTTAAAGAAGTTTTTTGTTTTAGAAAAAATTTAACTTTTTATAATTAATTTATTATCTTGAATCATCATTTTAGATTTAACCAATCGTGTTACAACATATTTACATAGTGTCAGATGGTAGCGGAAGAACGGCAAGACAGTTAATAAAATCTGCTTTAGTCCAATATGAAACTACCCAAGTTGAAACCCATATCAGAGCTTTAGTACGTAAAGAAGAGCAAATTATGGAGATTATTGAAGAAGCCCATGAGCTTAAAGCTCTGATTATTCATACTTTGGTTTCAAGTAAACTCCGTCATTTGATATTAGAACAAGGCAGGTTACACGATCTTCATACCATAGACGTTATGGGACCGCTACTTGGACAATTGACACAACACTTTGAAAATTATCCATCAGAAAAGCCAGGTATCTTTCATGTTTTGAATAAGGCCTATTTTCAAAGGATTGATGCAATTGAATTTGCCTTACGTCATGATGACGGTCAACATGTTGACGAATTGGAAAGTGCTGATATTGTTTTATTAGGGGTTTCGCGAACTTTTAAAACACCTCTAAGCGTTTATATGGCTCATAAGGGGTGGCGTACTGCAAATGTTCCGATTATTTTAGATTTTCTTTTACCGGAAAAAATATATAAACTTCCTCCTGAAAAGATATTTTGTCTTACAACCAACTCAACCCAGTTAACAGAATTAAGGAAAATCAGAACCAATCATCTAAAGGGGTATACAGGTAAATATTCAAATTATTCTTACGTAAAAAAAGAGATTAATTATGCAAACAGAATCTTTAGAATGCATCCTGAATGGAAGATAGTGAATGTTACAAAGAAACCCATAGAAGAGATTTCTTCTGAAAT
>JBDLIB010000200.1:0-4493 GCA_039715085.1 Bacteroidota bacterium | reverse complement strand
GCCAAACTTACCATTGAATGCGGAATTGGAGATATGGCACCCAAAAGAACAAAAACACCTCCCCATTTTCGCAAGTTTACAATATGCTTTGCAATTTTATTCTCAATATGATTTTTTATGGAAGTGATTAAAAACAGACGATTTCCAATAAAGTATGAAATAACTCCACCAATGTAAGATATAGTAGCTAACACAAACAAAAACAACCATGGAGTACCTGATTTTGATACCCAAGCAATAAATATTTCTGGTGGAATTACACCTAAAATAGTTTCAGAAATTAGAAAGACTGAAAACACAACTTGCGATGAATATGTTTCCACCAGATTATTAAGTAGTGAATTAATATCTAAAAAGAAAAACTCAAGCCCCAGTAATAATAAAATAAAAATTACCATAACAGAACCTCCTTTATAAGCCGTATCTTTTAAAAATGAATAAAACTTAGTTATTTTATAATAACGATTTAGCAATACTAATCGTTTAGTTGTATCATTATATAAGATGTCTTTTACCATTTCTTAATTATTTCAAAAAATCTACTGTCACCTAAACTGTCACCTAAAATTATAAAACCCTGTAAACTAGGTGTTTACAGGGTTTTTGGCGGAGAAAGAGGGATTCGAACCCCCGGTACCTCGCGGTACAACGGTTTTCAAGACCGCCGCATTCGACCACTCTGCCATTTCTCCAGTGATCTCCGATACGTATCGGATTTGCGCTAACGCGGGTGCAAATATAATACCCTTTTTGATTTTGAAAAACATTTTTTTAATTTTTTTCATTAAAAATTATCATCCTCCTTCTTTATGTTTTATTTTTACCCGCATTATGACGATATTAGAAGCATTACTTTTAATCGCAGTTGGCTTGATCACAGGCTTTATTAATATACTGGCCGGTGGAGGCTCCCTTCTCACCTTGCCTACTTTGATCTTTTTAGGGCTACCCCCAAATGTTGCAAATGGTACAAACCGTATCGCAATTCTTTTTCAAAGTGTAGTTTCTTCTGCCGGATTTAGAAGTAAAGGTGTAAAAACGCTGCCTCATAGTTTGTATTTTGGTATTTCTGCTATGATTGGTGCAATCATAGGCGCACAGATAGCCATTGATATCAAAGGGGAGACTTTTAATAAGATTCTGGCAATTATCATGGTTTTTGTAGTAGCTTATTTGGTGATCCACCGTAAAACCAGGTACGAAGATTTTATAGAGAGAGTCACCGGCAAATACCTGTGGCTTGGGATCATAGCTTTTTTCTTTATCGGAATCTATGGTGGTTTTATCCAGGCAGGTACAGGGTTTTTAATGCTTCTTGCCCTTTCGGGAATTAATCAGTTCTCCTTAGTAAAAAGTAATGCTATTAAAGTATTTGTCGCTTTGATCTATACAATTTCGGCAGTAGCAATTTTTATATTGAACGATAAAGTAAACTGGCAATACGGTTTAACTTTAGCCTTAGGGAATGCAACCGGGGGCTGGATTGCCAGCAGATGGTCTGTTAAAAAAGGCGATGGCGTAGTAAAAATATTCTTGGTAATTATGGTAATAATTATGGCAATCAAACTTTGGTTCTTTGATTGAGAGAAGTTAGTAGTCAGAATACCGAGGTAAACTTCTCCCATTTAGGGGAAATCGAAGATTCAACGAAGTTAAATGTCCGTAGAACAAAGGGAAAACCCGAAACCCAAAACCTACCTTCTGATCTCAAACCCCTCAAAATCAACAATCTCACCAACTTCATAAACCACTTCTTTCACCTCTGATCTTGGTGATCCGGCGTACAACCATTCAATAAAATCAATTACATCTGTTTTTGCTCCTTCTGCTTCGGTGTAAACATCTCCATTTGGCTCATTTCTTACTAAACCACCCAACCTCAACCTATCGGCTTCATCCTTAGTATATTTCCTGAACCAAACCCCTTGAACTTTACCTCTAATAGTTATATTGTAATGCACTTTCTCCATCCGAATGATTATTTTAATCAAAATTAAACAATACTTAAAGCAAATCATTGCCTTTTCTTAAAATATTTTACCTTTGCCTTACCAATTTTTAATTATATTTTCATGAGTAATTCTATCGGTAAACTTTTTAAACTTACTACTTTTGGTGAATCTCACGGCCCGGCAATTGGCGGAGTTATTGATGGTTGTCCTGCCGGAATTGAATTGGATTTCAATGCTGTTCAAAAAGAATTGGACAGGAGGAAACCAGGACAATCCAAAATTACCACCCAACGAAAAGAGCCGGATACCGTAGAGTTTTTATCAGGTATTTTTGAAGGAAAAACTACCGGTACTTCCATCGGGTTTCAAATAAGAAATACCAATCAGCGAAGTAAGGATTATTCTCATAATACAGATGTTTACCGGCCTTCTCACGCTGATTTTACTTATGCAAAAAAATATGGCATTCGCGACCATCGCGGTGGCGGAAGAAGTTCTGCCCGTGAAACTGCCAATTGGATTGTTGGTGGGGCTGTTGCGAAACAGTTTTTAAATAATATTAAAATCAATGCCTTTACCTCATCTGTAGGTGACATTTCAACTGACAAATCATACGAAAATCTTGATCTGTCCAAAACCGAAAACAATATTGTTCGTTGTCCTGATAACGCTATTGCGGAAAAAATGATCGATCTGATTGACGATATCAGGAAACGAGGAGATACTATAGGAGGCATTGTAACCTGTGTAATTCAAAATGTACCCATCGGTTTGGGCGAACCCGTTTTTGATAAATTACACACCGAACTCGGTAAAGCCATGCTTTCTATCAATGCTGTAAAAGGTTTTGAATATGGAAGCGGATTTGAAGGAGCAAAAATGAAAGGAAGTGATCATAATGACCTGTTCAATATTGACGGAACTACAAAAACCAACCTTTCCGGAGGAATCCAGGGAGGAATCAGCAACGGAATGGATATTTATTTTAGAGTCGCTTTTAAACCTGTTGCTACATTGATGCAAAAGCAGGAAACTATAGATTCAGAAGGAAATCTGGTTGAAATGAAGGGAAAAGGCCGTCATGACCCATGTGTTGTACCAAGAGCAGTACCAATTGTAGAGGCACTAAGTGCGATGGTTTTGGCTGATGCACTTTTAAAACACAAAGCGAGAAATTAGTAGGCAGTTTTCAGTTGCAGTCTACAGGAACCCACCACCGACTGAAGTCGGAGGAAAATGATTGAGATAAAAAAAGATTGATCTTGTTTAAAATCAATCCTTTCTCAATTTCAAGAACTCAACACTAAGCACTTAAAACTAAATACAAATTATTGAATCTTTTAATTATTTAACTCTTTCAAACATCATTTTCAACCGGTAACAACATCAATTTCCTCCGACTTCAGTCGGTGGTCAGTCGGCTGCATCCCCCAAATAGTCAGTTACATTTTTCTCAATCCTTTCTAAAATATTTTCGGTATTTGATTTTTCAAACTTCTTTCCGGTAATATTTTCATAAAGCTCAATATACCTGTTCGAAATTTCTTCTATTTTTTCATCATTCATCTCTGGAACTTTTTGCCCTTCCAATCCTTGGAAATCATTTTCAATTAACCAACGACGAACAAATTCTTTTGATAATTGTTTTTGAGTCTCTCCCCTGCCCTGTCTTTCCAGGTAACCTTCTGCATAAAAATAACGGGATGAATCAGGTGTGTGAATTTCGTCAATCAATAAGATCTCACCTTCTTTACTTTTTCCAAATTCGTATTTGGTATCTACCAGGATCAATCCTCTTTTTGCTGCAATTTCTGTCCCTCTTTGATACAACTTTCGGGTATAATCTTCCAAAACTTTATAATCCTCCTCACTTACAATGCCTTGTAAAATGATATCTTCTCGAGAAATATCCATATCGTGATCACCATCAACGGCTTTTGTGGCAGGTGTAATGATCGGTTCAGGAAATTTGTCATTTTCTTTCATCCCGTCAGGCATTGAGACTCCGCAGATCTCTCTTTTTCCATCACGATATTCGCGCCATGCATGTCCTGCCAGATATCCTCTAATCACCATTTCCACTTTAAAAGGCGTACACAATTTCCCAACAGAAACACTTGGATCCGGAGTAGCCAGTAGCCAGTTTGGAACCAGGTCTTCTGTCTCTTTCATCATCATATAGGCAATTTGATTTAAGATCTGACCTTTATACGGAATCTGTCTGGGCATGATCACATCAAAAGCAGACAAGCGGTCTGATGCAACCATCACCAACAGTTCATCATTGATATTATATACTTCTCTTACTTTTCCTTTGTAAACGTCTTTTTGCTTTGGGAAGTGAAAATTTGTATCGTTAATTGTATTCATTTATTGATTTTTTTGGATAAACAAAAATAGTTAAAAAGTGTTTGAAATTAGAGGTTTAAAATTTAAAATTCGAAAATAAAAAATTTCTTGAAATGAACTATCCTCGAGGCAGAGCCATAGAGGTATTTCGCTCATTTCATTTTGACCTAAAGGTGCAAAAATCGAAATTTA
>JBDLIB010000199.1:0-4511 GCA_039715085.1 Bacteroidota bacterium | reverse complement strand
TATGATCCAAAAGCTATGGACGAAGCAAAAGAGTTTTATTTAAAAGATGTAGATGGAATTACCTATTTTAATTCAAAATATGAAACCCTTAAAGATGCAGATGCAATGATCATGCTTACAGAATGGAAAGAATTTCGCTCACCCGATTTCGAAGAATTAAAAATTCAAATGAAGAGTCAGGTAATTTTTGATGGAAGAAATCAGTACAGTACTTTGAATTTAGAGGATAAAGGGTTTGAATACTATCAAATAGGCGTAAAGAACAGTTGATATTCAATCATTTATTTAATTTTTCAAAAATAAATGAGTATATTCGTTTAACTTTTAACTCAAAATTGCCCCTCTTATGAAAAAAATTGTTAGCCTTTTATTTTTAGTCAGTATTTTGTTTTCCTGTGGAACAAAAGAAGATGTAGTTTATTTTAACGGAGTAAACTCAAATGACAATATTGTTGGAATTGACAGTTATATGCCAACTTATCATATTGATGATGAATTGATTATTGTTGTAAATGCTTTGGATGCTGAAGCTGCTAAACCCTTTAATCAAACTTCTGTATCTTATTCTGATGATATTAGGCAGGCTTATGGAAGAGAAAGAATCCAGTCTTATATAGTTGACCCCAAAGGAAATATAGATTTTCCTGTTTTAGGAATAATAAAAATTGCCGGATTGAATCGCGAGCAAGCAACTAAATTATTGGAAGATAAATTAAAAGATTATATCAAAGATCCGATCGTAAATATAAGAACTCTGAATTATAAAATTACTGTCTTAGGTGAAGTAAACAGGCCGGGAACTTATACAGCACAAAATGAGCGGGTAACTTTAATTGAGGCTTTAGGAATGGCAGGAGATTTAACTATCCATGGAGAAAGAGATAACGTATTGGTGATCCACGATTATGATGGAGAAAAAACTTTTACCAGAGTAAATTTAAAATCAAAAGATCTATTTGATTCACCGGTTTATTATTTGTCACAAAATGATGTAGTATATGTGGAACCTAATAAAACTGCTGCAAAGGGATCTACTATTGGTGCTAGTACCGGAGTTTTCTTTTCAGCCATGGGTATGTTAATTTCTATAACAGCACTTATTGTTACAATATCAAATTCAAATTAAACCATATTGATATAAAATTTAAAAACCCCGAAAAATTTATTTTATTCGGGGTTTTTAATGGTTTTTGTGAAAGAATTTATCTTTCAATATACTTTATCTCATAAGTAAGATCGGCAAATTGACGGAACATTTCACTCACTCCACAATAACGTTCTTGCGATAATTTTACCGCTTTTTCAATTTTATCTTTTTGAAAATCTTTTCCGTAAAAACGGTATTCAACATGTGCTTTATGATAAAATTTCGGGTGTTTATCTGTAAGTTCACCTGTAACATCAACTTCAAAATCCTCTACTTCAGCACGCATCTTTTTTAATAGTGAAACAACGTCTAAGCCGGAACAACCCGCAAGAGATGTCAACATTAAAGCTTTTGGTCTAACACCTTTGTCTTGGCCGCCAACATCTTCGGCAGCATCAACCGGAAAACTTCCACCTACAGAATCTGCATTAAATAACATTTTTCCCTTCCATTGTATTTTAACTACTTCAGCCATATTCTAATTTTTTTATAATAGTGAGTGAATATAATATTTTTTTTTCGATTCTTTATTCAACTATAGTTTTTGGATTGTTATCCATTAATTTTACCCCTGTACCGTTTAATTCAGAATAGATTACTTTTCCAAAATCCATTGAGGTTCCGGTGGCAATATCAGTTTTAAGTAACATAGCACCATCCATGTCAACATAATTTAATTCGGGTAATAAATGTGCAATTGCAGAAATTCCAACCGATGATTCTGTCATACAACCAACCATTTTTTTCATACCGAATTCATTCGCTTCTTTTAACATTCTTCTTGCCGGAGTCAGGCCACCACATTTTACCAACTTGATATTGATTCCATGAAAATGATTATGGCATTTTGCTACATCGGCTTCTACCTGGCAACTTTCATCTGCAACAACAGGTAAAACAGAATATTCAAAAACTTTTTTTGCCCCTTCCCAATCTTCTGCCGGCAAAGGTTGCTCTAAAAATTCAACCCCCAGTTTCTTTAATTCGATAGCATTTGCTATTGTTTCATCAGCTGTCCATGCGCAGTTTGCATCAATTCTGAAAACAGCATCGGTATGTTTTCTTAATTCTCTTACAATCTCGATATCTTCTTTTGTGCCAAGTTTGATCTTATAGATCGGCCATGGGGTTTCTTTCATTTTTGCTACCATTTTTTCGATGGTATCAATTCCAATTGTATAATTTGACATCGGATTCTGGTCAATATTATATCCCCATAATTCGTACAATTTTTTACCTTTTTTACGGGCATAAAGATCATTGTATGCCAGGTCTAAAGCACATAAAGCAAACATGTCATCTTTTAAAAGCGGGTACATTTTATCCCAAAATTCTTCTGGAGTTTCATCGGTATCCTGCTCAATAATATCTTTACAATTTTGCAAGTCCTGAAACATATTCTCTAAAGTTTTGTGGTAATATGGGTTTTCTGAAGCTTCACCATAACCTGAAATATCACCGTCTTTTAATTCAACGATCATTGAAGGTTTTACATCAAACGACTGGCGTGAAATTGTAAAAGTGTGTCTTAATGGGAGATCGTAAGATCTTAAAATTAATTGCATGTTTTTGCTGATTTTTTTAAAGAGTCACAAATTTAAAGATTTATATTGATTTGATAATAAAATAAAACCAAATCATTTGTATTACCGGTCTTTAAAATTAATTAGAATATTCAATCAATATCGCATTCGATTCTATGGTCTTCCTCCAACAATCACAACAAACTCCCCTTTCGGAGCTTTATTCTCAAAATGAGTGATTAGTTCTTTAACGTTTCCGCGGATGGTTTCTTCGTATAATTTGGTGATCTCTCTTGAAACAGAAATTGGTCTGTCCTTTCCAAAATATTCAGCAAAATGATTTAAGGTTTTTAATAATTTATGAGGGGATTCATAAAATATCATCGTTCTGGTTTCTTCGGCCAATAATTTTAAACGAGTTTGTCTTCCTTTTTTTACCGGTAAAAAACCTTCAAAGACAAATTTATCATTTGGTAAACCCGAATTCACCAAAGCAGGAACAAAAGCTGTAGCACCCGGTAAACATTCTATTTCAATATTGTTTTCAATACAAGCCCTAGTAATTAAAAATCCAGGATCGGAAATTGCAGGAGTTCCTGCATCAGAGATCAAAGCCATAGTTTCACCGCTTTTTAAACGATTGATTATTCTATCCAACATTTTATGCTCGTTGTGCATATGAAAACTATGCATAGGTGTTGAGATTTCAAAATGTTTTAGCAGTTTTCCAGAAGTACGGGTATCTTCGGCCAGAATCAGATCAACTTTATTCAGCACTTTTACAGCACGAAAAGTCATGTCGTCGAGGTTGCCTATTGGGGTGGGGACTAAGAATAATTGTGTGTTCAAGATTATTTGTTTTGCTTGTAAAGGTAAGAAATAGACCTAAGATTTCAGGACGTAAGACTTAAGATCGTTTTTAATAAAAATTTTAAGTATTAAATAATTATAATCATAAGTTACAGTGTCTTATCTATTTTTAATTAATCCCCGTACATTTTATCGATCAACTCTTTATATTTTTTTGCAATTACTTTTCTTTTAAGTTTAAGGGTTGCAGTAAGTTCACCGGCATCAATAGTGAATTCTTTTGGTAGTAAAGTGAATTTCTTAATCTTTTCAAATGGGGAAAAGCTTTGTTGGAGTTCCTCAAACCGCTTTTTAAACAATTCTACTATTTGGTTGTTTGTGATAAGATCTTCTATACTATCGAAATTAATCCCGTTGTTTTTTGCGTATTTTTTTAAAGCTTCAAAATCAGGAACAGTAAGAGCAGATACAAATTTTCTTTCATCACCAATTATTGCAATTTGTTCGATAAAGGCATCATTTACAAAAGCAGTTTCTAATTTTTGTGGAGCAATATATTTACCTCCCGAAGTTTTCATCAGATCTTTAATTCTATCGGTAATAAAAAGATTACCAAATTCGTCAATTTTTCCGGCATCACCTGTTTTTAGCCAACCATCGATAAATGTACTTTTTGTTTGTTCAGGCTTTTGATAATAGCCTTTCATTACTCCCGGTCCTTTTACTAATATCTCATTATTTTTTCCAATTTTTATTTTAGTTCCAGTAATTGTTTTCCCAACCGAGTCAAACTCAAAATGATGATCTCCAAAAAGTGTTACTGTAGCCATGGTTTCTGTTAGACCATAACCAACTTTAACATTTATTCCTATGGAGTGGAAAAACCTAACAATTTTAGCATCTATTGGTGCGCCTCCGCAGGGCATCATTTTTATTTTTCCTCCAAGAACATCTTTAAGTTTTGAAAGCACTAATTTGTTGGCAATTCTATGTTTTAATTTTAGACCGGTTGGAACTCTTTTTTCCAATCT
>JBDLIB010000198.1:0-4528 GCA_039715085.1 Bacteroidota bacterium | reverse complement strand
ATTATTTGGTCTAATGAAAGTCAGATCACAGGCGACTCAATACAATTACTTTCCGATTCTAAAACTGAAAAATTAGATAGTTTGAAAGTACTGCAAAATGCTTTTATCATTCAAAAAGATTCTATTGGTTTTAACCAAATAAAAGGAAGGGATATTCTTGGAAAATTTATCGAAAATGACCTTCAAATTGTTGATGTAATCGGAAATGCCGAAATCATTCATTATGTAAGAAATGAGAAGAAAGAATTAATTGGTATTGAGAAAACTTCAAGCAGCTCTATCAATTTCACATTGAAAGACGGCCAGATTTTAACATCTAAACTAATTACCCTTCCGGAAGGAGAAACTTATCCTCCATCAAAATTGCCTGAAAATGTAAGAAAACTAAGGGGTTTTGTCTGGAGAGAAGATGAAAGGCCTGTTACCAAAGATGATATTTTTAAAGATGATTAAAGATTTTTATAAATACCAGGCTCAAACAAGTCCGCATCCTTTGGCTTTAGAGATAAAAAAGGCAAAAGGAAGTTATATTTTTGATACAAACGATAAGAAATATTTAGATTTTATCGCTGGAGTTTCTGCTAATACATTAGGACATCAGCACCCGAAGATAGTTGCTGCTGTTAAAGAACAAGCCGAAACCTATATGCATGTGATGGTTTATGGCGAATTTATCCAAAAACCTCAAGTTGAACTCACCAAAATTCTGGCAAAAAACCTTCCCGAAAATCTACAAAGTGTCTATTTAACTAATTCAGGTACCGAAGCAACTGAGGGTGCGATAAAACTTGCCAAAAGAGCAACAGGAAGATTCGAAATCATAGCTGCAATAAATGCTTATCATGGTAATACACAGGGTTCTATGAGTGTTTGTGGCAGAGAAGAGCAAAACCAGGCATTCAGACCTTTAATTCCAGGAGTGAAATTTATTGAATTCAATAATTTATCTGATCTAAATAAAATCACAACTAAAACAGCTGCTGTTATATTAGAGACCATTCAGGGAGGGGCTGGATTTATAGAACCAAAGAATAATTATCTCAAAAAAGTTAAAGACCGTTGTAAAGAAGTTGGAGCATTACTTATTCTGGATGAGATTCAAAGCGGAATTGGAAGGACCGGAAAACTTTTCGGGTTTGAGAATTACAACACTTCACCCGATATTGTTGTTACCGGTAAAGGCCTTGGTGGCGGAATGCCAATCGGAGCATTTATTTCTTCGTATGAAAATATGAGTTTGCTTAAAGAAAATCCCAAATTAGGACATATTACAACTTTTGGCGGCCATCCGGTTATCGCTGCTGCGGGATTGGCAACGATCAATGAATTACTCCGATCAAACCTTATGGAAGAATCTCTAAAAAAAGAGAAACTGTTCCGCAAATTACTAGTGCATAAAGAAATTACCGAAATAAGAGGCAAAGGATTGATGCTTGCTATTGTTTTAAAAGATAGTAACAGGGTTAATCGGGTAATTTTAAATGCTTTAAAAGAAGGCTTACTTTTATTCTGGCTTTTATTTGAACCTAAAGCTATAAGGATTACACCTCCCCTTACAATTTCAGAAGATGAAATAAACGATGGTTGTAACATATTTTTAAAACTTCTGGATCAACTAGATTAATTAGTGTTTGCAGAAAATAGTTTTTATGCGAGTTACTATTGATTACTACGTTAAAATTACTTCTAATACTTTCTGCTATTTTCTTAATATTTTATTAAAAAATATTCGCTTCTGTTAAACTAATACTAAATTTCTAACTATTAACACAATTTAGTGTAACAAACATTGCCTTCCTAACGTCTGTTCTGTACAAATGTCTAATCTAAATTATTTATTATGAAAAAAGTTAAAATACTTATCGCAGCATTCTTTTTAACAATTTTAGGAGTTAATGCATCAACAAATAATATTTCAACATTCGAAGAAAATCCGGTAAGACCAAACGAAGTTTTAAGAGGTGAAATTGCAAACTTAATAGGAAACGAGTTTCCATTTGAATGTGAATACGAAAATACAATACAAGTAGTTTTTACATTAAACTCGAATAATGAATTGATTGTTATTTCTACGGATACAAATCAAAAAGAAGTTGATCACTTTATCAAAAATAAATTGAACTATAAAAAAGTAAGTTTTGAAGTTAATAGAAATGAAAAAATTTACTTGGTACCAATTAGAGTTTCAAAATCTTAATCATTAGGATTTCGAATCATATTTGACATATTTTCAAATTATATATTTCTCAAATATTACGTTCTTTGATTTTATTATCTTCATTTTTAAAGACCCTCAATTAAGGTTTTCACAATAATGTTAACAAATTCTTATAGCAATTATAAGGAAAATATAATTATAGTTAAACCTTTCTTAAATGCGGTTTTTTTAACATTTTTTAGTGAAATAATTAAATAATTTATTGCTTACTTTATGTAAGTAAATGTCTAATCTACTATCACAGTGTCTAATCTAAATTATATTTATCATGAAAAAATTAAATGTATTAATCATTGCTTTTATGTTATTTGCAATGAACGTTTCCGCAGCTGTTCTAACAAATCCTGTTAAACCAACTGACAAATTAAGAGCTGAAATTGTCGATATCATCGGACCAAATTGTCCTTATGAATATGACAAAGACGAATGTACCGCCGAAGTACTGTTTACCGTAAACAATGATAAAGAAATTATTATCCTGTCTGTTACCTCACCAAACATTAAGGCTGAACCTTTTTTAAAAAGCAAATTAAACTATAAAAAGGTAAGCCATACTCCTGCCAAAACAGGTGAAATTTATTTGTTACCATTAAGAATGGTTAAAGAGTAAATAAATTGTTTTCATTATGTAAATTAAAACTATCGATCTTTTGATCGATAGTTTTTTTTATTTCTAAAATGTGCTTACCGTGATCTAAAATATAATTGAGATCCAATAAAAAATTAAATTTTTAACAATTCATAAACACAAAACTAAAAACCTATACGTTACTTTTGTTACATTGTATTTTTTTAAACCACTTAAAAGAATAAACTAAAAAAATCCTTATTCACATTCAATTTTTGAATCTGATATCTTTTTGATTCTTTTGACACTAAACCAGATGTTCGCCCGATGGATGGAGATTTCATAAATAATATTGTCCAAATCATTTTAGATCATTTAGATGATAATAAGTTTGGAGCAGACAAATTAGCTTCAGAAATTGGTTTAAGCAATTCCCAGATTCTTAAAAAAGTAAAAGCCCAAACAGGAAAATCCGTAACCCAACTTATAACAGAAACAAGGCTAAAAGAGGCAGCAAAATTAATCCTTGATACCGATAACACTGCATCAGAAATTGCGTACAAAGTCGGGTATAGCAGTCCTTCCTATTTTAATAAATGTTTTAACAAATTCTTCGGGGTTACCCCGGGTGAATATAAAGAAAAAGGTAAAAATATTTTTAATACGGAAATTCCGAAAGAACCGGTCAAAAAACAAAAATCTAATTCCCGCTTGATATTTTCAGGTACGATTTTGGCGGCATTATTAATTTCGGCTATAATTTCAATTACAAGCAAAAATGAGATTCCAAAATCTACAGCAATTGAAAACTCAATTGCTGTTTTGTATTTTGATGATATGAGTTCAGACAGTAACAACCAATGGTTCTGTGACGGTATAACCGATGAAATATCTTCAAACCTGTCAAAAATCAAAGGACTTAGAGTTATTTCAAGTACTTCTTCAAAAAAATATAAAAATTCAGATAAAACAATCCCGGAAATAGCAAAAGAACTTGGTGTCAACTTCATAGTTGAAGGAAGTGTAAAAAAATATATGGATACTGTAAGAATAAAAGTTAAATTAATTGGTGCCAATGACGAGAAAATATGGTTCCATGACTATGATGAAAAGCTGGATAATATTCTTAAAATACAAAGTGATGTAGCTAAACAAGTTGCGCAAAAATTAAAGATTACGATGAATCCTCAGGAAGAAAAAGCACTTAATAGTTTTCCGACTGAGAACATGGAAGCGTACCAACAATTTTTAAAAGGCCGTTCCATATTTGAAAAAGTAAGTCAGAACAAAAAGGAAAGTTTAAATATTCGTAATACAAGTATTGGCTATTTCAAAAAGGCTGTAGAATTGGATTCAAATTTTTCTGAGGCATATGCCGAAATGGCACTTGTGTATTTTATAATGTATCTATTTGACGGAAGGGATCAATTAAATCTATACTATGCTGAAGAAAATATTGACCTTGCTTTAAATTTGGATTCTGATAAAGCAAGATCAAATTCTATTAAAGGAATGATTCATTATTTTGGGAAAGGGGAAAAAGAAACAGGTAAAGAACTCTTAGAGAAAGCCATTGCTTTAGATCCTCATGAAATATTATCACATATTGCGATTGCAGTTTATTACTCAGGATATAATGAGAAACCAAAAGATCTAAAAAAAGCATTGAACTATATAAATATTGCTGATCAGTTAGATCCGTATAATCCTTTTGTCTTCGATTATCGTATTCCTATTTTAAT
>JBDLIB010000197.1:0-4564 GCA_039715085.1 Bacteroidota bacterium | reverse complement strand
TTTATCCTCTATTTTGAATTTTGATCTTGTTATACTTCCCGTTAAGGGTAGTTTAAAAAGATTTTTTAAAAGTGAAAAAGTGAAATGGTGCACTTCTTCCGGATCGAATTTAAAAAGGGTCTTTCGGATGATGGATTTGTACATAAAAATATTTTTGACAAAGATAAATTAAATTTGAGATTAAAGATTTGAAATTCAAAATTTAAAAACCTCAAAATTTAAAGTAATTTTGAGGTCGTGGGTAATATTCATCAGATGAATATTTTCATTGCGTAAATAGTCATCTGATAAATGATTCTATATGTTTTTTAATTTTATTTTAATTATCTAAAGTATATGGAAACTTACGTGATGCTTTTCTCATAATCGCATCAACCATTGTATTGGTATCAGATCCTAAACTTCTTGATAATTGCTTGTCATACTTCCATAATAAAGTACCTGTTTCCCCATCATTTACATTAATAATTATATTACCACTATTTGTTGGCCCATAAAAGCCTACCAATAAACCAAGAGCAATTGAAGCTCCATCAGACATAGGCTTGCTGGTATGCATTGTACCGTGAATAATACCATCAACTCCACAGATTTTGGCTAATTCTTCGGGTAGGAAATCTTCAATATTATCATATGTCACACCTGCTTTCTTCAATAAAGTGTTGGTTCGTGACGGATCTTGAAAATCAACGGTATAACCTTTCTTCGCTTTCTTCTTTAAAAAATAGGAATGTAAAGCATTTTGTACTCCAAAACCTTCTTTTAATTGCAGGTCCATAAACTCTTGTTCTGATAATTTCTCCATCTGTCTTGGACGCAATTTCATAGTAGTTTTAAAAGGTAAAACAGCAAGAACTTCGTGTTTTGCTAAAAAACTTTTAAATTCCGGATTGACATAGATTGCTTTTGACTGGGCAAAAGAATTTGCTAATCCGACAAAAAATAATCCCAGAAATAATAAATATATTTTCTTCATTATGTTAAAAATTAATAAGTTATAAAAAATTCTATTGTTAATAGTTTTCAATCATTTTTGAAAAAAAATTGAAAACATCGTAAAAAAACGTTTTAATTTGGGAAATATTATGAAAAATCTCAAAATTTACTTTAGATTTTGAGGTCGTGGTTAATATTCATCAGATGACTATTTTCATTGCGTAAATAGTCATCTGATGAATGGGTTTTATTAAAATTTTATTGAAGAAACCCGACTCTTTCAGGTTTATCAACTCTGAAAGGTCACTAAAAACAAAAAGTACTGATTTTCGATATGAAAATCAGTACTTTTTAAAATCATAAACCTCATGACTATGAGTTTAATATCTCTATCTCAGCTCTGCTCCAAACTGTTTTTCAAAAGTTCCTTGCAATTTTTTCATGATCTTATCAATTTGCTTATCATTTAAAGTTTTATTTTCATCCTGTAAAACAAAACTCAATGCGTAAGACTTTTTACCTTCCGGTAATTTATCCCCGGTATAAACGTCAAACAAATCAACATTTTTCAAAAAATACTTTTCACTTTGGAAAGCGGCATTGTAAAGATCGGCAAATTTAACTTCATCATCTAAAAGCAAAGCTAAATCACGTTTCACTTCCGGATATTTCGGTAAGGCTTTTACTTTCATCTGTTTATTACCGATGTTCTCTAAAATATTATCCCAGTTAAAATCGGCAAATAAAACTTCTTGTTTAATTCCGAATTCTTTTAAGATATTTTGTTTTACTGTACCAAATTCAACTAACTTGATCTTACCCAGACTTAAAGTAATTGCTTCAGCAAAAACATCATTTTTTGAGGCAGAAACTTTCAATTTATCAAATCCTAATCTCGAAAGTAAAGCAGTTACAATTCCCTTTACATAAAAGAAATCGGAAACTTTATTATCTACATTCCAGGCATCCTGTGTTCTGTTTCCGCTAACGATCAAGGTTAAATGTTTTGCTTCCGAATAACCACTTTCATATTTATGATAGGTTTTCCCAAACTCAAACAGTTTAACAGCATTATTTTTACGGTTAATATTGTAAGCTACAGACTCTAATCCTCCAAACAATAACGATTGACGCATCGCTTCAAGGTCACTACTCAAAGCATTAAGCATAGTCACATTATGCTCTTTATTCAATGATTCTGAAAGTTCAACATACTCTGGTTTTGTCAATGAATTTGCCATTGCTTCATGAAAACCCCTGGCATTTAAAGTATTTGCAACAATATTTTCAATCTTTTCTTTATTCACTTTATCAGAAGTGGTAATTGAAGTATTCAGTTTTGATGAAGTATGGATATTGTTATATCCATAAACACGTAAAATTTCCTCTACAATATCTGCTTCTCGGGTTACATCAACACGATATGAAGGTATAGTCAATCCTAAACCTGATGTTGTTTGATTGTTAATCTTTATATCTAAGGAAGCCAGGATATTTTTAATCGTTTCGGTTGGGATTTCTTCACCAATTAATTTATATACCTTATCGTAAGATATATGTACCTGGAAATCTTCAATTTTATCAGGATATATATCCGTAATATCCGATACAATCTTCCCTCCTGCTATTTCTTTGATCCAAATTGCAGCTCTTTTTAATGCATAACCAACAGTATCGGGATTAATTCCTCTTTCAAACCTGAAAGAAGCATCAGTATTCAAAGCGTGGCGTTTTGCCGTTTTTCGAATAGAAACCGGGTTAAAGTATGCACTTTCCAAAAAGATAGTAGTTGTTTTTTCTGTTACCCCTGAGTGTAATCCTCCAAAAACACCTCCAATACACAAAGGATTATCTTCCCCGTCACAGATCATAATATCATCCTTATGCAATTCTCTCTTTACTTCATCGAGAGTTGTAAATTTGGTTCCACCCGGTAATGTTTTTACAACAATTTTATTTCCTCTGATTTGATTGGCATCAAAAGCATGAAGCGGTTGCCCTAAACCGTGTAAGATATAATTGGTAATATCAACCACATTATTGATCGGTTTTAAACCAATTGACATCAATCGTTCCTGTAACCATTTTGGAGATTCTTCTACTTTTAAATCACTAATAGTAATTCCGGCATATCTGGGAACCAATTTATTATCCTCAACCTCTACATTTATCTTAAATGTGCGTTCATTGACATGAAAATCGCTCACTGAAGGAGTAAACAATTCCTTTTTAATACTTTCCTGCTGTAACAATCCGGCACGCAAATCCCTTGCAACTCCGAGGTGCCCCATAGCATCGGCACGGTTTGGCGTTAACCCAATTTCAAAAATTTTATCGGTTTTTATCTCAAAGATATCAGCAGCAGCTGAACCTGATTTTACCTCTTTATCCAAAACCATAATTCCGTCATGGCTGTTCCCTAATCCTAATTCATCTTCTGCACAGATCATCCCATGACTGACTTCTCCTCTAATTTTACCTTTTTTGATCTTGAAACTTTCACCATCTTCAGCATACAAAGTTGTACCAATAGTTGCAACAGGTACTTTTTGTCCTTTTGCAACATTAGGAGCACCACAAACAATTTGCACAGGCTCTCCATCACCAAGGTCAACTGTAGTTACTTTCAACCTGTCTGCATTTGGATGTTGTTCACAAGTTAAAACTTCTCCAACAACTATACCCTGCAAACCTCCCTTTACAGTTTCAAAAGTTTCAATCCCTTCAACTTCAAGCCCCAAATCGGTTAAAATTTCTCCAACTTTTACCGCATCCAGATCAATCTTTAAGAACTCTTTCAGCCAATTGTATGATATCTTCATAAATATTTTAATTTTTTTGGATTTGCAAAGATATACAATTGCTTGAAGTAGTAATAATTTGTTGTGTTTTTTTACATAAGAGATTATCAACTTTACAATTCAATTTTTAAATTTATTTCATTACTTTTTTTTCAATAAAATCCCAATATTTTTTCAAATTTTCCTATAAATTAACTATTTTGCAGAAAAATACAAAACTATGCCTTCAGAGATCAAACGCATCTTCGATTTTGCCTATAACCAACTGGAAAACCATGACCTCGAAAAATCTTTAGTTACAAAATATGAAGGGGAATGGACTGCAACCTCATCAAAAGAATTTATTGAGAAAGGCAAAGCAATTAGTAGAGGATTGCTACGCTTAGGCGTAAAACCCGGTGATAAAATCGGACTAATTTCAACTACCAATCGGACAGAATGGAATATTATGGACCTGGGAATTTCGCAAATAGGTGCCGTAAGTATTCCAATATATCCAACAATTAGTAAAGAAGATTATAAATATATTTTTAATCATGCAGAAATTACGCAGTGTTTTCTTTCGGATGAAGTATTATTTGAAAAAGCCAATGCAATAAAAGGTGAAGTTACTACCTTAAAAGAAATTTATTCATTTGAAAACATTAAAGGGTGTAAAAACTGGGAAGAAGTTCTTGAATTAGGCAAAGATGACAGCAATCAGAATGAGGTTGACACATTTAAAGATGCTGTTAAAGCTGAAGACCTTGCTACAATTATCTATACGTCAGGTACTACAGGAGTTCCAAAAGGCGTGATGTTATCTCATAATAATATTGTTACAAATG
>JBDLIB010000196.1:0-4609 GCA_039715085.1 Bacteroidota bacterium | reverse complement strand
AAAATTTCTTGAAACCAACTATCTCCGAGGCAGAGCCATAGGAGTATTTCGCTGGTTTCATTTTGACCTAAAGGTGCAAAAATCGAAATTTATTTATTTACACCTCACCCAAAACTGTAAAAACAGTTTTGACCTCTCCTCAAGGAGAGGTTTAAGCGGAAACCCCGAGGCAGAGCCTCGAGGAATTCTTTTCGATTAATAATTTTAGTTACAATTATTACCGATTAGAAAATTTTTTTATTGTAATCAAAATGATAAAAGTCATTAAAAAATCATGTCTTTAATTCTATATTTCAACGAATTAAAAATAAACACAGATGAAAACAAGATTTTTATTAGTTGTGGGTTTATTGCTTACTTTTTTTACCGACGCAAATGCCCAGTTTAAAATTGATGCTCAATTTCGTATACGCGGACAAGCTCTGCATGGCTATAAACGTCCAATTCCTGAAGAAACTGATGCTGCGTTTCATGTTGGGCAACGTACTCGTTTAAATTTGCGCTACAATACCGAAAAATTTAGTTCATTAGTATCGATTCAAGACGTACGTACCTGGGGAGATGCCAATAATGTTGTTAGTACCGGTGTTTTGGGAAAATCTTATAATAATTTAGATATATACGAAGCCTGGGTAAATTATAAATTTAATAAAATAAGTAATATAAAAATTGGACGACAAGAAATGAAATATGATGACCAACGTCATCTTTCCTGGCGAAATTGGTGGGATACCGGATTATCTTATGATGCTGTTACTTTTACCCATAATAATAATGAAACAGGATGGAGATGGGATTTAAGTGCATCTTATAACAGCCGGGATTCTTTTAGAGAATTGACAGGAAATGATTATTCCGGTGGTACTGATTACTTTGGAAAAGTTAACCCAATTCAAACACAAAGTTTCTTTTATCTGAGAAAGAATATCAAGGATAAAATGTATGTTTCTTTAACAGCAATTGCTTCCGGTTACCAAAAAGAAGAAACAAAAAATACAATGTACATAACTGCCACAGAAGGTTTACATTTCAATTACAATACAAATACCATTAATGTAGGTTCTCCAAATATGAATGTAACCGATGGATTTTTTGGTGTAGCCAATGCGTTTATCCAAAATGGTACTAACATACAAGGAAAAAAAATTGAAGCTAATATGTTCACTGCTCAATTTGGATACAGAGCAATGTCTAAAAAATTAGAAGTTTCTGCCAAAATGGAACGTTTATCAGGCCATGATGCTAAAAAAACTGATCTTGATTACAATAATAAGGTACATACATATAACCTTTTGTATGGAGGCAGACACCCTTATTATGGAGGCCACTTAGATTGGTTTGTTGTACCAAAAAGTACAGGAAATGGTGGATTATTTAGCTTAGGATTAAGTCTAAAATATAATTTAACTCCTAAAGATTCTTTCTGGTTTGAATATAACAATGTATCTACAGCAGAGAATGCCAAATCAATAATTAGCACCAATGATGAACCAATTTTTTATTATGATGGAAATTTGGCCAATACGATAGATTTAACCTATGTAAGAAAGGTAGTCAAAAATGTTAAATGGATGACCGGTTTTTCATATGGAATTCCTTCAGATGGTTTTAATAAATTATGGGGTATTAATAATGGTGGTACTAATTATACTTTTTATACTATGGTGATTTTTACGCCCAAATTTTTTAATTCTTCCAAAAAATAATTTATTAGGCACTTTCAGAAATAGCCTGATTTGATGTAAATTGAATATTAATTCCAGATGATTATTTTTATTTATCTGGAATTTTTCTTTTAATTAATCTAAAAGATTTTTGTAATTTTACTATCTATCAAAAACTTATTAAATGGAAAATCAAACTGTTACTAATGGAAAAACAATTGCAATTTTAAGCTATATTACTTTTATAGGCACAATCATAGCCTTTATAATGAACCAAAACAAACATAACTCCTTTGCTTCCTTTCATATAAGACAGGCTCTCGGGATAATGTTATTAAGCTTTATCGTAAATTTTCTTGCACGATACAGCAATTTTGGATGGCTTGATAATTTATTGTGGTTAGGTGTATTTGTTCTTTGGGTTCTTGGTTTAATCGGTGCCGTTCAGGGGGAAGAAAAACGAATTCCCCTTTTGGGAGATCAATTCCAGGAATGGTTTAAAAATATTGGTTAATTTTGCAAAGAATTGAAGGTAAAGGTGTGATTTTAGTTTAATTATTAACTGCTTTTTCTAACAACCGAAATTACACTTCTACCTTCATTTAATTTTCAAAACATGAATAACCTTTCTCTAAATTATTTAGTCAGACAACCAAAGACCAATATTGAAAACCCACCTTTATTAGTCATGCTCCATGGTTACGGGAGTAATGAGCAGGATCTTTTCTCTTTTGCTGATGAATTACCCGGTGATTTTTTAATTATTAGTGCCCGGGCACCTCTTAGCTTAGGGTTTGAAAGCTATGCCTGGTATACCATACATTTTGATAAGGGCCCCACAAAATTTAATGATATACCCCAGGCAAAAGAGTCACTCAAATTAATTGGTGACTTCCTGGAAGAAATTAAGAATAATTATCAAGTCAGTTCCGATAAAATTTTTCTTTTCGGATTTAGCCAGGGAACCATTTTGAGTATAGCTTATGCTTTAAATAATCCTGATAAAGTAAAACATGTCATCGCTCTAAGCGGATATGTAAATGGTGAGTTACTTCATGATAATATAAACCAGAACGATTATAATGATTTGGATTTCTATGTCTCTCATGGTGCTGCAGACCAGGTAATCCCGGTGGATTGGGCCAGAAAAACACCCGGATTTTTAGATGCTCTCAAGATAAAAAACTCTTATCAGGAATATCCGGTCGGCCACGGAGTTGCTCCTCAAAATTTTTATGATTTACTTAAATGGATTAAAGAACGTCTTTAATATTATTGATCGTAATATTCCTCTTAAAAGATCAATTTATATCTGCATAAACAATTAAAATCTACGTATAAACACACAATAAAAATTTATTATTTTGTAGTTTCGCAGTCAGTTTATAAAATCAAATGTATGAAAGCTACTTTTAAAATATTATCGTTAGCAATGGTTGTTGTTTTTATGTATTCATGTACAACGCCCCAAAAACAAGATATCTCAAAATATCAAAATATTAGCGACAGCATTAAAGGGGTTTATGCACCCGATAAAAGAGTTGCATTGTTTAATATTGAATTAGCTCAAGAGGGGGAATCTATCCTGTTAAAAGGGGAATCAGACCAACCAAAAGCTGTAGCTGAATTAAAACAGGAATTGACTAATTCAGGAGTTAAGTTTATAGACAGCATTTCTATGCTACCGGATGCCAGTGTTGGAGAAACAAAATATGCAGTAGTAAATAATTCTGTTGCCAATATACGCTCTAAAGGGAAACATTCCGGTGAATTGGCTACACAGGCAATTTTAGGTATGGGATTAAAAGTATTGAAAATTGACGGAGATTTTTATTTGGTTCAAACACCGGACGCTTATATCTCATGGGTTGATCATGGTGGTGTTACTTTGATGAATGATGAAGAGTATTTAGCATGGAATAAAGCTCATAAAGTAATTTACACACAAACCTGGGGATATACTTATGAAAAAAATGATGACAAAACCACAAAAGTGAGTGATGTAGTTTTGGGGAATCAGTTAAAATATCTGGGAGAAGAAAAAAATTACTACAAAGTTCAATATCCTGATAAAAGAATTGCTTTTGTAAAAAAATCGGAAAGTACAATGTACAATAAGTGGATAGAAGAAGTAAAACCATCAGCGGAACTGATTGAATCTTATGCTAAAGAATTTATCGGTGCTCCTTATCTATGGGGTGGAACTTCTACAAAAGGGATGGATTGCAGCGGGTTTACTAAGACCGTTTACTATATGAATGGGTTTATCATTCCTCGTGATGCATCACAACAGATCAATGCAGGAAAAGATATTGACCCTGAATTGAAATTCGAAAATTTAGAAAAAGGCGACTTGATGTTCTTCGGTAAAAAAGCAACCGACAGTACCAAACAAAAAGTTACACACGTTGGTATCTGGCTTGGAAACGGTAAAGGCGAGTTTATACACGCTTCAAAACAAGTAAGAATGAGTTCTATAAACCCTGAATCCAGCTACTACGATGAAGGTAATACAAAACGTTATTTAGGAAGCAGGAGATATCTTGGTGAAAAAGATAAAATGATAACCGATTTGAAAACTGAGAAAGTTTTGACTGAGATTTTAGACTAATAAATAAAAATTTCTTAAAACCAACTATCTCCGAGGCAGAGCCATAGGAGTATTTCGCTGGTTTCATTTTGACCTAAAGGTGCAAAAATCGAAATTTATTTATTTACACCTCACCCAAAACTGTAAAAACAGTTTTGACATCTCCTCAAGGAGAGGATTAAGCGGAAACCCCGAGGCAGAGCCTCGAGGAATTCTTTTCGATTAAACATATTTTTCTAAGACTGCCCAGGCAGTCTTTTTTTTGCAATCAACTGATATTCGCCCAAATAGCTTTATTTTTATTTATTTGCACATAGGTATTGTGAATATTCCTGTTTTCCTTAGCCGACAAATT
>JBDLIB010000195.1:0-4680 GCA_039715085.1 Bacteroidota bacterium | reverse complement strand
CCTCACCCAAAACTGTTTTTACAGTTTTGACCTCTCCTCAAGGAGAGGTTTAAGCGGAAACCCCGAGGCAGAGCCTCGAGGAATTCTTTTTGATTAAACAGTTAAACAAATAAACGGTTCAACAATTTCTTTACTTGATTTCTCACTTCTTACTTCTCACTTCTAACTTTGTTTTTTTTGTACCTTTACTCTTCTTATGAATATCAGATCTTATCTTCCTTTTTTAGAGTGGCTGCCAAACTACAAAAGATCATGGTTTAAAAATGATATCATGGCAGGTATTACTGTAGGTGTGATGTTGATCCCGCAGGGAATTGCTTATGCAACAATTGCCGGTTTACCACCAATTTATGGTTTATATACAGCAATGATACCACAAATTGTTTATGCTTTTCTGGGAACATCCAGACAATTGGCTGTAGGCCCTGCTGCTATGGATTCTTTGATTGTAGCTTCTGGTGTAGGTGCTTTAGCTGCTATAGGGTCAGAACATTTTATTATTCTGGCAATAGTTTTGGCCTTTATGATTGGTTTTTTTCAATTGCTTTTCGGAATTTTTAAACTTGGATTTTTAGTAAATTTTTTATCCAGGCCGGTAATTAGCGGATTTACCTCGGGTTCGGCCATCATCATTGCTTCCAATCAAATTGGTAATTTGTTAGGTGTTGATATTCCAAGGGACAATCATATCCAATTTTTAGTAAAAAATATTCTCTCTCAAATAGGCAATATTCATTCATTGACATTTATAATTGGACTTGGTGCAATTGTTATTTTATTTCTTTTAAAATTTTTCACAAAGAGGATTCCGGCTTCTTTGGTAATTGTGATCCTGGGTATCGTTGTCGTATATATTTTTGGATTAAAGGATTCGGGACTTGCTGTAATAGGAAACATCCCACAGGGTTTACCCGAATTTACAATCCCTACCATAAATAAAGAAATAATGAAAGAGTTGAGTTCGCTATCTCTTACTTTGGCATTGATTGGTTTTATGGAAGCCATATCGATTGCAAAATCTATGGAAGCCCAACACAATGACAATAAAGTAAGGCCTAACCAGGAATTAATTGCACTTGGATTTGGAAATATGATCGGATCATTTTTTCAAACTTTTACCGCAACAGCCGGTTTTGCCAGAAGTGCTGTAAATGATCAATCAGGAGCAAAAACACCATTATCATCCATTTTTGCCGCTATCATTGTTGGGATAACTTTATTGTTTTTAACTCCGTTATTTTACTATTTACCCAAAACGGTACTGGCAGCAATAATCATTGTTGCAGCCTATGGGTTATTGGATTTTGTCATGCCCAAAAAATTACTCACATATAATATCAGAGATCTCATAATATTAAATACCACTCTTTTTATCACTATTATTTTTGGAATTAAAGAAGGTATTCTTACCGGAATCGTATTTTCTTTAGCCATGCTGATCTACAAATCAACCAAACCTCACATGGCAGTTTTGGGAAACGTTCCCGGTACTCATTTTTACAGAAATATAACCAGGTTTAAAAATGTAATAATCAAGGATGAAATTTTGATTGTCAGATTTGATGCACAATTATACTTTGCTAACACTACTTACTTTAAAGATACACTTTTGGAATTGGTTAAAGAAAAAGGTGAAAAATTAAGACTTCTGATTATTGATGGAGAAAGTATCAATGCCCTGGATAGTAGTGCAATTTATGCTTTGGAAGAAATTCATAATAAACTTACCGGACAAGGAATAAGTATTGCTTTTACCGGGTTAAAAGGGCCGGTCAGGGATACACTTGCCAAATCTGGACTAATGAAAAAAATTAGATTTGATCATTGTTTTATGAGTATTCAGGAAGCTGTAGATTGTTATGATCAGATGTGCATGAGTAAATCAAAAAAATATTCTTATCAGGAATACACCAAACAAATAAACAGGTAATTTTGTAATTTCAATATTCTGTATTTCAATTCTTTATATATTTTTATGTAATATTTATTACCTGATTTAGTGATTAATTTATTAGATTTGAGAACACTGAACTATGTCTAATTTAAATTTTCAAATATGAAAGTAGAGCAACTCTTTACCAGTTGCCTAGCGGAGATGGCTTATTATATTGAGTCAAATGGCGAAGCAGCAGTAATTGACCCCCTTAGAGAAACTGAACCCTATATAAGAATGGCTGAAGCTGATAAGGCAGAGATCAAATATATATTTTTAACACATTTTCATGCAGACTTTGTTTCCGGGCAATACGATCTGGCACAAAAAACAGGAGCGACCATCGTTTTTGGTCCTAATGCCAAAGCTGAATATGATATCTATGCAGGAAAAGATGATGAAGTATTCCCTTTAGGAGACATAACATTAAAATTACTTCATACTCCCGGTCATACAATGGAATCAATATCTATTCTTTTAATTGATAATGAAGGAGATGAACCTTATGTTTTTACAGGAGATTGTTTGTTTATTGGTGATGTTGGCCGCCCTGATCTGGCTGTAAATTCTGACCTGAGTGAAAAAGATCTGGCAGGTCATTTATTCGATTCTTTACAAAATAAGATACTTCCCTTACCAGATGATATTGTAGTGTTCCCAAATCATGGAGCCGGTTCTGCATGTGGTAAAAATATAAGTTCTGAAACATTCGATACTCTTGGCAATCAAAAGAAAACAAACTATGCTCTTCGAACAGATATAACAAAAGATGAATTTATTGAGGAAGTTACAACCGGTTTAAAAACACCTCCACAATATTTTCCAAATAATGTGAGAATGAATAAATCTATCAATACCAGTATTGATGAGATCATTCATAAAGGATCTACACCAATAGATGCTGCATCCTTTAAAGAAATGAGTGAACATAAAGACATCTTGGTTGTTGATACCCGCTCAAAAGAATCATATATCTTGGAAGGAACAGTTCCAGGAGCCTGGTATATTGGTTTAGATGGAAATTTCGCTCCCTATGTTGGAGCTTTAATAAAAAATATCGATCAGAAAATTATTTTTATTGCCGAAGACGAAACACGTGTTAATGAAGTTGCTCTTCGTTTTTCAAGAGTTGGGTATGATAATACCATGGGATATTTATTTGGAGGATTAAAAAACTGGATAGAGCACGGCTATGAAGTCGATAAAATTGGGTCTATCACAGCTCATGAATTTACAGAAAAATTAAAAGAGGATTCCACAGAGATAGCTGTAGATGTCAGGAGAGAATCAGAATTTTTATCAATTCATGTAATTGGCGTGAAAAATTTCCCTCTGGAATTTATACACGAAAACTTTTCTGAAATTGATCCGAAAAAAGAATACTTAATACATTGTGAAACCGGGTACAGGTCTTTAATTGCAGCTTCCATCTTTCAGGCTAATGGCATTATGAAGGTTACGGATGTCAGAGGAGGTTTTGAAGATATTACTGAAACAGGTGCGCCTGTTTCTGAATATGTTTGCCCTACAACTCTATTATAGAATAATTTTTTTGAGATAGAAGAGAGTTAATTTACTCTCTTTTTTATCTATTTTTGTAACAAACTAAAGTTTCATCACTAAAATGAAGTTTATTAAAATCAATTTTTTTATCATTATTATATTCACTTCTACTCTTGTAGGCTGTGCTCAAAACACGAAAGAGAAAAATACAATTCATACAACTGAAGTAAGTGAAAAAGATAAAGTTATCAATTTAATTTCGCCTGAAGAGTTAAACAAAAAACTGGGAGAAATAACTTTAATTGATATAAGAACTCCACAGGAATTTTCCGAAGGACATTTAAAAAATGCCGCTAATATTAATCTTTTCGACCCGAATTTTATTCAAAAAATGAATAAATTTGATAAAAGCAAAGTACTCTATATTTATTGTCGTAGTGGAAATAGAACGAGTAGTGCTGCAAAAAAATTAGCGGAAATTGGATTTGTTAAAATTTATGACCTGCAGGGAGGAATCCTTAACTGGAGAAAAAATAACATGGAAGTAATCAAATAACCCTTATATATATGAAAAAAATAATTTTTATTTTCGTTTTAGCAACTTTAATTATTAGTTGTTCAGAATCTTTGTCAAAAAAAGAAGTCGACTCTTATACCAATCAAGGTAATGAAATAGCCCAGGCAACAATGAAAAAAATGGGTGGCACCATGGTAGAGAAGATGAAAGAAGGAGGCGTAAAAGAAGCCGTTCCGTTCTGTAATACCAAAGCGATTCCATTAACCAATGAAATGTCTGAAAAATTTGGTGTGACCATTAAACGAACTTCTCATAGAATAAGAAACGAAGAGAATCGGCCAAATGATGAGGAACAAGCTATACTTGATAAATACATTAAACTAATATCTGAAGGTAAAGAATTGAATCCGGTTGTAGAACTTGATAATATGGGAAATCCACATTACTATGCTCCGATTAAAATTCAAAAGAAATGCCTTACCTGTCATGGTGAAATTGGAATAAATGTGACCAAAAAATCAGATTCCATAATTAATTCTTATTACCCAAAAGATCTGGCGACAGGATTTAAAGAAGGTGACTTAAGAGGAATCTGGAGCATCACTTTTAATAAAAAATAGTCATACATTTCTAAATACATGAAACCTCTACAATGTAACTATTGTTACATTGTAGAGGTTTTTTTGTTCAGTTTTTGTAAATTTAGAAAATACTAATTAATTAAATT
>JBDLIB010000194.1:0-4690 GCA_039715085.1 Bacteroidota bacterium | reverse complement strand
GAAGATTTCATAAGTTTGATATCTTTACATTGTTATTATAATCAACTCACAAGTCTGAATCTAAGTAATAATATTTCTTTAACTGAATTATCTTGTTATAGTAATGAACTTACAAGTATAGACGTAACTCAAAATCCTGCTTTAAGATATTTAAAGTGTTGTTCTAATCAACTTATAAGTTTAGATGTAAGTAAAAATCCCAATTTAGAATGTCTAATTTGTACTAATAATAAACTCACTACATTAGATCTAAGTAAAAATCCAAATTTAACAGCTATATTTTGTGATTATAATGAGCTTATTAGTTTGAATATAAAAAATGGTAATAATTCTATCTTTCCCTCACATACTTCTTCAAAACAGAGTCTTAAAGCACCACTACCACCACCATCTTTTAATGCTACCAATAATCCTTCATTAACTTGTATTCAGGTGGATAATGAAACAGATGCCAATAATGGTATGGTACCTTATGATAGATGGAAGAAAGATGCTACAGCAACATATTCTGAAGATTGCCAATCTTTATTAGGAATAGACGATGAAATATTATCAGAAGGTTTAAATCTATATCCTAACCCAGTTACTAACATGCTAACCATAAATTCAAAACTATCTCTTGAAAAAATTGAGGTTTATTCAGTTTTAGGTCAGAAAGTGAAAGAGGTTAATTCAAATTTAAAATCAATATCAACTGATAATTTATCAAGAGGTATTTATTTTATAAAGATTTATTCAGAAAAGGGTAAAGCATTTAGAAAGTTGATTAAGCAATAATATTAAAATCAACGATACAGGAAGTGATTATCATTGATCATCAATTGTTTATGTGGTACGGGCAACAAACTGGCAACAGGTTTTGGTGAAAAAAGGAAGATAAAAACAAACATGAATAGATTACCCTTTGCTTACACAAATATTTTATACTAAATCAACCATTGTAAATGTCAATTTGGTATTAATCTAGTCCTTATTTTATTGATAATCCAAATACCTTACTTTTGCAATTAATGCTGCACCATAAGATGTTGTAAATTGGGGAAATGAATTAACAAGAACAGGTCGCATTAACTCATTTTCCAGTGCATCAACCATACCTTTATTTAAAGCTGTACCTCCATCAAATAAAACAGTATCTTCTATTCTTCCTCTATTTGCAAGTCGGCTAATACGTTTTGCAATTGAATAATGGATACCTGATGCAATCTCAGAAGAATGATGACCTGAAGCCAAAAGTGATATTATTTCTGACTCTGCAAATACAGCACAAATACTATTTATAGGTAATGGAGTATCTTTTGCTTTAAAATGTAATACTTCTAATTCCTGGACTTCTACTTCAAGGTTTCTTGCAGAAATGTCTAAAAATCTACCTGTACCGGCAGCACATTTATCATTCATGAAGAAGTTAGTCATCTTACCCTCTTCATTAAGTAAGATTACTTTAGTATCCTGTCCACCTACATTAATGATCGTTTTTACTTTCAAATCATCTCCAAGACTATTTCTTGCTCCTTCTGCGTTTGCCGTAAGTTCATTTACGTTTTCATTACTGATTTTAAATAATTTTCTACCATATCCTGTAGATACAATGTATTTTACATCATCCTTAGTTAAATTATTTGAATCCAGTAATCTACCTAAACTTTCCAAAGCATTTTTGTTGAACATACTCCCTGTAGGTGAAGCAATTTTATCAACCATTTTCCCCGTTTCATCAACCAACACAATTTTAATTGTTGTTGAACCAATATCTACTCCTAAGAAATACCCCATATCTATTTTCTTCTTTTATTATCTTTAATTGATTCCATAAATGCTTCCAATCTGGTGGAAAGCTGACCTGAATCCTTTGGATTATAATCAACTTCAATATTTAACACCGGATAACCTGCTTTTTCCAGTTCTTCACCGATCTTTCTCGATTCCATATCATAAAGCTGACATCCTGTAAAGGTTTGATATACTATACCATCAACTTTGTAATCTTTTATTGCTTGTAGGATTTTCCTTATCCGATCATCATTTGGTGTGAAATTAGGACATGTACTTGGTTTTAAATATCGATCTGCAACAGCCGGTACCATATCATAAAGAAACCATTCGTCTACAGCAACAGTATCACTCAACATCCTGCTACTTGAACAAAATTCTTCATAAACAACAATACCATCTAATTTTTCAATAAGTATTGGTATTCTCATATTTGGAAAGATCGATGGTGAACCAGTTAAAAGTATTCTTGGAGCATGTGGCCCTACTACAGTACCTTTTTGTCTTATTCTTTCTTCCAGTTCATCATTAAGTATTGCCAGATTTTTAGTCCAATTAAGAATATCATCAAAAAAATAGGAATTTGTGATCAGTAAAGCGTCTTTACCAAAAATAACAGGTGCAGTTTTTCTAAGCCTCATAAACCTTCTATATTCAGATTGAGCCTTTGCTACATCTTTGATAGAACGCTTTAATTTTCTTCTTGATAGCTTATTACCTGTTACTTTTTCCAGTTTCTTCACCAATTTTTTTATATTTCTTTGCCAATACTGTCTGGCCTCTTCTGAATCTTTACTTGGTGGTACTTCCAGTACATAAAACTCTTTACCAACCTCATTACCCATTTCTCCCATCTTCTTTTTTTGATCACATGTTGTTGTGTTGATAATAAGATCAGGATTAGCATTCCCTGGAAGCATATCCAAATAAATAGCACCAATGGTAGATTTTACCATAGGGCAAATTTTTGCTGGTAAGAAATCGGAACCAGCGGTGTCAGATGAATATGCCCCTGAACAAATTCTTACAGGTGTTGCATTTAGTGCATAAATAATTTCAACAGGTACATGAATACAGGTAGAAGCAATTATCTTTTTATTTTTTGGATAAATCGAATCTCCTGTTTCAAGTGGTCTGAACTTATTGTAGAAATAATTCATCCCCGAAAGTGTATCAGGAAAATCATCAATAATCTCAGACATAACTTTATTCACTTCCATGTTGTAATGGATCGTTGATGTTTTTTTTAGCCTGTTATAGCGGTCTTGATCAGTAGCGTTAATCATCTTTCTCTATTTTATTAGAATTTAATAATCCGTGTTTCTCCAGATGTTCAGGATCATCCATTTCACCATACCTCTTAAAGAAGCCCTCTTCAGTAGAAGAAAAAATGTCGAAATTAACCACTTTCACTTTTAAAGCATCTTCTTCAGGACATGCTTCCACACATTTAAAACACATCATACAATCATCCTTAACAATATTTTTACTCAGAACATCATCAGCAATAGCTGTAATACCTACATCGCAAACACGGGAGCAATTACCGCAACGGGTACATTTATCACCATCTTTTACCAAACGTAAAATTCCAATTTTGGAAAAAAGAAATTGTAAAGCGCTCATCGGACAAAAGAAACAGAAGAAACGTTTCTTTACAAATGATCCGACAAAGAATAAAGCCATCACTATCAATCCTAAAGATGACATGATGATTGTAGTCTTATCAGTAAAATCCACAAAAATCTGTGATGTGTCACCTGTAAATAGTGGTAATATTGTACGTGCTGGGCATATCTGGCAAAACGGTGTATTCATACCTTCAGATAGTTTGGGTAGCCCGAAAAATGAGTTTTTGATTGCCAAAGGAATTAAAATAAGGAAAACCAATAAAAAATATTTAATTGATTTAAGTTTTTTAAAACTCATCTCATCATAACGTACAAAACTAAATCCAAGCATTTTACGAAATCTTGTTATCCAGTCTTGCAGAGTTCCCAACGGACACACAAACCCACACCATGCTTTATTCAGGAAAACAAAGAATATCAAAAAAATACCTAAACTTTTCAGAATACTTATTCCCCTGGGGCTGAATATAGTACTCCACGTTGAATGTAATTCGTGCTGTACTCCAATTAAATAACAACCTCCCGGACTCCCTTCCACATAGGGACATGAAAATACAGGTAAACGCGAACCTATTTCAATAAAAAAATAGCCTCCGTAAACAAAAAGGAAGAATGATAGAAGTTGTATCCAGAATCTGAAACGGGATACATTCGAATTATCAATATATTTTTTAATCTTAATTTTTTGCATTTCTTATTTATTAGATTCATTAAATTTTATCTCTTTATAAGGCCTTTTTCTTCGTTCTTTGTAGATAAATATACCTGCAATACTGGCAACCATTGTTATTAAAAAAACGATTAGCCCCCATACCATGGATGAATACATTAGGGTTGAAGGACGATATCCGTCAGACATGGTTAATGTATAATGGATATATCTATAATCTTTGCCTTTGTATTGAATATCCTTTTTAAGTGTATAATCCGCTTCTAGCATATAATAATAGATCTGCCTTGTATTCAGTTCCTGCCAGTCTGAAAAATAGTCCTGGATAAATTGTGTTTTCAACTCTCCATTTTTGTTTGTAGAATGAGTTTTACTCCAGCCTTTTTCAGTATTTATCTTTACTTTAACATCCGAAAGAGGTTTTCCCTCATAAATAGCTTTATAAGTTTCAGTATTGCCCGATGATGTGAAATAATGATAATCCTCATGAGGGTTACGTTGCCTTATTATTTCAAATTCTGTTATCTCAGGGTAAGATCTTACTGGTCTGGCTTCCAATCTTTTGTGGTGCCCGTTACGACAACTATGACTTAGCAATTCAGCTTTTGCAATATTT
>JBDLIB010000193.1:0-4872 GCA_039715085.1 Bacteroidota bacterium | reverse complement strand
AAGATCTGGGAAGGTGAATGGGCAGAAGGCAGGGCCAAAGCTTACGGAATTACCGTTGAAGAATTACCTGCTCATTATGCAAAAAGGAATTTATTAAACGAAATCATTTTACCGGAAGATATTGCCAATGGTGTTTTTTCTTTGGTTGCTATCCTTGATAAGAGTACAGGGAATATTATTAATGTTGACGGAGGTATGGCAAACGCTTTTGTTCGATAAAATTTGCTTAAAAAACTTAAACCAATTCGATGAAAATAAATAAAGAACAAATAAACTCATCCAATAAAGATCTGTTGGATACTCACAAAGAAAATCTTGCTCAGCTTTCAAAAAACCATGAGAATTTAGAGCAGATAATCGATACCATTGCAAAATATAATATTGCAATTCCGAGCTGGGCATTAGGTGCCGGAGGGACACGATTTGGTAGATTTGGTTTTGGTGGTGAGCCCGGAAATTTAGAACAAAAACTGGATGATATAGGCATAATCAATACACTTACCAGATCTGCAAATGCAGTTTCTTTACATATTCCCTGGGATATTCCAAAAGGTGCAGATGCGATTAAAGCTAAAGCCGATTCACTTGGAATTCAGTTCGATGCAATGAATTCGAATACATTCCAGGATCAGGAAAATCAGGAATACAGCTATAAATTCGGATCACTTTGTCATACAGATAAAGCCGTAAGAGACCAGGCGGTTGCCCATAATAAGGAAGTAATTGACCACGGTGTTGCTTTAGGCTCTAAATCATTAACAGTCTGGTTAGCGGATGGATCCAACTTTCCGGGACAAATTAATTTTCGTAGAGCATTTCAAAATACTTTAGCGAGTTTAAAAGAAATTTATGATCATTTACCTGAAGACTGGAAAATGTTTATTGAGTATAAGCCATATGAACCAAATTTCTATTCAATGGTAATCCAGGATTGGGGGACTTCGCATATGCTGGCAAAAGATTTGGGTGAAAAAGCATATACTTTGGTTGATCTTGGACATCACCTGCCAAATACAAATATTGAGCAAATTGTTGCAACCTTAATGACTAGAGGTATGCTTGGGGGATTCCATTTTAACGATAGTAAATATGGCGATGATGATTTGAGTGTTGGAGTGATCAAGCCATACCAATTGTTCTTAATTTTTAACGAATTGGTTTATGGATTGGAAAACAACCCGGCTGAAAATCCAATTCCTGCCTGGATGATCGATGCAAGTCATAATTTAAAAGATCCTTTAGAAGATCTGATACAATCTATTGAGGCTATTGAAACAGCTTATGCTAAAGCGCTTTTAATAGATCAGGAGGCCTTGGAAATAGCCCAATTGAATAATGATGTAGTTGCATCACAAAGAATTTTACAGGATGCTTTCAATACAGACGTTAAAACTATCCTTGCTGAAGCGAGATTAAGAAATGGTGCTGCTATTGATCCGATTGCTGCTTATAGAGATATTGATGTAAGAAAAGAATTGATTAAAGAAAGAGGTATGGATAATGCTGCAACCGGATTGTAGTAATAAAACATAAAAATTAATGGTGAGGGCTTTACTCAAAGTGAAGCCCTCACTTAGTTAAACATTAACTATTCTACCTGATAAGATTATTCCGAGTACTGATGAAAACAACGCTGATTTTTGATATTGGAAAGACCAATAAAAAATGTTACTTGTTTGATGATAAATTTCAAATCATTGAACAGGAACAAACCGTTTTTCCTGAAATAAAAGATGAAGACGGATTTGTTTGTGATGATATTGATAAATTAAGTGCATGGATAATTGAAAGGTTTAAATATTACAAGAAAAACTATAATATTGATGCTGTAAATTTTTCAACATACGGAGCATCATTTGTTCATCTCGATGAAGAAAATAATGTTTTAACGCCTCTTTACAATTATTTAAAACCTTTTGACAAAGATCTTGAGAAGAAATTTCTTGCAAAATATGGTTCTGTTGAAAAATTTGAAAGCGAAACAGCATCTCCTTATATGGGTTTTTTAAATTCGGGATTACAATTGTACTGGTTAAAAAATCAAAGAGAAGAAATATCAAATAAGGTAAAATACAGCTTACATTTTCCGCAATATTGTAGTTTTTTACTGACTAAGAAATGGTTTAGCGATTTTACAAGTATAGGATGTCATACTGCACTTTGGAATTTGAAACATAAAGATTACCATAATTGGGTTGAAGAGGAAAATATCACTAAAATCCTCGCTCCAATCGTTTCAACAACACATATTGAAGAAATTGATAATATTAAAACCGGAGTTGGAATTCATGACAGTTCATCTGCTTTAGTTCCATATTTAATAGGAGTTAAAGAGAAATTCATGGTAATTTCAACAGGAACCTGGAGTATAGTTCTAAATCCGTTTAACAAAGAACCACTAAGCAAATACGATTTAAAAAATGATTGTTTACAGTTTTTGCAAATTGATGGAAGTCCGGTAAAAGCTTCCCGGCTGTTTTTAGGAAAAGAACACGAGATCCAAACAGAAATGTTGGCAAAACATTTTGATAAAGACCAGGATTTTTTTAAAACAATATCTTTTGATGAAACGATTTACTACGATCTAAAAGATAAAGATTTAAACTGTTTTAAGTTCGAGGAATTAACTAATGAAAACACAAATAAAACAGAGTTGTCAAAATTGCCAAACTTTGAAACAGCCTATCATCAACTGGTTTTTGAATTAGTAAAAAAACAGATGTTTAGTTTAAATTCAGCTCTTGGAAACACCAAGGGAATAGAAACTATCTTTATTGATGGAGGATTTACAAATAATGAATTATATTGCAAGATGTTAGCGGACATGCTGCCACAGTTTAAATTTAAGAAGGCGAGTTTGGCATCAGGTTCGGCACTTGGTGCAGCAATAGTGGTCAATAAAGAAAAATTCAATTCTGATGTTTTTGAAAAAGTATTAAAAATTGAAAATATTTAATTACGAACCTTGAAAATAGCCCTTTCCATACCATGTTTTATAGACCAGTTTTATCCACAGGTTGGAGTTGCTGCGGTTGAACTTCTCGAAAAATTAAATATTGACTTTGAGGTTCCCGAAAATCAGACTTGTTGTGGCCAGCCTATGGCAAATTCAGGTTTTGAGGACAAAGCAAAAAATACATATCATCATTTTATTGATCTGTTTAAAGATTATGATAAAACGGTGATGATCTCGGGGAGTTGTACCCACCATGTTCAGCATAATTACACCAACATACCTCAGACAGAAGGGGTTAAAAATGTGCGAAATAATATCGAAGATATCTCTCAGTTCATTTTAAATAATTATATCGATAAGATTGAACCTGTTCATTTTCCTTATAAAGTAGCGTTACATACCGGATGCCATAGTCTAAGGGGACAAAGATTTGGAACTTCATCAGAATTAGCCATGGAAAAAGAGACCGGGCTGGAAGGATTGCTTAAGAATGTGTCAGGAATTGAAGTAATTCCTTTAAGCAGGCCAAACGAATGCTGTGGTTTTGGCGGTACATTTTCTGTGGTTCACGAGGCTATTTCCATTAAAATGGGAAAAGACAAGTTAAATGATGTTGCTGATAAGGAAGTGGAATACTTAATCAGCAACGATATGTCATGTTTGATGCATCTGGAAGGGATCATCAAAAAAGAGAACAGGAATATCAAAGTAGCCCATATTTTAGAACTCTTAAATGGCAGTTTAACATGAGAAGTTCGATAAAAAATACTAGTGAGGCCTTTATTGAAAATGAAGAAAGAACAAACTGGCACGACAAAGCTTTGTGGTTTGTTAGAGAAAAACGGGATCTCGCTGCTAAATCTATCCCCGAATGGGAAAAATTACGGGAATATGCAAGTAAGATCAAATTACATACTCTATCTGATTTAGATAATTATTTAATTGAATTTGAAGAAAATGCATTAAAAAATGGGGTAAAAGTGCATTGGGCAAAAAATGCCGATGAACATAACCAAATTATAGAGAGTATTCTTCAGCAGCATAAGGTTAAAAAAGTAGTGAAGAGTAAGTCTATGCTTACCGAAGAATGTAATTTAAATCCATATCTGGAATCTAAAAATATAGAGGTAATTGATACCGATCTTGGTGAGAGGATAATTCAATTAAGAGAAGAACCGCCAAGTCATATTGTAATGCCGGCCATTCATATAAAAAAGGAAGAAGTAAGTGATCTTTTTCACGAAAAATGGCAAACAGAAAAAGGAAATAATGACCCTGTATATTTAACCTATCAGGCGAGGTTGTCACTTAGAAAAGACTTTTTAACTGCCGATGCAGCCATAACCGGAGTCAATTTCGCTTTAGCGGAAACAGGAGAAGTAATAGTTTGCACCAACGAAGGAAATGCAGACATGGGAACCCATATCTCGCCTTTGCAGATTCATAGTATGGGTATCGAAAAACTTATTCCAAAAAGAGAACATTTGGGAGTCTTTACTCGAATGTTGGCCCGAAATGCAACCGGACAACCCATAACAGTCTATACTTCTCATTTTAGAAAGCCAAAGCCAAACAGTGAAATGCATATCGTTTTGGTAGATAATAACCGTTCTGAGCATTTGGCCAAAGAAAAATACTGGACATCCTTAAAATGTATCCGTTGCGGTGCATGTATGAATACCTGTCCTATTTACCGAAGAACGGGTGGCCATAGTTATGGAACAACAGTTCCGGGTCCGATAGGATCTATTTTAGCACCAGCTACTGATACAAAAGAATATTCTGACCTGCCTTTTGCATCTACACTCTGTGGTTCTTGTACAGATGTTTGTCCGGTAAAGATCAATATCCACGAACAATTGTTTTTTTGGAGACAAGATATTGGCAAAAACAATGTATTGCCAAAAAGTAAGGAG
>JBDLIB010000192.1:0-4895 GCA_039715085.1 Bacteroidota bacterium | reverse complement strand
AGGGTCAGGATACCATTTATCGATATCTTCTCTTATCGTGAAAGGGCTATCGCCGGCGTATTTTGTAGTAACCTCAGGATCGTAATGAGTATAATGAACACCTACACTAACATATGGATTCAACATACTATTATTCCCAAAGTAGGTGAGATTATCTTCTAAACTTCTAAAATAGAATTCCAATTGATTTCCAAAATTCATCAATTTGATATTGCCTCTCATTGCATCAAGTTTAGCATACATTTCACTTTCATGAGAAAGGCCTACCCAAGGTTCATGCCTGATATTTGAATTACTGGTATATAAGAATTCAGTTCTTAATTTGAAGTGTTCGGAAAAATAACTGGAACCTCTTCTCCAGCTGTACTGCCTGGTGAAAAAATTTAAATAATGTACCACTCCAACTCCAAGTGAAGCCGCATTGGCACTCGGGAAGTCATGACTCTCACCAAAGTCTGTTTGAAAAGATGTTACACCGAAAAATACCCCAACCTCTGAGCTAAGCTCAAGTTGTGAAAAGGATAAGTTACTTGAAAAAATAAAAAAAAGTAGAGGAATTATAAGTGTCTTTTTCTTCATGGTATGGAATTCAATTTGATACAAAGATAAACAAATATAGAAAAGATTTAACTTTATAAAAAAAATTTTGGAAAAATGCAGAGAATATAATTTTAAAATGATATAATTTTTATGAAAACATTACCGGATCCCAAAAAACAGAAGATAAATCTTGAATCTTATTATCTCTTATTTTAACACCTTCATTTTCCAACAACTGTTGCATCAGGTTAGTACCATCAAAATGAATTTTACCCGTTAAAATACCATTTCTATTAACAACTCTATGTGCAGGTATAGTTGGATCATTTTTGGATGTATTCATAGCCCAGCCAACCAACCTGGCAGATCTTGGAGATCCAAGGTGCTTCGCAATTGCTCCGTATGTAGTTACTTTTCCATAAGGAATTTGCCTCACAACAGTATAAACTCTTTCAAAGAAACTTTCATTGCCCATCTTACAGAAATTAATTCTTGTAGGTTGTTTTAAACTTTACGTAAGTTATTGGTTTATTTTTTTCTAGGTATTGTTTCTCGTAAAAAGTTTGAATTGAGGTTGCTTCTTTTGGCGGACTTGTACTATTGTATATGTCATGATGTGCATAAAATACTTCGTGGTTTCCTTCATGTAATAAACCTAATAAATAACCATGTAAAAATTCGCTATCGGTTTTTAAATGACAAACTCCTTCTGTATTTAATAATCGTTGGTATTTTTTTAAAAAATCAGCATTCACCAAACGATGTTTTGTTCGTTTGTATTTTATCTGGGGATCAGGAAATGTGATCCAGATTTCACTAATTTCATTTTCCGCAAAACAATGGTCGATCAATTCTATTTGTGTCCTTAAAAAGGCAACATTTGGCAGATTTTCTTCCAAAGCAGTTTTTGCACCTCTCCAAAATCTGGCACCTTTTATATCTACACCGATAAAATTAAAATTTGGATTATTTCTGGCTAAGTCAACAGAATATTCTCCTTTGCCACAGCCCAGTTCTAAAACAATTGGGTTATTATTTTTGAAAAAAGTACTCCATTTTCCTTTTAGGCTAAACCCATTCAGTACTTCCTGGCGTGTAGGTTGAATAACATTTTTAAATGTTTCGTTTTCACGAAATCTCTTAAGTTTGTTCTTGCTTCCCACTGTAATTCAAATTTGATAAAGAGCTGAAAATTTATTCAGTTCCGGCTTTTCTAAATTTTTGAAGTTGCCCCAGCCAATATAAAAAGAGAGTAAATCCAATTAAAAACAAAATTTCATTTACAATATTAGATTCCCACCACCCCTCAATTGAGCGAAGGATATCATATGGTTTAAACAAAATGTTTGTGAAAAAATCACCCAGAGCTCTAAAAAAATTATTTGCAATCATAAATTTTTATTTTAATTCAACAAAAACAATAATGAGTTTGTTGTAATTTTTTACTTTAGCTTAATATAATAATAAGTATAGAATAGCAAAAATATAAAATATCACTATGATAGCCAATTTTTTTAATAAATCCAGACCTATAAATTTTTTGGTTCTCTTTATCTTGAGTTTTATAGTATATATTGCTGCTGCTATTTACAATTTTAGCGGAGATGTATCTGTCTCCTTTTTTATTAGAAGTAGTATTCATTACATTCTATACTTGTTATTGATCTTTTTGCATAACTTCATTACCAGAAAAAATTCATTAACAGAAAGTAATACATATGCGTTATTAGTATTAATTTTACTTTTTGCTGTCTTCCCTACCGGGATAACAAATCAAGAGATTTTAATTAGCAATCTGTTTTTGTTTTTTTCATTTAGAAGAATTTACAGTTTGAGAACTTCAACAGAGGTGGTAAGTAAGTTATTTGATGCCGGATTCTGGGTAGGAGTGGCCTTTCTTTTTTATAGCTGGAGTTTAACCTTTTTAATATTGATTTACTTTGCTATCCTGTTTTTTAGAAAACTGCAATGGAATTATTTCATTATTCCTATCATAGGATTTATAACTCCTGTCTTTTTATATTTTGTTTATTTGTTTACGATAGGAGATGTTTACCTGTTTAATAATCTTTGGATTTTTGAATTTAGTTTTGATTTTTCAAATTATAATGTTTTACATCTGCTTTTCCCATTGGGAGTTGTCTTGGTATATATAATTTGGACAATTTATCCTACTTTAAATGGATTATTAAATGCAAAAAAAGAATTTAAAGCTACTTTTACTCTGTTGTTATTTCATCTGTTTTTAGCTGTTGTAATAATTTTTATCTCTCCAATTAAAGATGGTTCAGAGTTTCTGTTCATATTTTTCCCTTTTTCAATATTGATCACAAACTATCTGCAAATTGTTACTGATTATTGGTTTAAGGAGACAATACTTATAATATTAGTATTATTATCCATAACTGTATATTTTCTTCCCTAATTTTTGATTCCAAAAGCTAAGTCGCCTGCATCTCCCAAGCCGGGAATAATATATCCTTTGCTATTTAGTTTTTGATCTATAGTTGCAACCCATAGGTTGGTATCTTTTGGGAAATGCTTTTCGATAAAATCAATTCCTTCTTGTGCAGCTATAACAGATATAATATGAATTTGCTTAATTTCACCTAATTTCTTTAATGACTTATAAACGGCGACCAATGAACTACCTGTCGCCAACATTGGATCTGCCAGGATCAAGGTTTTATTATCGAGGCTAGGTGAAGCTAAATATTCAACATTTATATAAAAATCATCTTCATTTGTGTGGTGGCGATAAGCCGAAATAAAAGCATTTTCAATAGAATCAAAATAATTTAAGATCCCTCTGTGTAGCGGAAGTCCGGCACGAAGTACTGAACATAACACTAACTTATTATTAATGAGGTTAATATCTTTTTCGCCAAGGGGTGTTTTTACTGTTTGAGTTTCAAAATTTAAATTTTTACTCATTTCATAACTTAAGACCTCACCAATACGCTCAATATTTCTTCTAAACCGCATTGAATCCTTCTGAATTTTCGCATCCCTGATCTCAGCTAAAAAATTATTCAAAACCGAATTACCAGAATTAATATTATTTGTTTTCATGATTTATCTGTTTTTAACAAAGATAGCAAATTTAGAGTCTTGATTTACAGCTAAATCATTTCAATAAATGCTAAAATTTTCGTATCTTCACGCTCTTTAACTAATCAAAAAACTTATAAAATATGGGACTTTTTTCTTTTAATAAAAGTGCAGGTGAAAAAACTACAGTAGATGCTTCAAGCCTTATGAATACGGTTAAGGCGAATGGTTTAAATGTAACTGATCTCGATGTTGAGGTTGATGGAGATACTGCTAAGGTTTGGGGTGTTGCCGAAGACCAGGCTACTCGCGAAAAAGTATTGTTAACGCTAGGTAATACCCAGGGAATAGCAGGTGTTGAAGACAAAATGACAACCGCCGTGCCTGAACCCGAAGCTAAAATGCATACTGTGAAAAGCGGTGAATCTCTTAGTCTGATTGCAAAAGAATATTATGGTGACCCGATGAAGTACACAGAAATATTTGAAGCGAACAAACCAATGCTATCTGATCCTGATAAAATTTATCCCGGGCAGGTATTACGGATTCCGAATTTGTAAAAGATATTGCTAACCATTCCTGAGTGTCCTCGAAATAAGACCATTTTTTGAGGACACTTTTTTAGTGAGACCCTATTTGTAAAATGGCTGATAAGGCATTGGATAAATAGTTTGATCGAATTAATATCACTGCATAATGGTATGTGTCAAATAAAATAACCAAATATCAAATAACTTCTTCAGGTTTATATAACCTCTTCAATTTTTGCCACAACATCCTTAGAACTAATTGTTCTCATCACATCTTCATATCCTTCACAAACTTTATTTCCATAAATGGAGCAGGGAATATTTGGGTATTTTTTCAGATCGGGGATTAAAGCATTTTCCATTTGTTGATGAAATGGATAAAACCCTGTAAATGGATGGGTAACTCCCCAAATAGTGATGGTTTTTACTCCCTGCATAGCTGCTAAATGTGCGTTTGCAGAATCCATACTTACCATACATTCCATATGAGAAATTACGGCTAATTCCTGCTTTAATTTTATTTTTCCTGCTAAAGAAACAGTATTCTTAAATTTATCTTCAATGGATTGTAATAATTCGGTTTCCTTTTTCCCACCACCAAAAAGTAAGATCTTATAATCGTTATTTTCAGTCAGTTTTTCAATTACTTCTTCCATCATATCCAACGGATACATCTTTGATTCGTATTGGGCAAAAGGGGCAATTCCGATCAGTTTTGTATTTTCTTTTCCGATAATAGAAATAATTTCCTCACTTAGTTTTTCTTTTTCGGGG
>JBDLIB010000191.1:0-4933 GCA_039715085.1 Bacteroidota bacterium | reverse complement strand
AATGGTTTAATTATAAAGTGTTGTGTATTGAAATATAGCTTTTTTTAATTAGTTATTAGAGAATGGAAAAATGTTAGGGGATAGGTTTAAATATGCTAATTTTAGAATCATAAATGAATTCCTGTTCTTCGGAATTTCTTACCGAAAATCACTTGATATAACCAGTTATACCTTCATGATTTTAAGCATCAAATCTGATGCACTATTGGCTTTCTGAGAGATAAATCTTAGGTCGAACTCAGGTTGTTGGATATTTTTTTGATTTAAGTTCATGGAATAAGAAATTATGATATAAGATATTAAAATTAAAAAAAACCATCACGCTTAGCGTGATGGTTTTAAAATATATAAAGATGTCTAATCTAAATTATATATTAATTGTTTACAGGAGTTGGTGTAAATAGATCAATCAATCCAGGGAAATTATCATTAGCATTAATTTCAATTTGCGGATAATAAAATCTTTGAGGAATTGTTGTAAATCCAATACCTTTAATAGGTACTTCTATCAAATTATTTGTACGACGTGTGTCATGGAAAATTTGTAAAGAACCTGGCAAAGAGATGTATTTTTCTTCAAGAATTTGTGCTAATAGATCATTTCCTGAAGCTGTTGAATGTGGGAAATCACCGCCATAAGTTGCAGCTAAATGATCTCTAACATCATTAAAAGGAGTAGTAGCATCGCCACCTGTTCTTTGTGCAGCTTCAGCTTCGATCAATTTAGTTTCTATCCAGGAAACAATTGGAAAAGGCGCATCTGCTGCAAATTCTCCATCATCACTCGTGTTCAATTCATTTCCGTCAAAATATACTGCTATTCTATCAGCATCACCAGGAGTAGTTAATAATCTTTCTCTTCTACCATCGAGTAATTTTTGTAAATTAGAATCAGTTACTGTTAAATAACCTGATCTATCTACTTCTACAAATTGCCAATACATATTTCTTGCACCTGTTGCATCTTCATGGGAAGATAATAAACTTGCTGAAGCACTACTAATACCTTGTTGCGCTTCTGATAAAGCATTGCTATAATCTTTGGTAATCAAATAATATCTTGCTTTTAATGAATGAGCAACCTCTGCCCATTTTGCACCGTTACCTACAAAAACAGGTTGGCCATAAACACTGGCTACTGTTGCATCACCAACATTAGTTATTGCATCATTTAATAAATTCTGTACAGCTTCTAAAACTGATTGTTGTGTATCATATGTAGGATCAGGATAATTAGTATAATCAAAAGCTGTGCTATAAGGTATATCACCCCAAAGTGCTGCAGCTTCTCCCATTAATAAAGCTTCAATAATTTGTGATACACCTACTAATAATATATCACCAGCTTCTACACCAGAATCATTTGCTAATTTTGCTTGAGCAACACCGCGTGTATATAAATCTCCCCAAGCATCATTAAAATCACCTGCAACGACTCCATAATTATTTACGGTCTCATATTGCCTTTCAGATCCTGTAAATTGATCAGTAAAAATTCCACCATATCTAGATGAATTACTCGCTGAAATCTTAACTAGAGTTAATTCTGCTTGCCCTATTAATAAATCACCGGGAGCAGAAGTAAAAGTGTTAGGATTTTCATTTATGCCATCTGTATAATTGCTACAAGAAAATAAGGAAAATCCTAGAGCAAACAACAGAATATATGTTTTAATTGTTTTCATAATTATATATTATTTATTAAAATCCAAATTTTAAGGTTACTATAAATGATTGGGTAGCAGGATTGGTAAAATAATCTAAACCTCTACCTTTTGTTGGACCTGTTAAGTTAATATCCGGGTCAAAACCTTCAATATCTGTCCATAAAAATAAATTTCTACCGGTAAATAAAATTTCAAAATGGGTTAAACCAGTTCTTGAAATTAAGTCAGGATGTATTGTATAACCCAATGAAAGTTCTCTTAACCTTGTCCAAGAAGCATCTTCTACAAAACTTTCTCTCTGACTACCAAATCCTCCACCTAATTGTGTATACCAATTTTGCGTTAAAGCAACATCATTACCACCAAAATTTGCAACATTACCTCTAAAAGTAGTTCCTGCTGGTATTATAGTTGAGCTATTATATGTTGGCAGGTCAGTTTGAGCAACAGATTCATTTGCTGTTTCAGGATCGATACCGAAATATTTTAAAACACCTGAGGTACCAGCCCAATGGTCATTACCTTGTGATGTTTCAAATAGAGCTGATAGAGTAAAACCTCCAAATTTTAAAGAAGTACCTAAACCACCAATCCATTCAGGGTTAGGGTCACCTATTTTTCTTCTTATTGGATCAACTTGTGGAAATCCATTAACATCTAAAACATAATCACCATTATCATCATATAAAAAACCATTTCCCATAAGAACAGCCATTGGTTCACCTTCAACTACACTTGAAGAAGCACTTGTAAAACCAGCTAAACCAACTTCTACTACACCAGCTAGATCTGTAACTAAGTTCTTATTGTGTGAATAAAAACCATTGATATCCCAAGAGAAATTTTCGCTTCTAAATATATTAATACCAAAGTCAATTTCTAATCCTTTATTAGTTATTTCAGCAGCATTGGTTGGTGTTCTTGTATACCCAGTTGTTGGAGCTACATCTATATATAAAATAGCATCTTCGGTAACTCTGTCATAATAAGTTATACCAAAATTTAATTTATTTTTTAAAAATCTAAAATCAGCTCCAACTTCAAATTCTTTTACTCTTTCTTCTTTTAGATCAGGGTTACCTAAAGTACTGGACCTGGTAAATGGATTACCATATGCGGCCGCAGCTAAACCATCACCCCAAGAAGATCCAATACCCCCCGGACCGTATGTTGTACTTGATGTATAAGCTCCCGGTTCAATACCTACCTCACCGTAACTTGCTCTTAATTTTCCAAAATTAATAAAATCATTATCACCAAGTAGTTCAGAAAATTTCCAACCTAAAGAAACACTTGGGTAAAATACATTTTTTTCTAAAGTAGAAGGTCTTTCATATCTACCTGATGCACTTATTAAAAGTTGATTAAACAGATTGAAGTTTGCAACAGCATAAACACCGTGTTTTCTGGTTTCTGATTTGTATGAATCTGGTATTTCATTTTCTGCTGTAGTATTTCCAAAAATTCTTAGTTCATCTACATCAGGATTTGTAAAGCCAATTGATGTACCACTCATTCTGGCATATTGACTACTATCAAATGAAGTACCCAAGATCCAGTCAAAACTAAAAGCGTCATTTACGTCATGAATACCTTGTGCAAATATATTGAAATTCTCAGTTTTTTCAGTAATATCATCTTGGTAATACTCCCCATTTCCTTCACCAGCTGAATATACAGGGAAGTAAGTTTCTCTATGATCATTATAATAATCTAAACCGTATCTGGCTGTTAATTTAATACTACTTGTAAATTGCCAGTTTAATTCAGGAGCAATAGTAAATCTATTTACTCTATTTGGATTGTCTTGTTCATTGATTGTCCATCCCGGGTTATTATAAACTGGTTTACTAGTTCCTCCAATAGATTTTCTATAGGCTCTATGTGAATTTTGAGTAGGAACATTGTTAGAATCATAATAAGTACCTATATAATCTGTATTGTTAAAATCAGGTGATGTTCTTAAATATCCTAAATACAAACCGGATAGGTTTGAACCTTGTTGAATTCTGTCAGAAGAAATATAAGCATAATAAGTGCTAAATTTTGCGGTAAATTTATCAGATAGTTGCACATCGTGATTTAACCTTAAAGTATTTCTTTTATAGTTGGATTTTCCTTTGATAATACCATCTTGGGTCCAATTAGAAAAACTCATAAATGTGTTACTTTTTTCATGAGCATAACTTATACTTACACCGTTATTAAAGGTCATTCCTGTACCAAATACCTGATCACGGTTTATATCATTATAAACTGTTCTATCATTTTTTTGGTCAATAGGATAAATAACATTTCCAGTTGTATAAGATTCAAATCTTCTATTACCTACATCTAATATATCAGGTTCACCAGATCTGTCAGCAATTTTATCACCCCAAGAAAGGCTGTAATTTTCTCTCCAAACACCTCTACTTCCTTCACCATAAATTCCTTGTTTTTCAAACTCAACATTAATTCTATCAAATGCAGTTGAACTGGTAATATCAACACTCATTTTACCAACTTTACCTTTTTTAGTTTGAATGATAATTACACCATTGGCAGCACCTGTACCCCAAACAGCAGCAGCAGCAGCACCTTTCAATACAGTTACTTTTGCAATATCTTCAGGGTTAAAGTCATTTAAACGGGATTGTTCTGTTACACCGGCAGTACCACTACTTTGAATGTTAACATTTGTGTTGGATACAGGAATACCGTCAATAACAATAAGTGGGGAAGATGAACCGGTAATTGTATTTTGCCCTCTAATTTGTATATAGGCACCTGCACCAGGATCACCACTACTTTTAGTAATTTTTAAACCGGAAGTTTTACCGGCCAAACCTTGAATTAAACCAGATTCACCCGATTTTGTGATAAGATCAGGTTCTACTGCGGTAGATGAACTCAGGTCATTTTCTTTTTTTACCTCTAAACCAAGAGCTGTTAACACTACTTCATCAAGAGTATTATCCTCGGGAATCATAGTTACATTTATCAGATTTGAATCACCAACTGTTCTTGTAACCGTTGACATACCTACAAAGCTAAAACGAAGTACATCTCCTGTTTTAGCCATTAAATTATAGTTACCGTCAAAATCAGTTTCAGTACCACGCGTTGTACCATCAATTAAAATACTAACTCCCGGTAATGGTCCAGTTTCATCGGAAACTGATCCGGAAATTGTTCTGTCTTGTGCAAATGTGAATTGCACTACTAACGCCAGTAATAGCGTTAAAATTCCATTAAACTTTGTTTTCATTATATAATAATTTGAG
>JBDLIB010000190.1:0-4960 GCA_039715085.1 Bacteroidota bacterium | reverse complement strand
TTAAATTATCAATATGCAATTTCCACTTTATGCAGGTTTAATAGCCTCAGTATTTCATGTAATTACCGGACCCGATCACCTGGCAGCAGTAACTCCGTTCGCAATTGAATCAAAGAGAAAGGCTTGGATAGTTGGTGTATTTTGGGGATTAGGTCATTTATTCGGAATGGTTCTTATAGGAATTTTATTTCTTCTATTTGAAAAGTATATTCCTATTGAGAAAATATCCAATTACAGTGAACAGTTGGTTGGTTTTGTTTTGATCTTTATTGGCTTATGGGCTTTTTATCTGATTTTTAATAAAAATAGTAACCACAAACATTTACATGTTCACAGTGATAATTCTCCTGTAATACACACGCACCCACACAAACATTCTCATAAAGATGACCACCAACATACCCATGAAAATAAGATTAAGCATAGTTATTTTACATCATTTAGTGTAGGTGTTTTACACGGTTTGGCAGGAGTTGCCCATTTCATATTGTTTCTTCCAATTTTGGGACTTACTTCAAGTGCAGATGCTATACAGTATATCATCGGTTTTGCTATCGGAACTGTACTTGCCATGACAATTTATGCTTTAGTAATTGGCAAAATAGCTTCTCTAGCCAGAAAAGAACACAATGAAATATTTTATAAAGGTATCCGTTTGGCAGGAGGACTATTCGCTATATTAATTGGTATTTACTGGTTGTTAAGTAATTAGGGGCTACTGAAAAACACTTAACATTCTCTTAATGTAGATTTTAAAGATATTTTATATTTTTAAAATGCAAGGCCATTTAACAGAAAAGCAAAAACCCATGCATTTTTTAATAGTTAGCCAAAAACATTCCCACTATTTCGTTTCCTGCAACTCGAAGTATTAACCTGAGTTCGATCTAAGATTTATTTCACAGAAAGCCAATAGTACATCAGATTTGATGCTAAAATTCACGAAGTTATAATGGGTTATATCAAGTGATTTTTGTTTCGAAGATGGTGTGCTATTGGCTTTTCAGCTAGCTAATTTCGAAAATTAGCCCATATACTTCCTTAAATTTCTTCGAATTATCCCGATAGGACTTCATAAATTTGTGTTGTCTATGGACTAATTGTCTGAAACTGTGAGCAAAGCTTAGATCGAACTCAGGTTATTACTTTCGTCTTGTCGCCTCATATTGAAAATGTTTCTGACTTTTTCAGCAAACCCTAATTAAAATTTTTTATTTTTATACAAATTAAAATTTTGCGCTTTTTAGTAAAAACAAATATCATATTCGTTTTATTCCTTTTTTTTGGTATTAAGGCAATAACAGCACAAGAAAGTAATATTACCCCAGTAAAAGACACTTTAATTGTTGGATATAATATTGATGCCCCTTTCATCTTTATGAACAATGAAAAATTTGATGGTGTAAGTTATTGGCTATGGAAGAATATAACTAAGGATGATGATACCTTTTATAAATATGAATACCATCCTCTTGACAGCTTATTAATTGGTTTATCAAATGGCTCTATCGATATTGGGTTATCACCATTAACTTTGACAAGCCAGAGAAGCAAATACATTGATTTTTCTCCACCATACTATATTTCAAATTCAACCGGATTGACAAAAGGTATATCTACATGGTTAAAGATCAAAACTTTTATCTCTTCTTTTTCTGTTTGGAATTTTTTAAAAGTATTGGGTTCGCTTTTTATTTTATTAGGAGTTTTTGGATTTTTGGTTTGGATATTTGAACGCAAAAAAAATGAGAAAGAGTTTGGAAAAGGTACACATGGCATATGGAATGGGATCTGGTGGTCGGCGGTAACAATGACAACTGTTGGATATGGTGATAAGGCACCAAAAACAATTGGAGGAAGACTTGTTGGGTTAATTTGGATGTTTGCTGCAATAATTTTAATTTCGAGTATTACTGCCGGAATTACCTCTTCTCTTACAGTAGAAAAATTGACCTGGAATAAAGAAGACATATCCTATTTTGATGAAATAACAATAGGAACTGTTATGAATTCTGCAACAGAACAATGGCTTACAGATCATTATTATGAAAACCTTAAAACATACCATACTTTTGAGGAACTGGTTGAAGGAATAAAAAAAGATGAAGTTGATGTAGTAGCATACGATGAACCACCTATAAGGCATCTAATTAAAAATGACCCAAAAAGCAATCTGGAAATTTTAAATCTTTCCTTTAATGAATCTATGTACTCGATGGGATTCTCAAAAAAGATGAGTACAGAAAAAAAGAAGGAATTATCTATTAAAATTTTGGAATTTACCGAGAGCCATGACTGGGATGCATTGCTTTTAGAGTACGACCTGTTAAAAGATAAGTAGTTTTCCGAAAAATGTTACGAATATAGTTTTCTTAGCAGATTCGTGGTAATTGTTCACCTATCAACGGACTTACAATTCGTTTCCCGCCAATCAAACTATGCATTACAACTTTATCAGGGTGATCTGCTGTGATCTCTCCAACACAAGCAGAATTTTTTCCTTTTTCGTTTTTTTGCATCATTTCTAAAACTTCATCCGCTACAGCGGAATCAACTATAGCTAAAAACACGCCTTCGTTGGCAACATATAACGGATCCAGGCCTAAGATCTCACAAGCTGCAGCCACTTGTTTTTCTAAAGGAATATCTTTCTCATTAATTGTAACTCCTTTATTGATATCACCTGCTATTTCTGATAAAACACTTGCCAATCCACCGCGTGTAGGATCTCTGAATAAATGAATCTTATCACCAAATCTATCCAACAGGTCTTTCACCAAATAATTCACATTGGTTGTATCACTTTCAATGGTAGATTCAAATTGCAATCCTTCTCTTTGCGACATGATCGCCATTCCGTGTTGGGCTATAAATCCGTTAACAATAATTTTATCTCCAACTTTAATATTCTCTGTTGTTATTTTTGCCTTCGGATGTACTTCACCAAAACCGGTAGTATTAATAAAGATCTTATCGCCTTTTCCGCGTTCTACAACTTTGGTGTCACCGGTAATAATTTGCACTCCGCTTTCATCAGCTGCTGCTTTTACAGAATTTACTATCTCTATAAATTCTTCTATTTTCAACCCTTCTTCCACTATAAATGCAAGCGATAAATATTTGGGAATTGCACCACACATTGCCACATCATTTACTGTTCCGTTTACTGCTAATTCACCAATATTTCCTCCTTTGAAAAATACAGGGGAAACCACAAAACTATCAGTTGAAATCGCAATTTCACCATCAAATTTAACGATAGAACCATCATGTTTTTGGTTGAGATACGGGTTGTCGAATGTTTGGAAGATAATCTTGTCAAGTAATTCCCTGGTCATAATTCCACCACTTCCGTGGCCTAAATTGATAGTATCAAAACCTATACCTTTTGTATTCATTGTAATAAATTATTTTTTTTTGAAATGGTAAATCATATTGTTATAAAACAGACCTGCCTGCATAGACAGGGTTATACAAAGTAGCGCTGAGAACCACAGATGTTGGATAAAATTACTCTGTGTATCTTTGTGCTTTCTCCGTGAATCTCTGTGAAACAACATATTCAGAAATGATTATTTAATTTATAAACTTAAACAGCCGAGAAGTGATAATAAGCAGCACAGGCACCTTCAGAGGAAACCATTGGTGCCCCCAACGGATTTGCCGGTGTACATGTTTTACCGAATTCACTACATTGATTGGGCTTTTTAATCCCTTTTAAAATCTCACCTGCAATACATTGTTCATTTTCAGGAACCATTATTTTCTCAATTTCGAATCTTTTCTCGGCATCGAAATGTTCAAACTCTTTTCTAAGAACATAACCGCTATTCGGAATTTTTCCAATTCCCCGCCATTCTCTGTCACCAACTTCAAAAACAGTTTGAATTACATTGATTGCTGATGTATTTCCTTCCTCTTTAACAACTCTGGCGTATTGATTCTCAACCTCATAAATCCCTTTTTCCAATTGTTTTACTGCCAATAATATTCCCTGAACCAGATCCAAAGGCTCAAAACCGGTGATTACAATTGGTACTTTATATTTTTCTGATAAAGGGTGGTATTCATTATAACCCATGATTGCACAAACATGACCGGCTCCTAAAAATGCATCGATACTACTGAATTCATCTGCCAAAATTGCTTCCATAGCGGGAGGGACCAAAACATGTGAAACTAAAATTGAGTAATTTCTAAGCCCCTCTTTTTGTGCATGTAAAACCGATAAGGCATTTGCCGGAGCTGTAGTTTCGAATCCTACAGCAAAGAAAACAACTTCTTTCCCGGGGTTTTGTTTGGCAATATTTACAGCTTCTAAAGGTGAATATAAAATTCGCAGATCTCCTCCTTCTGCTTTTGCTTCCAACAAACTCTTTTTGCTTCCAGGAACACGGATCATATCACCAAATGAACAAACAATAACACCTTTTTCTAATAATTCAATAGCTTTATCGATTAAATGCAAGGGTGTTACACAAACCGGACAACCGGGCCCGTGAATCATTCTCACTTTTTCGGGTAGTAGTTCCAGAATTCCATTTTTAACCAAACCGTGTGTCTGACCTCCACAAATCTCCATGATATTCCATGGTTTTGTAATCGTTTTTTCAATTTCTTCTAAAACTATTTTTGTGGCCTCGAAATTTCGATATTCACTTAAATATTTCACATTAATATTTTTCTCTATTCACAGGCTAATATACACTAAGTTTATCAAAGATAACATGATAGAAGATTACTTTTATTGACCGTTCTTTGGTATATTAGCTATATCAATTTTTTGGTTCTATCATAAATTTAATTGATAAATGGTGTTTTTTAATTTAAAATAATCTCTCGCACATTTCGCTGATATTCGCTAATATTTCAGCGTTCATCTGCGAAATCTGTGAGGAAAATTAATAATCTTAACAGTTAAATCAGAGAAACTCTATTAAATAAACCATATAACCAATTG
>JBDLIB010000189.1:0-5148 GCA_039715085.1 Bacteroidota bacterium | reverse complement strand
CAATGGTTTGATACCAAACCGGTCTCGGGCTAAAAACACAGTTTTGTTTTTAACATCGAGAATGGCAATTGCAAACATCCCCATAAAACGGTCCAAACACTTTTCACCCCATTCTTTATAGGCGGCAAGGATCACTTCGGTATCAGTAGTTGTAGAAAAAGTATGACCTAATGTTTCCAGTTCAGTTCTGATTTCAATAAAATTGTATACCTCACCATTGTAAGTGATCCATAATTCTTCCTTATCATCACACATTGGCATATGTCCTGCCGGAGATAGATCCAAAATAGACAATCTGCGATGACCCATCGCTATCCTATAATTTTGGTTAACTTCCTCTATCTTTAATTTGGGAGAATAATGAAAATCACTTATCCAGCTATCCTCAGCTGTATCATTGCTGCCTGAAGTAACCGGTCTTAGTGAATTATCAAAGAAAACAAAACCCTCATCATCCGGCCCACGGTGATGAATGGTTTGATTCATTTTAATAAATGACATAACATCTACCTTATTGCGACTGATGATACCACTTATTCCACACATAAAAATCTAATTATTCTAGTTAATAATTTTTTATCTCTACCATGGATTTTCAAGAGAAGATGGATCAATATCTTTATCAATATTTTTAAACATAGACTTCTCAATATCTTTCAATCCTAACTGATTTTTTTCCCCGAAGATCCTTGAAATCAAAGCAATAGGTGTTAAAAACAAATAAAACACCAATGCTAAAAGAATATTTGGTATTATCTTACTTAACAACCATGTTAACTTCATCCATACAAAATCTATCATTCTTGCAAGCTTATTAGATAGCACCCCTAAGGATCCAATTATAACTGAAGCAAAAAGCAACCACTGTGATTTTGTAAAAAGATATATAATTAGCAATCCTACTGTAATCACTAAAACGGTCTTGATGGGATTTGATTTTAATTTAATTGCGCTCATAATATTAAAATATAGTGTAAATAAAAGGTGCAAGGGCACTAGTTCCTCCAAAAACAATCAAGAGTCCTAATAATAATAAAATAACAATTACCGGTATCAACCAATATTTTTTTCGCTCTTTCATAAAGAGCCAAAGGTCATTTAAAAATTCCATAGTTTAAGTATTCGATTTAATTTTTAATATTAATTTCTTTAATTTTTTGTAAAATATGATTGGCAATCACTTTATTTCCATTTGGAGATACATGACACCAATCAATATAAAAATACTCCTCACCGTCTAAGCTATTAGTGAGATCAAGTACGTGAGCTTTTAATTCGGCATATTTTGCTTCTTTTATAAGTAGCTCCTTAACACGTTTGTAAAGTATATCATAAGTTTGCATCAATAAACTTTCATATTCGTTAAAGTTCAGGTAAGAAATATTGGGTTTACCCAAGGCAGCATTAGGCTGAAGTACTGCCAAATATTTTGCCTGATTTTTATGGGCAAGATCTTTTGTTACAAGCCAACTGTCAAGAAGAGTTCTGGCTACCTCATCTATACGTTCATTGGTTAAGATAACTGAACGTTTAGGTATTATCAATTGTTTATTTTTAAATCTACTTATCGTATTTTCTATTGGACCTAATAAGAAATTCCGATAAGTTAGGTTTGTAACAAAATCTGAAAGTCCTTTTTTCTGCTTAAGTTTTTGGCGCATTCTGTTTTCTGCATAAGTAGAAACCGCTTCATTATTATCTAAAAACCCTACTGCTTCATTTACACCATCGTAACTTATTACCCAATCTGTCTTTAACCCCTCATTAAATTTAAGCATTAAATAAATATAACTTTGTATGGCCCGGTATCCTGACTCACCAAAATTTGTAACCTTATAAGTACCATTTCCCCCTTTCCCAAAAAAGGCTGGAATCGTACCATCATCAGGAGCGCCTGTACCCCACATGGTTGATCCACCTAGAAAAATTACATTATAAATAGAATCAATTTTATTGCTTTTTTGTGGAGTTATTCTCTCACCTGCAGAATCAATATTTATATATTGAGAATTGAAAGCAGTTTTTCTCCAACCGATATATGACTTGTAATTATCGTCTTTTAGTGTATTGAAATCTCTAAAAAATTCTTTTGCCCATGGTTCATTCTTGTAATTTGGCAATAAAGCTCTTGGGTCAACTTTTTCCAACTTTGGTCCGGATGTTACTTCCTTAATATAATTTATAAAACGTCTGGCTTCCCAACCTGTAATAATCAGGAAATTGAGTATAATCAAAAAACCGACAAAAATTCCAATATTGATCAGAATTGTTCTTACAAAACTGTTCTTTTTCATTATTAATCCATTTTAAATTTAACTCTCCATTTTTCTCTGTTTTCCCAATCCAGCTGATTGGTTTTCGTGTACATATAATCACCTATTACCAGATAATCCATTTCTGTACTCATAAAACAACGATATGCATCATAAGGAGTACAAACAATAGGCTCTCCACGTACATTAAAACTGGTATTTACCACCAAACCATAACCCGTTTGTTTTTCAAATGATTTTATCAAATGCCAATAACGTGGATTGGTTTCCTTATGTACAGATTGTATCCTTGCTGAAAAATCAAGGTGGGTGATAGATTGTACATCACTACGTTTAGTATAAAGACGATCCCATAAAGGTAAATTGTTATAGTTTTCAGGTAGTTTCTTTCTATGGGATTCATTTACAGGGGCAACAAGAAGCATATAAGGTGAATCTGTTTCAAGGTCGAAATATTCAGTAACCTTATCTGCTAAAACTGAAGGTGCAAAAGGCCTAAATCCTTCACGGTATTTAATTTTTAAATTCAATTTCTTTTGCATTTCCGGATTACGGGCATCACCTAGAATACTTCGATTACCCAGCGCTCTGGGTCCAAACTCCATTTTTCCCTGAAACCATCCTACTACATCACCATTGGCTAATTTTTCAGCAATTATTTCTGATAAATTGGAAAAATCATCATATTTAAAGAAATTGGCCTTAACCTTTCTATTCATCGATTCAATTTCCTTATCAGAAAAATCCGGCCCTAAATATGAGCCCTTCATAGCATCCATTTTGTCTGATAAAACTCTATCTTCTTTAAAATATAAATAATTTGCAGCTAAAGCAGCTCCTAAAGCTCCACCAGCATCACCTGCTGCAGGCTGTATATATATATTCTTAAATATCTTTTTTCTAAGTAATTTACCATTGGCTACACAATTAAGTGCTACTCCACCAGCCAAACATAGGTTATCAGCTCCTGTTATTTTTTTTGCCTCAGCAGCCATTAATATTACAACCTCTTCTGTTACCTGCTGAATTGCAAGTGCCAGATTACAGTGTTTTTGTTCAATATCAACCTCTGGTTCTCGTCTTTTAAAACCAAAAATCTTATGCCATTTTTTTTCATCGATCATCCGTAAACCCGTAGCATAATTAAAATACTTTTGATCTAACCATATTGAACCATCTTCTTTAATAGAAATAAGATATTTTTTTATTATTTCCACAAACTTTTTAGTTTCCTCTGCCTCAGGATTTCCATAAGGAGCAAGACCCATTAATTTATATTCACCGGAGTTTACCATAAAACCCAAAAAATATGTAAATGAACTATATAACAGACCTACGGAATGTGGAAATTCCATTTCTTTAATAATCTTCAAATTATTACCTTCTCCAACACAGATTGATGCTGTACTCCACTCTCCTACACCATCAATTGTGAGTACAGCTGCTTTTTTATAAGGCGATGGATAGAAAGCACTAGCGGCATGGGAAAGGTGATGTTCTGGAAACAGAAGTTTAATATTCTTTTTATCATACGTACCTATTTCCTTAAGACCATCGTAAATCAATTTCTTTAGAAACATCTTTTCGTTAAGCCAAACCGGAATAGCCTTTAAAAAAGAAAGTAAGCCCTTAGGCGCAAAAGCATAATAGGTTTGTAAGAGTCTTTCGAATTTAAGGAGTGGTTTATCATAAAAAACAATTGCATCTAACTCATCAATTTCCAGACCTGTCTCTTCCAAACAGTATTTAATTGCATGTTTTGGAAAATCAGGTGTATGTTTCTCTCTTGTAAAACGTTCTTCCTGGGCTGCTGCTATAACTTCACCTCCAATAATAATTGCTGCGGCAGAATCGTGATAAAATGCCGAAATACCAAGAATTTTTTTTGTTATCATAAATTATTTTAAATTATTATACTTCTTGAGCTGTACCTCATTAATATGATAGAGTTGCCCTAATTTTGTTTTTTTGCAAGTAACTGATCAAACAGGTCAACAAACTGTTTTGCCTGTATTTTCCTGGAAAATTGTTTTGTATATTCCCTGTTGATGTTAACTGTAGTGAAACCTTTTTCTTTCCACTCATTCCATTTTATAAATAAAAAATTATAGGCCTCATCAAGTGTCCTTGCAGATATTCCTGCATTTGCCTCTTTGATAGAAGCTTCCAACAAATCTTCATCACTACGTACGCATAAAATGGGCCTCTCAACAGCCAGATATTCAAAATATTTTGTCGTAGAGATCAAGCCTTTAGGCCCATCTGGTTTAAATAAATTGGATAATAGTAATAAAACAGCAGATTCATTTAAAAGCTGAGGTACTTTTGAAGTATCTACATAGTCGAAGAAATGAATAAATTCTTTTATCTCAGCATAGACCTTATTTTCTAATATTGGTCTTCTTCTATTTAAAGAAGTATAAAACTGAATGCGAAATTCTTTTTTATCGATAACTCCATTCTTTACGAGTTTCTTTACTGCAAGGAATAACAGCGTTGGATCCTGATGTTCTTTAGATAAAACCGTTCCTGTATAGGTTATATTGAATGACTTCATGTCTTTAACCTGTTTGGGAAAGTATGAAGCAGGATCATAACCGTTATATATCAAATGAGTATTTGAATTATATTTTTCAATTTGTTCAGCATGCCAGGGGGAAACCGTTGTCGTAAGGTTGGCTGCTCCTAACATCCTGTTTCGCAGCTTTAAAGTAAATCTATTATGTTTTTTTTGAAATTCCTCTAATAAATTTCCTATCAATCCCCTAGAAGTAGCGGGAAGCTTAGGCATCTGTTCATGAAGATCTCTTATATCTGCTATCCATGGTTTATTCCAAGCTTTTGCCACTTTCCATGCTGCATATAAAATATAAGT
>JBDLIB010000188.1:0-5154 GCA_039715085.1 Bacteroidota bacterium | reverse complement strand
ATTAAAATTATCAGGACTTGAACCTTTGATCATTGATGAAAACAGCAATTTTATCAATGTGGGGGAAAGAACAAATGTAGCAGGATCACGTAAATTTCTTAGGTTAATTAAAGAAGAGAAATACGATGAAGCACTCGAAATTGCTCGTCATCAGGTAGAAGGAGGAGCTCAGATTATCGATATTAATATGGATGATGGTTTGATCGATGGTAAAAAAGCCATGGTTGATTTTATGAATTTAATCGCAGCAGAGCCTGATATAGCACGAGTTCCAATAATGATCGATAGTTCGAAATGGGAGATCATGGAAGCCGGATTACAGGTTGCTCAGGGAAAATGTGTGGTGAATTCGATTAGTTTAAAAGAAGGAGAAGAAGCTTTTATTCATCATGCAACTTTAATAAAACGCTATGGTGCAGCAGCAATCATTATGGCTTTTGATGAGGTTGGTCAAGCCGATAATTACGAGCGTAGAATTGAAATTGCAAAACGTTCTTATGATATATTAGTGAATCAGGTTAAGTTTCCTCCTCAAGATATCATTTTCGACTTGAATATTTTCCCGGTAGCTACGGGAATGGAAGAACATAAAACCAATGCGACCGATTTCATTGAAGCTACCCGCTGGGTAAAGGAAAATTTACCCTGTGTAAGTGTGAGTGGAGGTTTGAGTAACGTTTCTTTTTCGTTTAGAGGAAATAATACGGTTCGTGAGGCTATGCACTCTGTGTTTTTATATCATGCTATCCAGGCAGGTATGAATATGGGAATTGTAAATCCAACAATGTTAGAGGTTTATGATGAAATTCCAAAAGATTTGTTAGAACATGTTGAAGATGTGATTCTAAACAGAAGAGATGATGCTACCGAACGATTATTAGAATTTGCCGAAACTGTAAAAGGAACAAAAAAAGAACAAAAAATCGACCTTTCCTGGAGAGAAAATTCACTTCAGGAAAGAATTACTCATGCCCTGGTTAAAGGTGTTGATGCTTATATTATTGAGGATGTTGAAGAAGCAAGGCTAAATGCAGAGGAGCCTGTAGAGGTTATTGAAAATAATTTGATGGCCGGAATGAATGTGGTTGGAGATCTGTTTGGTTCTGGAAAAATGTTTTTACCACAAGTAGTAAAATCAGCAAGGGTAATGAAAAAAGCGGTGGCTCATTTAACACCATTTATCGAGGCCACTAAAGATGAAGTTACACAAGGAGCTGGTCGTATATTGATGGCTACCGTAAAGGGTGATGTACATGATATTGGTAAAAATATTGTGAGTGTGGTTTTAAGCTGTAACAACTATGAAATTGTAGATCTTGGCGTGATGGTTCCGCCGGAAAAGATCATCGAAGCAGCCAAAAAAGAGAATGTTGATATTATAGGTTTGAGTGGTTTGATCACACCTTCACTTGATGAAATGGTGTATCTGGCTAAAGAAATGGAACGTCAGGATTTTAAAGTTCCCCTACTGATTGGTGGAGCTACCACTTCCAAAGCGCATACGGCTGTTAAAATTGACCCTGAATATAAGTATGGGGTTGTTCATATTTTAGACGCTTCAAAAGCTGTAACTGTTGTTGGAGAACTTTTAAACAAAAGAGGGTCTGAACAATATATAAAAAATATCAAGGAAGATTACGAAAAGGTTCGTGAAGGATTCCATAACAGGGCAAAAAAGAAGGAATTTTTGACCCTTGAAGAGGCGAGAGAAAATAAGCTGAAGATTGATTGGAAAAATGAAAAGATTCCTATACCAAAATTTATTGGAACCAAAGTTTTTGATCAGATTCACTTAAAAAAACTAGCCGATTATATTGACTGGTCACCATTTTTTAAAGCATGGGAATTGCATGGTAAATTTCCTGATATTTTAACCGATGAAAAAGTTGGAGAAGAAGCATCAAAATTATATGAGGATGCACAAAAAATGCTAAAAAAGATCATCAGTGAGAATTTACTGGAAGCAAAAGCTGTATTTGGAATTTTTCCTGCAAATACGGTTAATGATGATGATATTGAGGTTTATGAAGAACCATCCCGCGGATCTGGCCTGTCGGCAGACAGGAGCGTAAAAACCAAGTTTATAACACTTCGTCAACAAAGTAAAAAAAGAGAAGGTATTGCCAATATTGCATTAGCTGATTTTATTGCGCCAAAACAATCAAACAAAGGGGATTATATTGGAGCATTTTGTGTTTCTACCGGTTTCGGAGCCGATGAATTAGCACGTGCATTTGAAGCTGAACATGAAGATTATGAGGCGATTATGGTTAAAGCTGTTGCTGATAGATTGGCGGAGGCTTTGGCAGAATATTTACATCAGGAGGTGCGTAGGCAATTTTGGGGTTATGCCAGTGATGAACAGTTTACTAATAATGATCTTGTAAGAGAAAATTATCGTGGAATTCGTCCGGCTCCGGGTTATCCTGCCTGTCCGGATCATACCGAAAAGAGAACTATTTGGGAATTGTTAAAAGTGGAAGAAAACATAGGAGTAAAATTAACAGAAAACTTATCAATGTGGCCTGCAGCTTCAGTTTCAGGGTATTATTTTGCTTCAGAGAAATCAAAATATTTTGCTTTGGGGAAAATAACTAAAGAGCAGGTGGAAGATTTTGCTAAGCGAAAAGATATGAGTATCGAAGAAGCGACTAGATGGTTACAGCCAAATATTAATGAGTGAATGATAGAATGAGTGAATGCAATAATTCTAGAATGCGATAAATATAAATAATTAATAAAACCGTTTATCAAAGTCTTCCGACTTCGGTCTTCGGTCTACTGACTTAGAAATGAAAATAACAGATCACATAAAAAAAGCCAATGGGAAAACCTTATTTTCCTTTGAAATTATTCCTCCCAAAAAGGGACAAAATATCCAAACATTATACGATAATATTGATCCGTTAATGGAGTTTAAACCACCATTTATTGATGTAACAACTTCACGTGAAGAGCATGTTTATATCAAAAAAGATGGTGGATTGTTAGAGCAGAAGATTACCCGGATGCGTCCCGGAACTGTTGGGATTTGTGCATCTTTAAAATATAAATATGATATCGACCCGGTACCGCATGTTTTGTGTGGAGGGTTTACCAAAGAAGAAACCGAATATGTTTTGGTAGATTGTCATTATCTGGGTATCGACAACGTTGTAGCACTTAGGGGAGATGCTATGAAAAACGAATTGAGTTTCGTTCCTTGCGAAGGTGGACATCATTATGCATCTGAATTGGTAAAACAAATTCAAGACTTAAATAAAGGAAAATATCTTCATGATATTGTAGATACTTCTTATAAAACCGATTTTTGTATCGGAGTTGCAGGTTATCCCGAAAAGCATTTTGAATCTCCAAGTAGGGAATCCGACTTAAGAAGATTAAAAGAAAAAGTAGATGCAGGAGCTGATTATGTTGTAACACAGATGTTTTTTGATAATCAAAAATATTTTGACTTTGTGGAAGATGCCAGAAATATTGGAATAAATGTTCCAATAATTCCGGGAATTAAACCAATTGCTATTTCCAGACATTTAAATATTTTACCTCAAATCTTTAGAGTGGATCTCCCTGATGCACTGGTAAAAGAAGTAGAAAAATGTAAAGATAAAAAAGATGTTAGACAAGTAGGTGTCGAGTGGGCAATCCAGCAATCTAAAGAATTGATTGCTGCAGGTGTACCTGTTGTTCATTACTATTCGATGGGAAAATCGAGTAATATCAAAGCAATTGCAGAGAAAGTTTTTTAAGAGCTTATCCTATGGCTTATTGAAAAAAAATCAGTTCAACTCAGTAAGTTTTTATCGAGATTTGATACTGAAATAAGAAAAATAGATTATCAAAATATAATTTGGTGAAATTATTGTTTATTTTTGCAGCGAATTATTTAGAAACAACATATTAAAAAATAAAATTATGGCATTAGCAGTAACCGATGCTACTTTTGATGAGGTAGTATTACAATCAGACAAACCTGTAGTAGTTGATTTTTGGGCGGCATGGTGTGGGCCTTGTAGAATGTTACACCCAATTCTTGATGAAATTGAAAAAGAACTAGGCGACAAAATTGTTATAGTAAAAGTTGATGTAGACAGCGATCAGGAATATGCAGCGAAATACGGAGTAAGAAATATTCCAACTGTATTGATCTTTAAAGGTGGGGAAATTGCAGAAAAGCAAGTAGGAGTTGCTCCAAAGAATGTATACATGGATAAATTGAATGCACTATTGTAGGAGATTCTTTACATAAAATTTGAAAATCGCCTTTTTTGGGCGATTTTTTTGTTAAAGCATTCATTTTCCCGGATAATAGGCAAAAAAAAGCCTGCTAATCTTTAGCAGGCTTTAGTCTAATAGTTTAAAAGTTTGTGAAAGTATTTAAATAACTTTTACGTTTACTGCGTTTAAACCTTTTCTACCTTCCGATAGTTCGAACTCTACTGAGTCACCTTCTTGAATTTGATCGTTTAATCCAGAAACGTGTACAAAGTATTCTTTTTTTGTGTCATCTTCAATAATGAATCCAAAACCTTTAGATTCATTGAAGAATTTTACTGTACCTTTATTCATTGTATTATATAAAAAATTAAGGCACAAAGATAGTAAAATTTTTAAAGTACAACATTTTTTCTAAAAAAAAATAAATAATGTAGTTTTGCAGCCTAAATTTATAACGAAATGGAAATCAAAAAAGAATGTTTAGTTTGTAAAAAGGATGCTACTGAAATACCTGTAACAAAATTTTATTATCAGGAATCACATTTTTATATCTGTCCACAGCATATCCCGATTTTAATTCACGACCCTAAAAAATTGATTGGATTATTACCGGGTGCTGATCAAATGCAGGGAGGATAAAATAGCTTTAGGCAATAAGCCATAAGCTGTAGGTAAAAAAATTACAAGGATACCCCAAAAGTAAAATATTTTGGATCTATATAATTCACGGGGTGAATATTTTCACAATAAAAATATTCACCCCGTGAATTTTAATATAATCTTAGGTTCTTAAAGAATTATTCCCCCAAAAACGGGTATCGATAATCTGTTGCAGGGACAAAAGTTTCTTTAATTGTACGGTTGGAAACCCATCGTAATAAGTTCCAAACAGAACCGGCTTTATCATTAGTACCCGATCCTCGGGCGCCACCAAAT
>JBDLIB010000187.1:0-5201 GCA_039715085.1 Bacteroidota bacterium | reverse complement strand
AGCAGTCCCGATTTATCAAACTACTTCTTATGTATTTAACGATACGCAACATGCAGCCGATTTGTTTTCTTTGCAAGACACGGGTTTTATTTATACACGTTTAAACAACCCTACAAATGATATCTTAGAACAAAGATTGGCAGCATTGGATGGCGGAATTGGTGCAGCCGTTTTTGCATCGGGAACATCGGCAATTTCAACCACTTTACTTACGCTTTTACAAGCTGGAGATCACATAGTTGCATCCAATTCTCTTTACGGAGGAACTTTCAATCTGTTAAATGTTACCTTACCACGATTGGGTATTGAAACAACCTTTGTCGATGCACAAGAGCCTGGTAACTTTAATGATTCCATCTTTGAGAATACCAAGGCAATTTTTATAGAATCTGTAGGGAATCCGAAACTGGATGTTTTGGATATTGAAGAGATCAGCAAGGTGGCAAAAGCCAATAAAATTCCGCTGATCGTGGATAACACGGTTGCAACTCCTTCTCTTTTGAATCCGATTGAATTCGGTGCGGATATAGTTGTTTATTCCCTTACTAAATTCATTGGAGGACAGGGGAATTCCCTTGGCGGAGCAGTAATCGATTCCGGAAAATTTGATTGGACAAACGGGAAATTTCCCGAATTTACCGAACCTTCTCCCGGTTATCACGGTTTGATCTATAGCGAAGCCATAGGAGAAGCAGCTTTTATAGCCAAGCTGAGATTAGAAGGTTTACGTGATTTTGGTGCAGCTTTGAGTCCGTTTAACGCTTTTCAGATTATTCAGGGATTGGAAACCCTGCCTCTAAGAATAGAAAAACACAGTAAAAATGCCCTGGAACTGGCAAAATGGCTGGAAAACCAGAAAGAAGTTTCATGGGTAAATTATCCAGGTTTTGAAAACGATGCATCACAACGAAATGTACAGAAATACCTTCCAAAAGGGCAAAGTGGTATCGTAACTTTTGGTGTTAGAGGAGGTTTCGATGCAGCCAAAACTGTGGTTGATAATGTGGAAATATTTTCTCTTTTAGCAAATATTGGCGACACAAAGTCTTTGATCATTCATCCGGCAAGTACAACACATCAGCAATTAACAGATGAGCAACAAGAAAGTTCAGGAGTTAGTAAGGATTTGATCCGACTTTCTGTAGGGATTGAAGATATTGATGATTTGAAACAAGATTTAAAAAATGCTTTTAATAAAGTAGAAATAGTGTCTTGAAATAATTAAGGATAATACAGTAAGAATAAATAGTTTCTGCGATATTATCAATTTTAAAATAAATAAGTTGTAAGAAAGTAAATTAATACGTTATTTTGCGGCAAAGTTCATAAACTTATAAATTTAAGATTGTTGATTAAATAAAAAAATAAGATTTTCAACTGTCTTAAAACGTTATCAAGAAAGGTGGAGGGATAGACCCATCGAAGCCTTAGCAACCCTTTGCTCAGTATAAAGAAGGTGCTAAATTCTACCGAAAATCGGATAGATAACTCGTAAAAGCCTTTTTCTTTACTTTTCTTGTAACCCAATAATATTAAACAAATTTAATCATCATAAGATGAACAATTTATTATATACCTCAGTTAAAGATTTCACTACCGAATCAGGGTACTTTTATCCTGAGTTTGAGTTGTCTTATCAATTATTTGGTCAGGAATTAAATATAGCGCCAATTATTTTGGTAAACCATGCACTTACGGGAAATTCGAATGTTGCAGGAAAAAATGGTTGGTGGAATGATTTGATCGGACCCGGAAAAGTGATTGATACAAATAATTACACAATTATTACTATCAACATTCCCGGAAACGGTTATGATGAAAAACCCGAAAATTTAATAGATAATTACGAAGATTTTAATGCTCGTGATATAGCCCGATTGTTTGGTTTAGTTTTGAAAAAATTAAATATAAACAGATTATTTGCAGCAATAGGTGGTTCTCTAGGGGGAGGAATTGCTTGGGAAATGGCGTTTTTATTCCCTGATATGATTGAAAACCTGGTTCCGGTTGCAACCGACTGGAAAGCTTCTGATTGGATCTTGGCACACAATAAAACCCAGTTACAAATTCTTTCCAATTCCAGTCAGCCGGTTCATGATGCCCGTATGATGGCGATGCTTTTTTATCGAACAGCCGATTCTTTTAAGCAAAAATTTAATCGTACCAAAAATAAGGAACAAGGTAATTTTAATACCGAAAGCTGGTTGCTTTACCACGGAAAACAACTGGAAAACCGGTTTACCATCCAGGCTTATAAAATGTTAAATCATTTGTTGAGTACAATTGATGTTTCGAGAGATCGGGGTACTTTACCCGAAATTGCAAACCAAATTAAAGCTAATGTCCATCAGGTTGGAGTAGATTCTGATTTCTTTTTTGTACCTCAGGAAATTAAAGAAACGCAAAAAATTTTGGATAAAGCGGGTGTTTTTAATACTTATAACGAGATTAAATCTATCCATGGTCACGATGCATTTTTGATAGAATACGATCAACTTTCTGAAATATTGAATGATGTTTTTAAAGCTCCAAAAGTCAAATTTACAAAAGCAAAAAAACTGAAAATTGTAAAATTTGGAGGGAAATCATTGGCAAATGGGGAAGGTGTTGAAAAGGTTGTTCAACTAATTTCAAATAAGATCAAAAATGGAGAAAAAATTGCTGTAGTAGCTTCTGCCAGAGGAAATTCCACAGATGCTTTGCTTGAGATTTTGGAAGATGCTCAAAACGGAAACGGTTATAAAGAAAAGTTTCAAAAGTTTAAAGAATATCAGTTAGCTCCGGATAATTCAGTTGATTTCAGTAGAGAATTCGATCTGCTTCAAAAAGTATTTGAAGGAGTTCACCTATTGGGTGATTACAGTACAAAAATTAAAGACAGGGTTTTAGCGCAAGGCGAATTGATGTCGGTTAAAATGTTGGCAAATCTATTGAGAAAAGATGGTTTTGAAGCCGATTATGCAGATAGCAGGAAACTGATAAAAACCGATGATACTTTTGGTGAAGCTGTTCCAATCCAGGATATTTCGAGAGAAAATGTGATCAAACATTTTAAAAATAAGGGAGATCAGATTCAGATTATTACCGGATTTATAGCTTCCAATCTCGATGGAGAAACAACCACTTTGGGAAGAAACGGATCTAATTATTCCGCATCGCTATTAGCAAACTATTTGGATGCTGAAGAATTGGAAAATTACACACATGTTGATGGTATTTTCACTGCAAATCCCGATTTGGTTTCTGATGCCAAGAAAATCGAAGAGCTCACTTTTCAGGAAGCAAACGAACTGGCAAATTTTGGTGCAAATATTTTACACGCCAAAACGATAATTCCGTTAGTTGAAAAAAACATTCCGTTAAGATTATTAAATACTTTCGACTCAGATAATAAAGGGACCCTGATCAAATCCCAATCAAAAAATAAAGGTATTCGTTCGGTTACGGTACAAGAAAATGTTTCGTTAATTAGTATGATAGGTAGGGGTTTACTTGGGAAATCGGGTGTTGATGCACGAATTTTCTCTGCCCTGGCAAAAGATGATATCAGTGTAAGCATTATTTCACAAGGTTCCTCCGAAAGAGGAATTGGCTTTGTGGTAAATTCTACCGATGCAAAGAAGGCAAAATTAGCTCTAGAAAAAGAGTTTAGCAAGGAGTTTGAAACCAATGATGTGAACGATGTACATATTCAAAAAGATCTTGGTATTATTTCCATTATCGGGCAGAGTTTAGACAATTTCCACTCGGCGTATAGTGCCTTGATGAAAAACAGGATTTCACCTGTGCTTATCAATAATACTGTTACAGGAGATAATATTTCTTTATTACTGGAAAATAAAGATTTACATAAATCTGTCAATGTAATTCACGGACATATTTTTGGTGTTTCAATTAAAATTAATATTGCAGTTTTCGGTAAAGGTTTGGTTGCTGGAACCATGATCAACCAAATTTTAAAAAGTGCCAATGATATTGAAAAGCGTAAAAACATCAAACTAAATATTTTCGCTGTAGCCGATTCTAAAAAAGTACTTTTACAAAAAGAAGGAATCGACCAAAATTGGGAGAAGGATTTAATTGAATCCGGAGTTGAAAATTATAATATCAACGATGTTATTCAGTTTGCTAAGAAGAATCATCTTGAAAATTTAATTGCTGTTGATAATACTGCAGATGAGGTGTTTATTCAGAATTATATTCCGCTTGTTGAAAGCGGATTCGATCTTGTTTCTTCCAATAAAATTGCCAACACAGAATCGATTGAATACTATAACAGATTGCGAAGTGCATTACGAAAGAATGAAAAAAGCTATCTATATGAAACCAATGTGGGAGCGGGTTTACCTTTGGTTGATACTATAAAATTACTGCATCATTCCGGTGAAAATATCACGAAGATCAGAGGAGTTTTTTCGGGTAGTTTGAGTTATTTATTTAACAATTTTTCTATTGAGAATAAGCCTTTCGGCGAAATTTTAAACGATGCGATTCAGCAAGGATTTACAGAACCTGATCCACGTGAAGATCTTAGCGGAAATGATGTTGGAAGAAAATTATTAATTTTAGCAAGAGAATTGGATCTGCAAAATGAATTTGAAGATATTAAGATTCAGAATTTAATTCCGGAACATTTAAGAGATGGGAGTAAGGAAGAATTTTTATCAAATAATGAAGACTTGAATCGGGTTTATCAGGAGATTAAAGAAAAACAAAAAGCCGGTAATGTGTTGCGTTATGTAGGGGAATTATCGGGAGATTTACATAAAGAGAAAGGTGATATAGAAGTTAAATTGGTATCTGTTCCTGATGACAGTTCTTTAGGACAAGTAAAAGGATCAGATTCAATCTTTGAGATCTATACAGAGTCTTATGGTGACAGGCCAATAATTATCCAGGGTGCCGGAGCGGGAGCTAAAGTAACTGCCAGAGGTGTTTTTGGAGATATTTTGAGATTGGCTGAGAAAGCTTTTTAAGCTGGAAGACCGAAGTCAGAAGTTGGGAGTTATCTGTTCTGTAAGGAGTTTTATAATCCAACTAATAATAATTTGGACTTGTCATTCCCGTGAAAACGGGAAATATGTAGAATCCATAAAAAACATGAAATAGTACATGAAAAAAAAACATTTCGAAACACAGGCAATAAGAACACAAACCGAACGCTCTCAGTTTAGTGAGCATTCTACACCAATGTATATGAC
>JBDLIB010000186.1:0-5204 GCA_039715085.1 Bacteroidota bacterium | reverse complement strand
ATAGTTGGTGATTTCCAATACTTACGTACGGTCACTTACATATGATATGTAAATAATCGTACTTATCATAAAATTCAGGGGGGTTAGCAATTTTTGGTTAAGTAAATATAGAATAATTAATATATTTATGTTAAAATTTTAAAATTATTTTAAGTTACTTTAGTCACATCGATTTTCAATATAATTCAAAATAACATTCCAATATTTTCATTCAACCTTTACGCCTTCTATAAAAAACTCCTTTTTCAAATCTCTGATTCTTTTGGTTGCATATTCAAACATTTTTTCATCTTTCAAAGTGGATCTTTTCACAAATATCTCATAATATTTTAGGGCAATTTTTTTGTCTTTATAAAAATCAAATAAACAATAATTACCACTAAAACAATCACCAAAACAAAGAATAAAACCACTAACCAATTAGGAAAAATTCTAGCTTTGGAAACTATCTTAGCAATTTCCTCCAGTTTCTTGTTTTGATAGTTTGAATGTAATTCAAGCTTTCTTTTCTGCTCTTCAATTTGGAATCTGATTTCTGAAATATCCGATTCATATTTTATATGATTGATCTTTGAAGTTAGTTCTTCCAGTTTTTTAATAGATTGATTAAACCCTTCAATCTCTTCTGTCAATAATTCTGCTATTTCTTCTAGTTTTGCCATAATTTATATACCTATTCCTATATCCAGTGATTTCTTAATGATTTGTTTGATTGCTTTTTTAGTCAAACTGGAAACAATATTTGGGCTGAGTTGGGTTAATTTACCTAATAATTTAATTTGATTGTCCTTATCTAATTTCATTCCTATGATACTATTATTTGATATTTGAAGTCCTATCTTCCCTCCAGACATTGACCGATGCACTTCACTTCCTTTTAAGTTATGATCTTTATACTCAAATCTAAATCCCTGTAGTTTGTTTGATCTATTGATAGATGGAATGACTTTTACATTTTCATTTTTCATTAGTTCTATATATTGATCAAAGCTTTTAGGTTTTGATACTGTCATTACCTGATTGTGGATCTGTTTGATCTCTGATCGTATTTTTTGTTGCTCTATTGATTTTTCAATCTGTACATCTCTTACTGTAGTTAAATTCATAGATTCAGCAACGTGTTCAGCTGCCTGTTGGCTTCGTTTTCCAATAAAGTTGTCTTTATAGGCTTTGCCGTTAAAGTCAATTCTATTGGCATATAAATGGATATGTGTATGGGTTTTATCCCTATGTACAAAAGCTATAGCTTGCCTTTCTCTTATTTCCATTTTTTTAATAAATCTTTCTGTTATTTTAGTAAGGTCTTTTTTTGTTATTCTTTGGCCATCTTCTATTGTTGGACTAAGTACAAAACTCATCGTATTTCTCTTACAGTTATGATTAAGTTGTTGAATCATTTTAAATTCTTCTGTAATCTCTTTGGGATTCTCTCCGGTTAGATGTTGCCTAAAAACAACTTCTGCATCTTTTTCCTGATTCCATCCATATAGCATAGAAGCCCTGGTATGTGATATTGACTTTCCTTTTCCTATCATTTTTTAAAATTGTTCAAGTGTGTTTTTATTTCATCAGCCAATTGAACGACTTTTTCAGTTAATCTGGGATTCTGTTTTCTGTACATGTTTCCAATTACTTTAAAGTTGTTATGGTATTTAACTAACATTTTATAAACATCTATTTGTTCTTCTGAAAGTCGTTCAATGATCTTATCATCAAATGCAGATCTTCTACAAAATTCACTTAAGGAAATACCCGCTCTTTTAGCCTTTATTTTTAAAAGCTTTTTCTCATAAAGAGAGCATCTGAATTTTATAAAAGAGGTTTTCATTTTTAGACCTTTGCGACCATCGGGAGAAAAGCAAGATCGTCTTTGTGGCAACAAAGACACATCTTGAACTCTTACTCAAACGAATATTTCATTTTTAGATACCAACCACTGATTGACATCTTTATAATTATTATATAATGCAGATCTGTCTATTGAATTTGGAATAATCTGCAAGAACTTTTTAGTACTGCTTTTCCCAGACTTATCATTATCTAAATACAGTACTATGGTTTTATAATCTTTGGATACTTCAATTGCTTTATCTAATAATGCAACAGAATTTAAAACCAGGATATCTGAATTATCTTTGATATTCGATTCATAAGAAACCAAGGAAAGCATATCAAACATTCCTTCTGTTATGCTTAATCGATCTTTCTGATCACTTTCATTTTTTATGTGTGTGATATCTTTTGGAGCGATTGAACTTTTAAAATATTTATTTCTAAGTTCCCAACCTTGGGATTGGTTTTTCAGTCCAATAGCGAAATAGGACTTGTCTTTAAATTCATACCGGATCTCATGACAATACTGTTGAGCTATTTTTAATCTTACTTTTCTTGAATTAAGATATTTGATCAATGCCGGGTGGGTAATGTTTTTGATCTTATTAATTTTTATAACATCATTTTCTATTTCTAAAATTGGTTGCTGATGAAAAGAAAAAGAAGGATTTTTATGATTTATAATTTCCAAAGATATTTTTACTGAACAATCAAATACTTGACAAACCAGATCTATAAGATTTCCACCTTTACCGGCTCCATGATCATACCATCTGTTGATCATTTTATCCACTTTAAAAGAGGCTTGTATTTCTGACCTGAAAGGACTTAGAAACCAAGCTTCTTTTTCAGATTCTCTTTTGGGAAAATGCCCTAGTTTTGCCAGCGCTTTTACGATGCAAATATTACGGGCTATTTCACAATTTGTTTTTTCTTTTTTCATCGGCATAATCTTAATTTTTTTCTCCTGGTTTTATTTTTATGAAATTTCGATGATTTGATGACAATCAAGGTGTAGCCTTTATACTGTAAAGGTTTATCTCTTCATCAAAATGTCATCGTTTCATCAAAAGGCATCTTTTTACTCTTAGTTTTGTCATCATTTTTATTTTTGATGACAAAGTGATGACAGAATGATGACAGCCTCAGCCCCTATAAAACCTAGGGAGTTAGTCATCGTTCATCAAATCATCAAAATTCTTACTCAAAAAATCGTGATCGATGGTAAAATACCTTCCTTTTGCTTCAACTAATACGATGTCACCATCACTCAAAATCACAAATTTTTGATAGCTGTTTGAGTTATTTTGATTGGTTAATTTCCAATCATTTTTTAGTATTCTTCTCAGCTGTGTAAGGTCTGTTTTTACCCTTGTCCTATTGAGTCCGTGTAAAGCATCTATTGGGCAAAGTTTTACACTTTCCAGATCAAACTTTTCCATTACTGAAATAATAATGCTTACCAGTTCTTTTTCAACCCTGTTCCTGTTGTTTTGGACAAGACGCTTTAATGCTTTGGTTTTGATCTGCTGCGGAGTGAACCACATTCTTGTTTTATTTTGTGTAGATAGTTCTCTATTTTTTAAATAGAAAAGGAAACCCGGAATCTCACTGATAAGCTTGGATAAGAAGTTGGTATCTTCCTTTTCAAAGGTTGGAACTTTTATTACCCAAAACCTTGTTTCATTTGCATCAATTTTTATAAAGTTATCCTCATTATTACTGCATAAAATAAACTTTCCGAAAAACTCAACATCTCTTTTATCTTTTCCTTTGGCTTCAAATTTATTGGTGTTTGTTGTACTCAAATATTTAATTCTCTCGGTCAGTTCTTCTTTATTGAATAGAACTTCATCGATACAGATCAATAGTTTATTAGCCCAATCAGAATTGAATTGACTATTGAAGCTTTCATTGGTTAGATAAGTGAGGTTGTTTTCAAAGATCTCTTTTAACCATTTTAAGTAGGTGCTTTTCCCTGTAGATCTTTCTTTACTCACCAAACATTGGATGGGTAGGATCTGTACTGGTTTTAGAAATAGTATTTGAAGGTAATCCAATCCCAGCTCATATTGATCTCCAAAAATATGTTTAAGGAAAGTTTTAGTGGATTGAAAACTATCTTCTGTTGGTATATTACTTAAAGGATAGTAGGTGTTATAAAATCCGGCAAAGTATTGTTTAAAATCTATATGACTGGGAATACAGGTAAAGCCATCATATTTTGGAACTTTACTAATGTAATCCTTGCCATGATCTTGTCGGATGGTCTCAATACTCCAGGTAACCAGTATTTCATTAAAATGACCGGCAATTGTTGGAGCTTTTACCTTTTTGTAATAGGATGTACCTACTCTAATATAGGGTATGCTTTTCATAGAAAATCATTTATTAACCATAATCTGATTATGGTTTTATTCAAAAAAAATATTAAGATCAGAAATGATTTCACTATCTACGATTCTTAAAAGTATAAGCTGTAGCTTCAGCTTCTATCTCTTCCTGAGTTTTTCTTGGATTTTGAAGTAACCAACTGTTTAATTTCTTCTTCTCAAAAAAGATCATTTTACCATTGGGCTTGGAATGGGGAATTATTCCTGCAGCAGTTAATTTATACAAGTAACTTCTTGTTATACCTGTATAATCACAAGTTTCTTCAAAAGTTAGTACTTCTTTATTTGCAGTCAATAGTTTTTCAATACGATCTAATCGTACGTCAATCATTAATTTGTCCATTTTTCGGTTTTTTATTATTAATAAATGAACAAAAGCGCTTTTGTTTTTTCTTGTAGAATTCTTGGGATAAAAGTATGAAAATAAAACAAATAATATTAGGATACATTCATAGAAGTTATTCACATATAATTGATTAACAGCAAAATATGAATCAAAAGTGATAATTATAGCCAAACTTAATTTAAAAAAAGTAAAAACATTTAAATTGACTCTAATTAATCCCAAAATTAATTGAGATTTAAAATGAAAATTGTAGATATTAACAATTGAATTATTGAAATATTTTGCACGCTGTAAGAAATTATGATTTTATTTGAGTCCTTTAACTAAAAAAAGTTCCGGTTTAATTTATAAGATCAAAATAATTATTAATGGAAAAGCCTTTGATTTATAAGGTGTTTTAGGATAAAACAGTATCAAAAGAGTCAAATATTCCCAAAATTAATTTTATTTTAGAAAAAAGAGGTTTTGCGTGCAAATTGCGTGCAACTAAAAAGAGTTAAATAACAAATTGTTATTTAACTCTCTGATTTTCAGCTCCTCCTCTTGGACTCGAACCAAGGGCCCTCTGATTAACAGTCAGATGCTCTAACCAACTGAGCTAAGGAGGAATATTTTATTTTGGTGGGCGATGA
>JBDLIB010000185.1:0-5323 GCA_039715085.1 Bacteroidota bacterium | reverse complement strand
GCTAACCCGTTTGATAACAAACAATTTGAAGTAAAAAATACCGAATACAGAATCGATAACGGAATAATTAAGGTGGAGATGAAACCGGGACAGGAAATAATTTTATCATTGATTTGACAATTTTCATTTTAAAAGATTATCCGATGACTTATCTCAAAAAGATAAATATCAAGCGTCTTTATCCTTTTTTTCAATATTATTATATCAAGTGATAACTATAGGGGATGATATAAGGATATAACAATTAATGGTTGTTATCTACAAGTTATGCTGCATATCCTATTATATATGAAAATACATTTTTGTATTTACAATAAGCTACTTACCTTTGACGTTACTAACGCAAAACAACATGTTAAGTGATAAAAACATTTGGTGACAAGGAAACTGAAAAAATCTTGAATGGATTTCAATCAAGAAAGTTGCCAACTAATATTCAAAATGTGGCAAGAAGAAAATTAAGAATGATCAACAATGCTCAAAATATTAATGACTTAAGAGTTCCACCTGCCAATCGCCTAGAAAAATTGAGTGGAAATTTAGAGGAATTTCATAGCATCCGAATTAATAAACAATGGAAAATTATCTTTAAATGGACAAATGACAATGCTTTTGATGTGCAAATTGTAGATTACCACTAAAAATGAGATTATGAGAAAATTAGAAAACATACACCCCGGAGAAATATTAAAAGAAGAATTCATCGAACCTTTAGGAATTACCGCATACAGGTTATCAAAAGACACTTTTATACCTCAAACACGAATAAGTGAAATAATTAAAAGGAAAAGAAGAATTACAGCTGACACAGCTTTAAGGTTATCAATATATTTTGGAACAACTGCTAAATTTTGGTTAGGACTTCAAGATGATTATGATCTAGAAGAAGAAAAGATTTCAAAACAAAATGAATTAAAAAACATCAAACCAATTGAAGATAACGCAGCATAACAACAAATATGGTGCATTTGGCGGGAAGCACTAATAATGAAGAGTATAGAAATGAAGAAACAAAGTTGTAAATTGAAACATTGGAGTTTTAAATCCCCAAACGCACCATATTAAAACCATCAGACTGTGCAATAACTCAATATTTATAATTTACAAATATTGATAATCAGAGGGTTAAATTATTTAATATGACAATTTTAGGGGTTATTACACAAACTCCATTTAGCTGTCACTGTATAACGATTTCGAACACGATAGTCTTAAAAGCATCGGGGACTATTTCTCAACTGTTTTGCAGGATTGACTCTTACAACTTGACAATTATGCGTCATTATAAACAAAATAATTCTACACATAAATGTAACAAACCAAACATAAATACGTCATACATAGCGATCTTTAATAAAAAACATTATGACTTCTTCCTAAATTGAAAGATTGGAGTATAGAAGTCGGCAACTTTTCATATACTGAACGTTGCCATTAATGATGAAATATTAATAATAACAAATCGGAATATAAATTTAATCTATTAAAAATGAAATTAATTAAGTATGTTCTTATCGGAATGGCAATATTGGGGATTATTGCTTCTACTTACAATATGATTGTTGACAAATCTTTATCAGATGTAAAAACAGTAATTATAGGTCTAATAACGATTGTAGTTGCATTAAATATTGAGAAAATTTTAGATTCCCTAAAATCCAAAGAATCTAGATAAATTGATATTTAGTCAATTTATAACCATCTCGACTAAAGATGATACAATGTAACCCGGAAGCAAGAAACTATAAATATGTGACTCAAGAGTAATTTGTCGACAAAAAAATGTATATCAAGAGTTAGGCAAAAGCAAAAATATTTAGATTAGTAAGTATAAAATGAAAAACTATATAAATACTACTAATAAAGTAAAATTAAATCCCAGAAAAGTTTTTTGGAAATGTGGGGCTTGTTCGCATGCAATGTTTCATTTACTTAATTATGAATTTGAGAATCTTAAAAATAATGAAGAACGAGCATCTGATATTTTAGCGGGTGGAATTGCACAAAAAGGTTATCAGTGCGGAATGATTTGGGGCAGTGCTTTAGCTGTTGGAGTTGAATCATTTCGCAGATATGGAGATAAAAGTGAGGCAACTACATCGGCAATTGCAGCTTCCCAACACCTTTTGGATTCATTTAAAAAAAGAACAAAAAGTGTTAATTGTAGCGAGATAACAGGGGTTGATTGGGAAAATAAACTTGATTTTGCGATATATATGGCTAAAACCATTTTGCTAGGTTTTGTATTTAGTCCTTGTTTCAATCTTATTGTCAAATGGACACCTGAAGCTATTCAAGCTGCAAAACAGGGATTGTCGGTAAAACCATTACAAAACCAACATTATGTGAGTTGTGCGTCTGAAGTTGTGAAAAAAATGGGAGCAAATGACGAAGAGGCTGTAATGGTTGCAGGTTTTGCAGGAGGTATTGGTTTAAGCGGAAACGCCTGTGGAGTTTTAAGTGCAGCAATATGGTATAAAATGCTTGATTGGGGCAGAAAAAATCCTGGCAAAACACCTGCTATGTTTAAAAATCAGGATGTGAAAAAAATATTAAGAGAATTTTATATTCAAACTGACTCAGAAGTACTGTGCAATAAGATTTGTGGAAAACAATTCAAATCAATCGATGAACATTCTGAGTACATAAGAAATGGTGGTTGCGAGAAGTTGATTGATGCTCTTGCTAAACTATGATAACAATGAACAAATGCCGTTTCCTAATAATGTATATAAAAAATAAGCGAGATAGTAGTAGTATCAAGGCTTTTAGCCCGATTGAACATTCTTGCAAATCGAAAGATTTGTACTTCAAAATCGCTTACTCTTCATATACTTAACGCTATAGGCAAATAAAAAACACCATCAAAAAAAAATGAAAACAAGCAATATTGAATTAATGCAGTCTGCTAGAAATTCCCTAAATGGTAAATGGGGAATAGCAATTGGAACATTTTTAGTTTATGAATTGGTAATAGGAGGAATAGGACAAAGTTCTGAACATTACCCTTTATCTTCAATAATTTTATTATTCATTGCGGGTCCGCTGGCTGTTGGGATTTCAGTGTTTTCATTAAATTTAGCCAGAAATAAAGAGGCTAGGTTTGAGCAAATTTTTGAAGGATTTTATAATTTTAAAACTTCTATAATTGCTTATCTTTTAGTTGTATTGTTTACATTTTTATGGATGCTATTATTAATAATACCAGGAATAATTGCAGCCATATCTTATTCAATGACCTTCTATATTATTGCTGAAGATGATTCTATCGAACCAATGGAAGCAATAGACAAAAGCAAATCAATGATGTACGGATATAAGTCTAAATATTTCTTTTTAGGATTGAGACTTTTCGGACTAGCTTTACTATGTATTTTAACTTTAGGAATAGGTTTTTTATGGTTAATTCCCTACGCCCATGTTACAACTGCAAAATTTTATGAAGACATTAAAGGAAATAATTACAACTAAATAAAACCTGCCTATAATATTTAATATACAATTGATTGTGCAGAACAAAAGACTTATTATAATCGTCCTTATATCAGCATTTATATTAATAATACCATTAATAGCGATGCAGTTCACAGACGAAGTAAATTGGACTCCGTTCGATTTTATTGTTGCAGGAGCTCTACTGCTAGGAACAGGTCTAATGTGTGAGCTTGCAATAAGAAAGTTAAGAAATATTAAATACCGAGTTGCTATCTGTGTAGCTCTTCTGTTAGCTCTCCTCCTCATTTGGGCGGAACTTGCAGTCGGTATTTTGGCACACCATTCAGCGGAAACTAGACAATAAAAATGAATCACTGTTGGTAATAAAAAATATAAACAACTGAATGTCTGTATGTTAATTTGATGTTAGTTGGAAATAGTAAAAGAGATAAAAATGTTAACAATTAGAATTTTATTGGCAATCTTAATTCTGAGTTCTATTAATTCCTTTTCTCAGAATAAAAGAATAAGAGATTATGGCATCGAAATTGGCTCGCTATAAACATAAAAAACAAACAACGAAATAGCAACAATGCTTATAATTCATTGTGGCTTTGTGCAAAATCAAAAGTTAATGTATATTTACTCGGCTGATTTCCATAGCGGAAAATCCTAACGGATTTATCCACAACGAAATCATAGCCGAGACCGTATGCAATTTTGCTTTAAACAATAATCAGCTTCCATATAAACAAGAAGCATTACAATTAATAATATGAATTTAAATTTAGCCGTACTTATTGATGGTGACAATATACCATCTGCTCATGTAAAAGAAATGATGCAGGAAATAGCAAAGTATGGGAACCCAACCATCAAAAGAATTTATGGAGATTGGACCAAACCCAATTTAACGAAATGGAAAAATCTATTGCTTGAAAATGCAATTACACCGATTCAACAATACGGATACACTACAGGAAAAAATGCGACTGATTCAGCAATGATAATTGATGCAATGGATATTCTCTATTCTGAAAAAGTTAATGGATTTTGTTTGGTTTCAAGTGACAGTGATTTCACAAGATTAGCAACTCGATTAAGAGAAGCAGGAATGCAGGTAATAGGTATAGGAGAAAAAAAGACTCCAAACCCTTTTATAGTAGCATGTGATAAATTTATTTATATCGAAATAATTAGAAATCAATCTGAGAAGAAAGAAGGTTATTTCGAGAAAGGCAAAACCAAAGAAAGTCTTGACAAAATTACTCGTAAAGAAATTAATTTAATATCCACAACTATATCTGACCTTTCAGATGAAGATGGTTGGGCTTTCCTTGGGGATGTCGGTAGCTTATTACTGAAAAAACAACCTAATTTTGATTCAAGAAATTATGGATTTGAAAAATTAACACCATTAATTAAATCTATTGGTAAATTTGATTTAGAGCAAAGAGAAAACCCTAAAAGCAGACACAAACTTATATTCGTGAAGAATAAAGAAAAGCGTATAACAAAGGCTAAAAAATCATAGCCACCCTTCGGGATAGCAAAGCTTTTTAGCCAGAATGTTTATCGGCAATAAACGAGTCTGTCTCGTCCTGAAATAAGTTGATAATTTTAATACCAAATTCATGAGCAGAATTGAAAAATTCATTAACAAATGTCCATCTCAAACCAACCTAACTGACTGTGAACTTTTTAGAAAAATCGAAAATTTTGCAGAAAATTTACATGAAGATGAACTCGATCAACTAGATCTGCTGTTAGCCGAATCCCCATTATCAACATACAGCGCTGTACTGGTCGTTAAGTTAGCTAAATCAAAATTTGCCTTAAACCGATTAAATAAAAATGTTCACATCACCTTTCTTTTTGCAATCTATAA
>JBDLIB010000184.1:0-5382 GCA_039715085.1 Bacteroidota bacterium | reverse complement strand
ATTTATTAACCTAAAATTTTTAATATGAATAAATTTATTAAATTTGGTTAATGGATAAAAATTTAAATATTAGTAAAATGAAAAAAGTATTATTTGTATCTTCTGTAGTAATAACAGCCTTATTATTCATGAATTTTAGTATGAGTGACGGATTAAATTCTGAAAATGTAGAATCACCAAATCAGATTGATATTCCTGAAGATGTACAGGCAATTATTGACAACTCTTGTTATGGTTGCCATAACACAGAGTCAAAGAATACCAAGGGTAAAAAGAAACTTGAATTCGATGCTCTTAATTCCTTAAAAAAGTATAAGGTTATTGGTAAATTAACTGAAATTACTGAAGTAGTTTCAGAAAATGAAATGCCTCCTGAGAAATTTCTTAACAAATATCCGGAAAAAGCTCTGACTGAGGAGCAAAAGTCAATACTCATTAACTGGTCTGATGATACTGCCAAGAAACTTGCTGGTGAATAAGGAAAGTAGTTATAGTAAAAAAATGAGGATTAGAAATGGATTTCATTAGAAGTCTAAACCTTAGAAGTTGATATTAAAAATGATAAAAAAGATTTTGATAGCATTAGGTGTAATAATAGTAGTATTACAACTGATACCTAATGATATACCTGAAGTTATTAAAGAAAACAAAAGCGACCTGATGGTGAATAACCAAATTCCGGATTCTGTTGCTTATTTTTTAAGAGTTGCTTGTTACGATTGTCATTCCAATGAATCTAATTATCCTTGGTATTCGAATGTGGCACCTGTTTCATGGCTTGTTGCAAGAGATGTGAAACTTGGTAAGAGTGAGTTGAATTTTTCAGAATGGGAAACGCATGATAAAATGAAAAAAGCAAATTTACTGGAAGATATTGTAGAAACGGTATCCGATGGTATTATGCCTTTGAAAATTTATCCTCTTACGCACCCTGAAGCAAAACTAAAAAAATCAGAACGGCAATTAATTGTTGACTGGGCCGAAATATTCGCAGAATCGTTATTTGAATAGGCTTAAACGTATCCTTTTTTTGAATAAAGGATAATGTAAATAGAAATATACTCTATTAAAGAACTTAAGTTTAAAGCTTCCTTTTCGGAATTTGCTGTGGTTGTGTAAGTTATTGACTTTGCCCAACCAAGAGGAGGAGCAAGATACAATCCAATTTACATTAGTAGGTTGGATTTTTTTGTTTTATAGCTTACTATTGCTGACTACACAATAGCTACACTACAGATTGCAATTTTATTCTTTTGCCAAGTTGCCAACTTTTTTATTGAGTTTTAGAGGGTGCCTATTGAACTATAATTCGGAATAGAAGAAGAAAAGGATGGGTGTGTTGGTTATTCAAATATTATCTAATTCTATCACATCCTATCCCAACTCACAAATAAATAGTTTAAAAAATCACCTTTTGGTAATTCTTTTTTCATCTAAGTTGATGCAGATCATCATTTTCGCTGATGCAGATCATCTTTATTATATTAAAATGGTAGTAACTTTGAGTTCATTTTAAATTCCTTATATATAGTTAGTTAAATAAATATATTAGAAAATATGGAATTTATTAAATGGGATATTATATTAATTTAACCAAAAAAATAAACAACCCAGCTTACTCTTTAGATTTTCTTTAGGAGAAATAGATAGCTACAGAGTTACGGATATAAGCAAGTTGTGTGCAACAGTTGAAATTGATAATTTTTATTTAATTATTAAAATTTAATATTATGAAATCAAAAATTTTCCTAATTATGGTTTTGTTTGGCATTGTTGTGAGTTGCCAGCAGAAAAATAATACCAAATCTCCAGAGTTACTAAAGCAAGTATTGTTCGATTTTTATGATGGCATAAAAAATAAAGATTTTGACAAGATAAAGGAGGTAACCACTCCCGATTTCACACTCTATGTAGATGGGGAAATTTGGTCACATGATAGTTTAATAAGTGTTTTAAATTCATATCCACCTTATAATGCAGATTATTCATTTGACAACTTCAATATTGATATGGAGAATTCACTGGGCGTTATGCGATATTTTTCTCATGGCGATTTTATTTTTAGTGATACTCTCGATTCAAAATTCGATTGGATAGAAAGCGCCACTTTCACAAAAATAGATGACAAATGGAAAATGAATTTTCTACATTCAACAACAAAAAAGTAAAATCTGCAGCACACAACATTGTATATGCAAAATAGGCGAGATAGTAGTAAATTCAAGGGTTGCTAACTTTTTTTGTGGTTTTTAATGGGGATCTATTGAACTGAGATTCGGAATAGAAGAAAAAAAGGGTGGGTGTGTTGGTTATCCAAATATTAACCTCAATTTTTATTCTTCCTATACCAATCCACAATTAAATCACTTATTGAAAACTATGTACCCTAAGTAACTATAAATTAATTTTAAAAATTTAACATAAGATGATATAATATTTTATATTTACTCAAATAAAATTGCTAACCTCTCCCTTAAATTATATATTAAGTTTAGTTATTTGCATATTCTATGTAAGTGACTATACGATAGCGTTACTTTTGTTGATATCTAAAAATTAATCTTTTCATCGTTACTATGATCTGATATAGAAATAATTGACGTTAGCTTGCTTAGTACATATACACTTGTATGTATGACGTAAGTTAGACACTGTTTAAAAATTTTACTTTGATAATAAAATATAGATTAATAAATCTTTTTTTAAAAAAAAGGACAGAAAATGAAATTCATAATGTCCTAATGAAATGGAATAATTATTACCAGAACCTGTCAGATCATAACAAAAAAGTTTTTAGGATACGAACTGTTCTTTTTATAAAAACAACTTTTTTTGAAACTGAGAAGGGACTTGAACTAACGAATGAAATGAGAATTTTGATTTCAAGCTCTTTTGTCCAAATTACTTTTGGATTGAAACAGGATGTACTGAATGTTTTCAATGATATTTTTATAGCTCCTAAACCATATACTTTTAAGCATATTGACAAAACTTTTGAAGGTGATGTGAATCCATATATTAAAAGGATAAATCTGTCTTGGTCTGCAGTTGAGAGAGGATTCAAAATTTCAAATGATGGAATTAATTTAGCAGTCCATGAATTTGGGCATTGTCTTATTATTGAAAATTCACGTAGGTCTTACCTCTCCAGAATTTTTAATGAGAAAGAACTGGAAAATTGGAAAATTCTTGCTAAAAAGAAGATTAAAAAAATAAAGTCAAAAAGGAGTAGAGTTTTAAGAGAATATGCAGGGACAAATTTAATGGAATTATTTTCAGTTTCAATTGAAGAGTTTTTTGAAAGACCCCATAACTTTTATAATAAAGAACCAAAGCTATATTTAAGTCTTTGTAGGTTATTAAATCAAGATCCTCGGAATAAACGGAATCCGAAATTGTCCAAAAGTAACTTTTTCAATTATCCTTTTTCAAACAATAGAGCATAATAAAAAATTAAAATTTATAGCGGTTTTAGGCTTGATTATGAGTTAAGTAAATATATAATAACCAGATAAATGCTAACAATAGTATAAATTGATATGACAAGAGAAGAACAATTAGAATTTTGCAAAAGATGTACTTTCCGCAAAATGGATATGAAACAAGGTCTAATTTGTAATTTAAGAGGACAAAAAGCTACATTTCAAGATGAATGCCCCGATTATGAAGTTGACAAAAAAATTATTCACGATGAAAAAAAGAAAATAGAAGCTATAAGACCAAATAAAAAGAGAGCCGAAATTGCTCAAGCATTAATTTGGCTTGTTATGCTCTTGGAAATAATTTCAATGATTTCTTCATATTTTCAATACGATCTGCTACTTGCCTTGCAGCGGGATGAATTTGTTTCAAATCAAATAATAGATTCAAATGATATTAGGGAAAGTGTAATTGCAATTTTATACATGATAGTGTATGTTGTTTCTGCGATTACTTTTATTCAATGGTTTAGAAGAGCCTATTACAATATGAATATTAGAACCCGTACAGTACATTCTGATGGTTGGGCAGCTGGTAGTTGGTTTGTCCCAATTATATCATTGTATCGACCTTACCAAATAATGAAGGAGATGTGTACTGAAACGTCTAAATTGATAAAAACCAAGGCAGGGAATTCTACTAATGATAGTACCGTAATTATTGGAATATGGTGGACCCTTTGGATTATTTCAAATTATGTTGGACAATATGTTATGAGAAGTGCTTTTAAAGCTGAGACAGTTGAAAATTTTTTAAACAGTACTATTGGAGATATGATTCAATCTGCAATTGGAATTCCCCTGGCTATTATTACTGTTATGATAATAAAATCATATTCTGCAAAAGAGGAAATGATATCTGAAATTGAAAGTAAAATTGAGTAAAACGTTAGCTTACAAAAGTTAAAATTTATTGCGGTTTTAGGTATAATTTAGTGGTAAGTAAATATTTTAAAAACAAATAATTGCGGGCAGTAAGACCTGCTTTTATTTGATGATACGTTTATAAGAGCACTTTCAATAAATAATTTCACGAAGTTTGATAACAGTGAATGGGTATTTTCTTATGATGATTGTGGAAATATTTTGATCTATTGATGAAAATGTCGATTTTCGGTTATGAGATCTCTAATTGATATAGGTAAAAGATTTTGCTTATTCGGCTTTTTTACCCTCAGGAATTGGGATACTGTATACCAGTCTTAGGTTGGTAATCCATCCATCCTTAAAAGAGACATTTTTTTGCACTCTGTCATCTCCAAAACCAATAAGAGGCAAGCTGAAACCAACTTTCTGATCAGATTCATACTGGGTATAACTTCTGCCAAAAGTATGGCCAAACCTTCCTTCAAGATATATATTACCTGTAATGCGATATCTGCCAAATAATGTTTCATCAATGCTTTTACGCTCAATATAATCTCCTTCATATTCAGAGTCTCCCAGCTTATAAGTGGTTATCAACCCAAAATGACTTATTCCCGCAGTAAACCTATCATTTATTTTGTATTTTACTTTTGCGTATACCGGCAGTAAACCGGTAATAGACAAGCGGTTAGATAGCTGCCAATTAAGATTTATCAAAGGTGTTAGATAGGGGCCGAATAATTCCTGATTATACATAGCTCCATAGCCCATCTTCAGTTTATCACTGATTTTTTTTTCATACAATACTATACCTCCATATTGGAAATGATCTCCATTAATATTATTAAAATCCGACATTAGTCTGGGCGCAAAAAGAATCTGAATGCTACGATCTTCAGATAACTTTTGATACAATCCTGTTCGAATAATAATTCCGTGTAAATTAATTGGGCTGGCAACACCGACAGGTATTTCTTCTTCGTTAGAAACATGCGAGTATAAATAGTTTACACTATTATACCAAATGGATTTTTCA
>JBDLIB010000183.1:0-5396 GCA_039715085.1 Bacteroidota bacterium | reverse complement strand
ACACTCGGTGCCACCACTCCTTCTTATGATCTTGAAACTGAAGTAAATAAGAATTCCCCCACAGATCATATTAATGATGCGCTAATTAAAGAAACTACCGGAAATTTTATCGGCGAAATAGACCAAAAACCTCCGCTTTTTTCAGCGATAAAAAAAGACGGGGTAAGATTATATGACCTGGCAAGAAAAGGAGAATCTACTGAGATAAAATCCAGGAAGATAACAATATTCGAATTTGAAATCACTAAGATTGATATGCCTAATGTTGATTTTAGAGTGGTTTGCAGTAAAGGAACTTATATCCGTTCATTAGCCAATGATTTTGGATTTTCTTTAAACACAGGCTCTCACTTATCTGCCCTCCGCAGAACAAAAAGTGGAAATTTTGATGTTAATAGTGGTATTTCTCCGGAGGAATTCGTAGATAATTTATTTAAGGATTGACAGCTGGTTGATGGTTTTTGGTTGATGGTTTCAACTAAAAACTTAACACTCAAAACTCATCAACCCGAAACCCAAAACCTGTAACCATCAAAACAAATGACTTATCCAGCTCTCACTGGCCGGAACTTCCCAACAACAGTCGTATTCTGATTTAGAGTGAATAAAATTATTGAAGACTATTGTATTTTTTGAAACACCTCTGTTTTTGATCAATTTTTTAAAATCGGGAACTTCTTTACATTGCACATATTTACCTTGTTTAAAAAATACTTTTACTTTATCGATCAGGCTGAGGTTTAATTCCTTTTCGAATGAAAACATCAATAATACCAAAGCTTCATTCTGACTTACAGAAAGCGGGGTTTTACCGGAAACTAGGATGATAATAAAGCGCTGGTATTTGATCTCAAAAAAAGAATCGACTTCTGATAAATCTTCTAAAAAATCAGTAATTTTTTCGCTTAATACCGGAATTTCATCGGGATATAATTTTCTATCGGAAGGAAAGATATAAACTTTTGAATTATCCTCCAATTTTGGGCTCTCTACAATCATTCTATTTTATATTTATAATCTGATCTATTTCCGCCGACTTTATCAATTTCTGCATACTTCATCAATTTCCGCCGACTTTAGTCGGTGGTTCAATTTCCATCGACTTCAGTCGGTGGAAGTCGCTGGTTAGATCATTTCATCTAAGAAATCGATCATATCTTTTTGGATACTTTCCCCTTTATCATTATGGTACCACATCTGCAATTCTTTTTTGAAATTCTCATCAATACCTCCATTTTGAGTTTTATAATCCAACACCATTTGGGCGGCATTTTTAGATCGTGGCCCCCACGAATTAATTACTTTCCCCGTATGATTTTCCAAAGCAATCAGTTTTGGAATAGATTTAGTACCATTGGTTAAAAATTGATCCATCAGATCCTCATTCTCATCTCTTAAAACTACTTTTAGATCAATTCTTGGATTTGCTTCAGAGAGTTTGTTAATAATGGGTAAAGTATGCGCTGCATCACCACACCAACTTTCGGTGAGAACCAGCCAGGTAAAATCTTTATCAATTTGCTGAACTTTGGTTTCGGCTGCATCCATCAATTTGGTCTGTTTATCCAAACGCTTCATTCTGCTTTGGTTCAATTTTGTAAAATCAACCATCTGTGGAGACTGCATATTACCTGTAGCTTTATCTTCTTTCAACAAGCTAACGATCATCTCTTTATATTCATTATAAGAATATGCTTTTTGCAAACTTCTCTCGATTACTTTATCCATCTTATTGCTGAATCAAAATTTTTGCAAAAATCGGCCTATTTTAGATTTTGTAATGTAACCCCTGTAACATTTCTTCCACCAAAGTATCCAGATCAAACTGATGATTCCAATCCCAATCGATTCTCGCCCTTGAATCGTCTATACTTTGTGGCCATGATTCAGCAATTTTCTGACGTGAGTCAGGTTTATAAATCACTTTAAAATCGGGTATGTATTTTTGTATTGTATCTGTAATTTCCTTGGGCGAAAAACTTATAGCGGCAATATTATAAGAAGTATAACCTTTAAACGATTCTTGCTGCATCAGTTTGACTGTTGCATCAATAGCATCATCCATATACATCATCGGCAAGGTTGCATCTTCCTTTAAGAAACATTTATAATCTTTGTACTTGATCGCTCCGTGAAATATTTCTATAGCATAGTCTGTAGTTCCTCCTCCTGGGTTTGTTTTATAACTGATAATTCCAGGATATCGTATACTTCGCACATCCACACCATATCTTTTGTTGTAATAAGCACACCAATTTTCACCTGTAACCTTACTTATACCATATACAGTTGAAGGATTCATGATTGTTTCCTGCGGAGTATTCTGTTTTGGAGAAGATGGTCCGAAAACTGCAATTGAGCTTGGCCAGAAAACTCTTTCAATATGTTTATCCTTAGCCAGATCCAATACATTGAATAGGGTAGTCATATTTAAATCCCATGCACGTTTGGGATGTCTTTCTGCTAAAGCCGAAAGCATGGCGGCCATTAAATACACATGTTGTATCTTATGCTTTTTAACGATTTCTAATATCCTGTCATTTTTGGTTGCATCTAAAATTTCGAATACACCGGATTGCATTACTTCATAAGTTCCATTTCTAATATCTGAAGCAATAACATGTTCATTTCCGTAAATTTGACGTAATTTTAAGGTGAGTTCGGTACCAATTTGTCCACTTGCACCGATGATGAGAATTTTTGGTGTCATTTTGTTTCATTATTTATTTTATACAAATATAACGAATAAAAGAAGCGAAATTAAGTATCGTTAAAGATGTAAAACTTAACATTTTATTTTCTTATTTTTGAATTTTTAAATAATCCACCTATATGTTAGCAAGAAAGCTGTTTTTTATATCATTTCTTTTAATAATCTTTTCATGTAAGGAAGATTCCTTGAAAGAAGAACAATCTAAAAATCAGGAAAAAATAGTAACTATTTCTGAAAATTATACCACCAAAATAAATGAAAACCTCAGTCCGGAAGGAAAAAAGATGGTTGAAAACTGGAAAGAATACGAGAGAATGGACAATCTTTTACAAAACTACGAGAATTACGATGTAAACAGATCATTACTTAATTCTAAAGAACTTGCTAAACTTGCTCAAGAGTTAAAAGACTCTGTAAGGGTTGACGAACTTCAGATCCCTGCAGTAAAAATAAGACTCCATGTTATTCATAACGAGGCTTTACGTCTACAAGATATGTCGTCTTTAAAAAAGATCTCAGATGAAGAAGTAACACAAGAAAGATCAAAAATATTTGAAGCTTTTTCTGCTTTGAATTCCAAGATAAACAATATGGTTGTACAAGAAGATCTGAATGAAGAGTTAAAAAACTTCATCGATGAAGTTGCCGGAGATAGTTTGAGATTGAAAGATAGTTCGATTGAAAAAGATATGGAAGAACAGAAATAATCAAAGACTTCAACCACCGACTAAAGTCGGAGGAAATTGATTAGCTCAACTAGCAAATATAAATTAGCAGTAGCAGAAAAAAAATACAAATTAATGATCAAGACAAAGAAAAGTATTTTAGTTTTAACACTTATTTTTACCTCTTTTTTGGTATTTTCTCAACAAACCAACACTTCCGAAGAAATTAACAGCCTGTTAAACCAATGGCATAAAGATGTAGCAAATGCCGACTTTGATTTATATTTCAATAAAACAAGAAATGCCTTTATTTTCATAGGAACTGATGCAAATGAGAACTGGACAAAAAAACAGTTTCAGGAATTTTCAAAACCATATTTCGACAAGAAGAATACTTGGAATTTTACACCTTTAGACCGGAATATCTATTTTTCAAAAGATAAAAATACTGCATGGTTTGACGAATTATTAGATACATGGATGGGAATTTGCAGAGGATCGGGGGTACTTACAAATGAAAATGGTAAATGGAAAATTGCACATTATGTTCTATCAGTTACTATTCCGAATGAGGATATGAAAAAAGTGATCAAAATTAAAGAAGAAAAAGATTCTGTTTTGCTGGAAAAATTTAGCATAAGAACACTAAACAACTGAATTTAAGACCTATAAGTAGTCAATCTACACCTGCATTAAGCTTCCAATATTCAAATCTTTTATTGCAATAAATTACTTATATTTGGTATTGCAAAAAATTAAAAAATCTCCTCAGAATGCATAAAGTCTTTACTTTTCTACTTTTTATTTTACTCACATTTACAACTCAATCACAGTATAATCAAAACGCACCTTGGATCCAAAATAAACAAGGTGAAGCAAAATCATCTGAACAAACCATTCAAACATTAACAAATAGTTTTAACGCCTATTTTAAAGATAAAGACTGGCAGGCAAAAGGCAGCGGTTTTAAACCTTTCAAACGATGGGAAAATCACTGGAAACACTATACAATCAAAGGAGGGTATATTGCTCCTCCATCAATGCTTTGGAATGCCTGGGAACAAAAAAATTCAATTGTTCAGAAATTGAGTGAAAAAGGAGAGTGGCAATCCATAGGGCCATACACTACCAATACGAAAAGCGGGCAAGGTAGGGTGAATACTTTTATCGTCGATCCAAATAATGCTAACACATTTTATGTTGGTGCACCTTCCGGAGGAATCTGGAAGTCAACCGATGCAGGCCAAAACTGGATTCCGTTATCTGATCATTTACCTCAGATCGGTGTTTCCGGAATTGCTATTGACCCAAATAACTCGAACACAATTTATATTACTACGGGTGATGATGATGCAAATGACAGCTATAGCATAGGAGTTATGAAATCTACTGATGGTGGAACTACATGGGAAAAAACAGGGCTGGTGTTTACAAATTCTTTCACTTCTGCCAATGAAATTTATATCCATCCCGACAATTCAAATATACTTTGGGTTGCAACAAGCAATGGAGTATACAAAACTATTAATGCAGGAGCTAACTGGACTAAGAAACAATATGGAAATTTTGGAGATTTAAAACTCAAACCGGGAGATCCTAATACCGTTTATGCCGTTACATCAAACAAATTCTACTTATCCACAAACGGAGGTGATAATTTCACAGAAATCACAAGTAATTTACCAACTACTTCTTCCAGATTGGTTATAGATGTTACACCTGCAAACCCCAGTTATGTTTACCTTTTGAGTGCAAAATCTGATTACTCTTTCCAGGGCCTATATAAATCTGTAAATAGCGGAAATACTTTTATAAAAACAGCCGAATCCGATGACATTTTTACAAGCAAACAAGCTTGGTTTGACATGGCTTTAACAATATCTCCAACAAATGCAAATGTTGTCTATACCGGTGTTCTTGATATTTGGAAATCAACCGATGGAGGTAATAATTTCGTGCAAATTAACCACTGGTGGAATCATGATGAACCTTCATACACACATGCTGACATCCACTTC
>JBDLIB010000182.1:0-5439 GCA_039715085.1 Bacteroidota bacterium | reverse complement strand
TGAAACTCATCTTTGAGAACTTGTCAACTGACAAAGAGCTAAAAGATGTAAGTTGAACTAATCCCGCTACATGTACTGAACTTAATTCAGTATCAAGCGGGATCTATGTCAATTCCTATTAAAGTGTTCATTCACGATAACCATACTGGATATGCTGTAGTTTAAACCTTTTATTTTTCGGCACTAAATAGTCTTTGGTCGAAAACACAACAAAATAAAAAAGTTTCTTATTTTTGCCAATCAATTTATAAACATTAGAAAATTCGATAATTTTGAAAAATAAAGACGATAAATTCAAGAAAGTAATATCCCACGCAAAAGAATATGGATACATCTTTCAATCAAGTGAAATATACGATGGTTTAAGTGCTGTTTATGACTATGGTCAAAACGGTGCCGAACTGAAAAAAAATATTAGAGACTACTGGTGGAAGGCCATGGTACAAATGCATGAGAACATCGTGGGTATTGACGCTGCTATTTTTATGCACCCTACAACCTGGAAAGCATCCGGGCATGTAGATGCATTTAATGACCCATTAATTGATAATAAAGATTCTAAAAAAAGATATCGTGCTGATGTTTTGATCGAAGATTACGCTGAAAAACTAAACTTAAAAGCACAAAAAGAGATTAAAAAGGCTGCTAAACGCTTTGGTGATGCTTTTAATAAAGAAGAGTTTGTAAGTACAAACCCCAGGGTTATAAAATACCTTAGCAAACGCGATGAAGTTTTAAAACGTATGGGGAGATCTTTAGAAAATGAAGATCTTACTGATGTAAAAGCACTTATTGAGGAGTTAGAGATTGCCTGCCCTCTTTCCGGATCAAAAAACTGGACAGATGTCAAACAATTTAATCTGATGTTTGGAACAAAATTGGGTGCCAGCGCTGATACTGCAATGGATTTGTACCTGCGACCTGAAACAGCCCAGGGTATTTTTGTAAACTTTGCAAATGTTCAGAAAACAGGAAGAATGAAGATTCCTTTCGGAATTGCACAAACAGGTAAAGCATTTAGAAATGAGATAGTTGCACGTCAGTTTATATTCAGAATGCGTGAATTTGAACAAATGGAAATGCAATTCTTTGTTCGACCGGGAGAAGAGTTAAAATGGTATGAACACTGGAAAGAAGAAAGAATGAAATGGCACTTATCGCTTGGTATAGGTGAAGAAAATTACCGTTTCCATGACCACGATAAGTTAGCACATTATGCGAATGCTGCAGCTGATATTGAATTTGATTTTCCATTTGGTTTTAAAGAGTTGGAGGGTATTCACTCTCGTACAGATTTTGACCTGAAAGCACATGAGGAATACTCAGGTAAAAAATTACAATTCTTCGATCACGAGGTAAATAAGAGTTATGTACCATATGTAATTGAAACCTCTATTGGATTGGACAGAATGTTTTTGGCTGTCTTCTCTTCTGCTCTACAGGATGAAGTTCTGGAAGATGGATCGGAAAGAACTGTACTTAAACTTCCTGCTGTAATCGCACCTACAAAAGCAGCAATTTTACCATTGATAAAAAAAGATGGATTACCTGAAATAGCGAGAGATATAATAGACAACTTAAAGTTTGACTTTAATGTTATGTATGATGAAAAAGATGCTATTGGACGTCGTTACCGTCGCCAGGACGCTGCAGGAACTCCATTTTGTATTACGGTAGATCATCAAACAAAAGAAGACAATACAGTTACTATTCGTCATAGAGACTCTATGGAACAAAAACGTGTTGCCATTGATGAATTAAAAACAATTATAACAAAGGAAGTTTCAGTTGGTCATTGGTTGAAAAAAATGTAATTCAAGTTTGAAAATACTCACGCAGATTTTTGCAGATTATTTCAGCGCTAATCTGCGATATCTGCGAGGGGAAAAACTAGAAACAAGTAGAAAGTGTAAACAAAAATCAGGACGAATCAGTCCTTTATACTTGTAAAAATGCAAAAAAAAATAAACATACAAAATAAAAAAGCTCGTTTTGAATATGAGATCTTAGACACATACACTGCTGGTATTCAGTTAAGTGGTACAGAGATTAAATCTATTCGGGATAGTAAAGCCCGTATTACAGAGAGTTTTTGTGAATTCAATGACAAAGGAGAGCTTTTTGTTATCAATATGTTTATAGATATCTATAACCGGGGAAGTTTTTTCAATCACGATCCAAAAAGTGCCCGTAAACTACTCCTTAACAAAAGGGAATTAAAAAAGCTCCGTAAAGAAGTGCAAAATGTGGGTTTAACAATCATTCCATTAAAGCTATTTATTACAGATAAGGGTTGGGCTAAATTGAATATAGCTCTCTGTAAAGGGAAAAAGATCCATGATAAACGCAGTGTTTTAAAAGACAGGGATAATAAAAGAGACCTGGCAAGAATTAAGAAAGACTTTTGATGCGAATAAAAGATTTTTTAAATTTTATACGGTGGAAGAATCTGCTAATGCTGATCCTAGTTCAGATACTTATTAAATATGTTCTTTTTCCAAAATTTTATGATATTTCAGCGTTAAATAATTTCTACTTTTCTTTTTTAGTACTTTCTACCGTTTTTATTGCTGCCGCCGGTTATATAATAAATGATATTTATGACCTAAAAACAGATATGGTTAATAAACCCAATCTGGTTTTCATTGAAAATAAGATCAGTAAAAGCTCAGCTGTTAAACTCTATTTAACAACCAGTTTCATAGGGATTCTTCTTGGTATAATTTTGTCAATACACATAGAAAAACCATATTATTCTTTAATTTTTATACTTATATCAATACTGTTATTTACCTATTCTACTACCCTGAAATCTAAACTTTTACTTGGTAATTTACTTGTTTCATTATTAATATTTTCAAGTATCTTAATCGTACCCGTTTTTGACTTATTTCCCATATCAGATATTACTGAACAGGATAATTTTTCCACCGTATTTTTACTGGTAAAACACATTGCGGTTTTTGCATTTATGCTTACTATGCTTCGCGAAATAGTTAAAGACATTGAAGATATAAAAGGAGATTATAAAATTAATGCAGAAACACTTCCAATAGTATTGGGAATAGAACGAACAAAAAATATTTTGGCATTTTCAAGTTTAATCCCTCTTCTTTCAATTTTATATTTCGGATTTTCATATTATACAGAAAATAAATTTGTTTTATACTATTTGGTGATATTTGTGGTGACACCACTACTCTATTTTGTAAAGAAAATTCTTTCAGCCAAAAGTAAATCCGATTTTCATAAGTTGAGTAATCTTTTAAAATACATTATGTTATTCGGTATTTTGACCATATTTTTGTTGTAATATGCTATTAGATAAACTTAAAAATAAAAAACTCATTCTGGCTTCTAAATCTCCCAGAAGGCAAAAATTCTTAAAAGACCTTGGGTTGGATTTCGAGATTAGATTAAAAGAAGTAGAAGAAACTTATCCTGACCACTTAAAACGAGAAGAAATAACCAATTATTTATCACAATTAAAAGCAAAACCTTTTTTAAATGAGTTAAATAAAGATGATTTATTGATCACATCAGATACTATTGTATGGTTAAATGAAAAGGCCTTAGGAAAACCAAAAGATCGCACTGATGCTACTGAAATGTTACAGAGATTATCCGATAATTCTCATGAGGTCATAACTTCAATAAGTATTACAAGTAAAAATAACCAAATAACTGTAAATGATATAACTAAAGTTTATTTTAAACCTTTGACTTTAGACGAGATTACTTATTATTTAGATCGATATAAACCATACGATAAGGCAGGTAGTTATGGTATTCAGGAATGGATTGGTTTCATTGGAATTGAAAAAATTGAAGGCAGCTATTTTAATGTCATGGGCTTTCCTACTCATAAATTTTATGAAGCTTTAAAATCGTTTAACTGATAATTTTAATATTTAAAAACTTTAAATAAAATATCAATATATAATTATTATTTTTGTCCCTTAAAATTTCAGAACGTAATATTTTCAAATAAAAAGAAATGAAGAAATACACTTTTACCGAAAAGAAAGATACCAGATCAGGATTTGGAGCCGGATTGGCTGAGTTAGGAAGAACCAATGATAAAGTTGTTGCACTTTGTGCCGATTTGGTTGGTTCATTAAAAATGGATGAATTTATCAAAGAAAATCCAGATAGATTTTTTCAAACAGGTATTGCCGAAGCCAATATGATGGGAATTGCTGCGGGAATGACTATTGGCGGTAAAATTCCTTTTACAGGCACCTTTGCAAACTTCTCTACTGCAAGAGTATATGACCAGGTAAGACAATCTATAGCCTATTCGCATAAAAATGTAAAAATTTGTGCTTCACATGCCGGTTTAACCTTAGGAGAAGATGGTGCAACACACCAATCTCTGGAAGATATTGGTATGATGAAAATGTTACCAGGTATGGTGGTTATCAACCCTTGCGATTACAACCAAACTAAAGCCGCTACCCTTGCAATTGCCGAATATGAGGGGCCGGTTTATTTACGTTTTGGAAGGCCTGCAGTACCAATCTTTATGCCTGCAGATGAAAAATTTGAGATCGGTAAGGCAATTCAACTTACTGAAGGAACTGATGTTACTATTATTGCAACCGGACACCTGGTATGGGAAGCTTTACAAGCATCAGAAAAATTGGAAGAAAAAGGAATCAGTGCTGAAGTAATTAATATACATACCATCAAACCTTTAGATGAAGAAGCTATTTTAAAATCTGTTGCTAAAACAGGATGTGTTGTAACTGCCGAAGAACATAACGTTTTGGGTGGCCTGGGAGAAAGTGTATCAAGAACTTTAGTCTCAAACAATCCTGTACCCCAGGAGTTTGTTGCTGTAAACGACAGTTTTGGTGAATCTGGTACACCGGCACAATTGATGGAAAAATATGAATTAAACGATAAAGCAATTGTTAAAGCTGTAGAAAAAGTTATCAAGAGAAAATAATAATCTCTTCAGAATTTCTTAAAAATTTATTTATACATTTATACCAATTAAACGCATTGTTTAATTGGTATTTTTTTTTAACAATACAAAATTCATCCCATGAAAAAGTATATAACAATTCTACTTATAATCGGTGCTTTTACTACAACTAATGCACAATTTTTAAATTTTGGAATCAAAGGAGGTGTTAACAATAACAAAAACGGTACATTAAGAGCTTCTATAGGCGAAAGCTTTGAGAAATTAAAATCTCATAAAGAGTCCGGTTATCATTTTGGTGTATTTAGCGAGATCAAGATCCCTTTCTTTTATATACGCCCTGAATTACTTTATACTAAAACTGAAAGCAGCTATAATTATGGAAGTGAAAGCGGTGACCTTATCATTAAAAAAGTGGACATTCCTGTTTTGTTAGGATTTAAATTCTTAGAAATGGGAAGATTCTTTGCCGGCCCTTCTTTTCAATATATTTTAGATACAGATTTTGA
>JBDLIB010000181.1:0-5472 GCA_039715085.1 Bacteroidota bacterium | reverse complement strand
ACAGTAGGAATGGCACAAGATGATGAAAAGATAGAAACGGTTCAATATTATGATGGATTAGGAAGGTCTATGCAAAGTGTAGCTATAAGGCAGGGGGGGAATAAACTAGTAAACAATATTATTGATTGGAAAAACAACTGGACTCTTGGAAGTGGTTCAGCGCCTTTTTTTATTCAGAATGGAGTTACTACAGAAAATGAAAGAATAATAGGTACAGACCCTCATGGAGAAGATTCAGTATTATGGCGTTGTGGTAATGATGCTATCAGTGGACCTGATGGAGGTTGGAACACAGAATATTTTGATATAGACAATACAGTAGGTTATAGGTATACTGTTTGGGTAAAACGAACAGGCTCTCAGGACGGAAGGACTTATCATGGGACTCAAAATGTTAACAACCTAAATGGAACAGCTAATGGCAATCCTTATTTTTGGAATGGAGACTTACCTAACCTGGATCAGTGGTATTTATTAGTTGGTATTATTCACCCACATTCTTATTCAGGAGGGAATTCTATACAGAGTGGAGTTTATGATGTTAATGGGAACAAAGTATTATCCTGTACAGATTTTAAATGGGCTTCCACTACAGTTACCTCAAAATTTAGGAGCTATTTATATTATGCTACAGATACAAATGTAAGGCAATACTTTTTTAACCCAATGGTTCAGAGATTAGATGGTAATGAAGCATCTATAGAAGAGATGATCCAAAACCAAACAGGAAAGGATATTATCACCCCAATAGACTATGATGCTTATGGCAGGCAGGATAAAGATTATTTACCCTATGCAGAAACAACGAACAATGGATTGTATAGAGCCGATGCATTAGACCCCTTGGCAGGAGTAGGGCAGTTTTATGATACGCCTAAATATGAGAATACACAAAACCCATATTCAGAAAAGCTATTTGAAAACTCACCATTAAACAGAATCCTTGAACAAGCAGCCCCCGGGGAAGCATGGGAAAAAGGAGACATCTATGATGCGAATAATCATACTAATGGAAATACTATAAAGTTTACCAGTTCAACGAATACATCATCAACAGAGGTGAGATTATTTAAAGTAACCTTAGATAATGATTATAATCCTACTTTAGGATTAAGCACTTTAAATAATGGATACTATGGTATAAACCAATTGTATAAAAGCATTACCAAGGATGAGAATTGGAAGATAACACAAACTAACCTAAAAGATCACACCACCGAAGAATTTAAAGACAAACAGGGAAGGGTAGTATTAAAAAGAACCTATAACAACAATGTGAAACACGATACCTATTATGTCTATGATGATTATGGTAATCTGACCTATGTATTACCACCAAAGATGGACGCATCGACAAACACTTTAGCTACAATTATAAGCCAGTTAAATGAATTAGGTTATCTATATAAATACGATGGTAGAAACCGCCTTGTAGAAAAGAAGATACCCGGTAAGGGATTAGAATATATCCTATACAATAAGATCGACCAGCCGATTATCACCCAGGATGAAGTACAAAGGAACAAAACCACCAAGGAATGGTTGTTTACCAAGTATGATGCCTTTGGCAGGGTAGCCTATACAGGATTAAGGCAATATAATGTAGATAAAGATGTATATCAAGGAAATATTACAGCCACACCAACACCAGTAGCAGAAACATCAAGAACTACTGCTACAACCATAGCAGGAACAACTATATATTATAACAGTGTATCAGTACCAACAACGGTAAATAAGATCTATACGATCAATTACTATGATAACTATAACTTTCTAAACTCAGAAAGTATAACAGTTCCTTCCCAAACATCCTATGGAGAAGCAATTACTACTAGCACAAAGGGTTTGGTAACAGGTTCAAAGGTCAGGGTATTGGGTACAGATTACTGGATCATAACGGTTACTGCTTATGACGAGCATAAAAGACCTGTATGGGTATATACTAAAAATGATTATTTAGGTACAGTGGATATCATTGAATCCAGGTTAAAAGAAGATGCCGATGATATAAGGGGATTGGTACAAGAATCTAATACTACGCATCAAAAGACAGGTCATACTGATATTGTAACTATAGATAAATTCACTTACGATCAAACCGGAAGGCTATTGTCACAACGACAAAAGGTCACTAGCCGTGCAGAAGAAGTGATTGTACAAAACCACTACGATGATTTAGGACAATTGGTAAGTAAAGGAGTAGGAGGGAAAACAACAAAAACTAGATTTCAAGATGTAGATTATAAATACAACATTAGAGGTTGGTTAACACAGATAAATGATGTAAACAATATATCGAATGAATTATTTGCATTTAAGATTAATTATAATGATATTGCAGATACAAATAAAAAACTGTATAACGGTAATATCAGCCAAATACTTTGGCAGACTGCAAATACTGATAATAGTTTGAAAGATTACGAATATACATACGATGCGCTGAATCGAATTACTTCGGCTATTGATAACACAAACAATTATTCTTTAGGAAGTACAACCAACCCTGTTACCTACGATAAGAATGGGAACATTCAAAGTTTAGTTAGAAAAGGGAATATAATGGACCAACCTGTTTTGGGAGTAGATGCCAATAATGATGGGCAAGATGATCATTTTGGTACGATGGATAACCTAACGTACAGTTATCAAGCAAGTAGTAATAAGTTATTAAAAGTTGCTGATGCAGCCACCATAGACCAGTTTGGGTTTAAGGATGATGCTCTCAATACTACAGCAGACACAACGAATGATTATGCGTACGATGTAAATGGAAATTTACTCACAGATACTAATAAAGGAATCACTAGCATTCTATACAATCATTTAAACTTACCTACTGAAATCAAGTTTGATAATTCTAGTACAAAAAATATTAATTACACCTATGATGCTAGTGGTATCAAACTAAAAAAAGTGGTTAATGATGGAGGGAATATTACAACCACAGATTACGCAAACGGCTATGTTTACGAGGATAATACATTGCAGTTTTTTAATCATCCAGAAGGTTATATCGAGCCAGATGGAAGTTTTTTCCGATATGTTTATAATTATACCGACCATTTAGGGAATGTGAGACTAACTTATTCAGATCTTGATGGGGATGGAGCTATTAATGCAACTACTGAAATTATTGAAGAAAGTAACTATTATCCTTTTGGACTTGAACACAAAGGATATAATAATGTCGTAACATCAACGAATCCAGCGCAGAATTATACTTACAATGGAAAAGAGAAGCAAGAGGAATTAGGATTGGATTGGTTAGATTACGGCTGGAGAAATTATGACCCAGCAATTGCTCGATTTAATAAGATAGATAGGTTTGCAGAAAAGTATGAAAATCATACACCCTATCATTATGCAGCAAATAGTCCTTTGTTATTTAAAGATGTTCAAGGAGACTCATTAGTGGTAGTTACTTTAAGAGGTCTTAATAGTGTAAATAGTACACCGAAAAATAGAAATTATTTGGTGGACGAAAGAATTGCTGAAAATGTTGTTGGTTTTGTAAATAAAGCACAAGAAAGGTTTAGTGGATTAACCGTAAATAATATATTTAGGGCTGTTCCTTCGTCTTCAATTAAAACAGGAAATACTACTGCTAAAAAATTAAGTAGACATCAAGCTGGATTTGCAATAGATTTAAATGGAGTTAAGTCATTAAGTAAGAGTGAGTTAAAAGAATTGAATACAATAGCTTCAGAATTTGGATTTAACCCGTTAAGTAATCAAGCTTCAGACCCACCACATTTTAGTATTAATCCGACAACAGAAGGTTATGGTAGTTTAAAAGAAGGTGTTGATGAAAACAAAGGTCATTTTGACCAGCTTGTAGGAAGTACAAAAGATGGTGAAGGCGGTGTAAAAACATCCGCTTTGAAAGATAAAAAAGGGAATGTAATTGGAGTTCGGTTTGAAAGAGGAGATAACTCAAAAGCGGGACAGCAAGCATTTAATAAATTAATTAAAGAACTTATTTCCAATGCTCAATAAAATTAAAATATTAGTTATGCTATCGGTTTTTGTTTTAATTGCTTCTTGTAATGAAACAAAAAGAATAATAGTTCATAATTGTTCTAATAATACTGAAGCTAATGCAGATATATTACGGTCTATAGATATGAATACTAATTATCTAAAAGAAAATAATATAGAAATTAAGACAGTTAATGAAAAGTGTGGTTATACTTTAATCTACAATAATGAAGAAAAATTCATAGAGGGTAGTATGACCGATGTTGATTTAATGTTAGAGATAAAATCATTTTACAAACTTGAAAAATAAGTAAAGACCACTCTTCGGAGTGGTTTTTTATTGCGCTAACTTTTGAGTTAAGTCAGCTTTAAGAACAAAAGCAGAAAGGAAATCTTTCCTGTTTTCGCCATTGGGTCACCCAGTCTAATATTTTATTTCAAAAGCTTCTAAAATATTTTTCTGTTCCTCAGTATTAGCCATAATTATTTCTACAGTTTTTTTTGAGACACTATCCCGTAAAGTGTGTAAACATAAAATCATAGGATTCAATTTTTCATAGGTTGAATCCTATTTTCAAATATAGTCATAAATTGGTTTAAAATTACTCCCCAATTTCTAATAGGCATAGTCCATTTTTTAGTCACCTCACCCAGAGCCAAAAATACTGATTTTTTCACGGCATCATCAGTCGGGAATGAAAGCTTATTTTTAGTGTATTTCCTGATTTTTCCGTTAAGATTTTCAATTAGATTTGTTGTGTAAATAATCCTTCTGATCTGAACAGGAAAATCGAGAAACGCAGTCAGCTCATCCCAGTTCTTATACCAAGAGTCAACAGCATAAGAGTATTTGTCATTCCACTTGAGTTTAAAATCTTCTAAGGCTGCTCTTGCTGCTTCGGCATTAGGTGCTGTATAGATATATCTCATGTCTTTTGTAAACTCTTTCTTATCTTTCCATACCACATACCTGGCTGAGTTTCTTATTTGATGTATCACACAAATCTGCTTAGTTGAATTTGGAAAAACCTGAGTAATTGTATCTGTAAAACCGTTTAAATTATCTGTTACAGTGATCAAAATATCCTCCACACCACGAGTCTTTAAATCAGTTAAAACTGACATCCAAAAAGCAGCAGATTCATTCTTACCAAGCCACATTCCTAAAACTTCTTTCTTGCCGTCCCCGCGTAAGCCTACAGCCAGATAAACAGCTTTATTTACAACTCTTGAGTTCTCTCTAACTTTGAAAACAATGGCATCCATCCAAACGATTAGATAAGTTGATTCTAATGGCCTGTTTTGCCATGCTATGATGTCTCCGGTTATCTTATCAGTTACTACAGAAATAGTTGTTGTAGAAACATTAAAACCATAAAGTTCGTTGAGTTGTGCCTCAATATCTGAGTTACTCATTCCTTTTGCATAAAGCGATACAATTAAGTTTTCAATGCCTTCTGATAAAGTACTTCGTTTAGGAACTATTTG